>NZ_CP036268.1:4883112-5070612 GCF_007744515.1 Stratiformator vulcanicus
ACCTGTTCATCAAGGAAAACGCCATCGTCGAACGACAGACGCTCGCCGCCCTCGACTTTGGCTTCGATTTCGGAAATTTGGGTGGTGTAGTCGGACATTGTTTGGTTGGTAGGAAGTTCGATGGCCCAGAAAAGAACCGCAGTAGGAACAATCAATTCACTAAAATGTTGTGTTGTCAAATAAGTCTTCGACGGAGCAACGAAACTCGGGAAGCACATCCTGGCCATCGAGCATTTCGGATTCACTCACAATCGCTGCGGATACGTCAGGGCGGAACACATGAACGCAGCGTTTGTTCGGAACGATCACCCACACGGCCTTCACACCGATGCACAAGTATTCGTCGACCTTGGTCTCGATCTGTTTCCAACTATTCGATGGCGAGACGACTTCGACGACGAGGTCTGGCGTTGCTGTCAAGGTTCCGCTCGTCGGTCCCGACTTTCCCAGCTTCGACTTTTCGATAACGAACAGGTCCGGCCCGCGGACAGTGTCGGGATCACGGCTGATCAATATGTACGAGTCGTTTGAGCCGATGACGTAAGGTTGACCTGACCGCTGCGTCCAGGACTTAAGCAGGAATGCAATGTTGACGCACACAATTCCGTGGATAGTCCCCGGCACATCGCACTCCACTATCTCGCCCCGAATCAACTCGGCCCGTCGCTCGAATGGCATGCGCTCGAATTCGGCCATCGTAATGAGATGGGTCCCTGCTTCAACGCTGCTCACGTTCTGACTCCGATTGCGGCGAAAGCTGACTGATTCACGCTCGTGGACCATAAATACAAGTTTAGACCCCGGCGAAGATTTCTTCGACCGGGCAGGTGAAGCCGGGGAGGACTTCGTCAGAACGAAGTTCATCGCCGATAGTGAGAATGAATGGCGCCCGGTTTTCTCGGTAAACGTGAACCTGCCGTTCGCTGACGTCCGCCACCCAAACCTCTTTCACGCCGATCCGAATGTACTCTGCCACTTTTTCATGAATCCCCGTCCAACGATCGGTGGGGGACGTGACTTCGACGCAGAGGTCAGGCGGAACCCGGAGCGTCCCTAGCGGTAACCGCCCGCCCTCGATCCGACTCTTTCGGATTGCCATCACGTCGGCCCCGCGAACTCGATCGGGGTCGGTTTCAATCAATATGTAGACATCGTTCGAGCCGATCCAAAACTCCTCGGCGGCGTCACGCACCCAGAGTTTGAGCAAGAACGCGATGTTGACGCACACTCCACCATGAATCCCACCCGGCATCGGCTGCTCCACAATTTCGCCGTCGACGAGGTCGCACGGGCCCTCGAACGACATCTGCTCGAATTCGTCGACGGTGATCAGTTTGGTCGGCGCGGTCGCCATCGGTTATTCCTCTTCGATGCCCAAGAAGAAGTCGGAAACGCGGCACGAAAAGCCGGGGAGTACTTCTTCGCTTTCAACAGAGTCGCCTGCGCCCAGAGTCCGGAAAGCATCGTCCGCACGGAAAACGTAGACCCGACATTTTTCTGGATCAACGACCCAGACCAGCGCCGTTCCGGCGTCGAGGTATTGATCGACCTTGTCGGTGACCGCCGACCATCGGTCGGAGGGCGAGAGTACTTCGACCGCGAGATCGGGCGGGAAATCGAAGTAGGTCTGCAGGGAGACGCCCGATTCGAGACGCGATTTCCGCACGAAGGCCACATCCGGCCCTCGCACCGTGTCAGGACCTCGTTCCAGAATGAACCCGGTGTCGTTGGTCATGATCCGGCCTTTGGACTGGCGGGGTGACCATGTGGCAAGTAGTTCTGCGACGTTCTGACACACCATGCCGTGTAACGGTCTTGGCCGAGTCAATTCAATGATCTCCCCGCGTACGAGTTCCGCCAACGGCTCCGCCGGCATTTCGGCGAACTCGTCCGCGGTGATGAGTCGCGTCTCGGTGGAGAAAGACATGGCTGCACACTTGGAGATCAAGGAACTTGAAATTCTATTCTACCCCGACACCGCGGCCCGGAACCAGATGTCGGCTGCGCCGATCACCAGTAACCCGAGACTGATCACCGCGTTGACCTGAAAGAAGGCCACGTTGACCCGCGATAGGTCGTCGGGCCGGACCAGAGCGTGCTCGTAGATCAGCAGCAGGGAGATCGCGATCGCGCCGATCAGGAATAACCAACCGAGGTCGGCGGCGTACCACAGGCCGAATAGCCCGAGCACCGCGCATAGATGGCTGATCGCCGCGATTCGCAGCGCCGATCGGATGCCGAGCCTGGCGGGGATGCTGTTGAGACCGGCTTCAGCGTCAAACTCGGCATCTTGGCAGGCATAGAGAATGTCGAATCCGCCGACCCAGAAGAAGATGACCGCCGCCAGCAATACCGGGGGCCACGCGATCGTGCCCGTAATCGCAATCCATGCGGCGATCGGCGAGAGCATCAGCGCCGCAGCGAGCCAATAGTGGCACCACATCGTCCAGCGTTTGGCGAATGAATAGCCGAGCAAGAATGCGAGGACCGGAACGGAGAGGATCAGCGGCCACCAGTTGGGAAGGAACAGCAGCGTCGACAGTACAAACCCCGCGACGCAAATCCCGGTGAACGAGATCACGGCGGGAACGGACAGCAGCCCCGCGGGGATGTGTCGCCCTGCCGTCCTTGGATTCGCGGCATCGATCCGCCGATCGACGAGTCGATTGAAGGCCATCGCCGCGCTGCGGGCGAAAACCATGCAAAGCACGATTCCGAAGAGGTCAGGCCAACGGACGGGGACCTCCTGCCACGCCAAGACCGCTGAAAGCAGCGCAAATGGCAATGCGAAGACGGTGTGGCTGAAGCGGATCAGCCCGAGAAAATGGCGGAACATCAGGCCGATCTCGAGTGTCTGTGGCGGCTACCGAATCGACTGTGCCAGAAACTGATGTGGAGCCTCCGATCGCAACCGCTGCTGATGCGGAATATTCACACTCGATTCGAAAGAGGCGACGTTCGGCACCATGTCGCCGCGACATCGTATCCTCTGCCGACGGATTCGACACCCGATCGCCAAGTTCAGGCTTCGCCGGACACGCTCTGGCGATGACCGCCGTGCCTGACCTGCCTATTCCCAATTGTCGAGATCGGAATCTTCAACGGCGTCGTCCGCGCCGCCGGCATCGGCGACGATCTTCTGAAACTCTTCGCTGAACTCGGCGATCGCCTTGACGATTCGGACGCCGTCGTCGCCGGGCTGCTGCGACAAATCCACAACCTCAACCGTTCCCTCAAGCGACCGTGCCTCGACGGTCGGCGAGTTGAACGCTTCGCCGTTGGAGCGAAGCACGCGTGCTTCGCGACCGTCACTTAATTTGACATAGGAACCGAGCGGAAAGAGCGAAACCGTCCTCAATAGGGCACGAACCGCGGAGGGGTCGAACAATCCGGCTCGCGTATCCTGAAGGATTTTTTCGACGGCCTTGTAAGGCAACATCGCGGGACGGTGCGGTCGTGGCGACGCCAGCGCCACGTAGACATCGGCGACGGCGGCCACTTTGGAGAGAAAATGGATCTGCGTTGCGTCTCGCCCGCGCGGATAACCGCTGCCGTCACATCGTTCATGGATTTGGTACGCGATGAAGGCGGAGCGATTCGAAACGGCCCGCATATCCTTCATCATGTCAAAGACGACGACGGGGTGCTTCGTAATTTCAAGAAACTCGATATCGTTGAGGTGACGCGAAGACGAAAAGCCCTTTGTATTGATTTTCATCATCCCGGCGTCATGAATCAGACAGCCGAGTGAGAGTTCGCGAAGCGTCTGCTCGTCGAGCCCCAACTTGGTACCAATCGCGATTGCCAACATGCCGACATGCACGCTGTGTCTGGCGGGATACTTGCCCGATTCCGGGTTGATGCCCAGACAGGCAAATAGATCGGAATCGCCCATCAAGTCGCTCATGGCGCTATCGGCGATCTCCGAGAGTCCCTGAACGTCAAGCCCTTCACCGGAGGCGAGGGAATTGTAGATATCGGTGACGTGGTCGGCGGACTGATTCGCGTTGGCGTTAAACTGGTCGAACTGCTCCGCGTCGTAGCCGCTCGCTCCATGCTCGACGAGCGCTGCGGCGAAGGGGTCTCCTTGCGGAGGAAGCCCGAGCGCTCCGGCGGTCGACATCTCAACGTCGAGCGCCTGGGTCATCACGTTCTGAGCGTCGGTCACGACACCGCTGCGATTCGGCGCCGATTGGCGGGCAGCCCCAGGCTTGGGAATCTGATTGGTGCGCTGAACGCTCGGCGAGGCCAGCCGACTCAGTTCGGACTTGTGGACCTTAACGTTCGCAATGTTCCTGGCCTGCAATTTGGCGAGGAATTGATCGTTGATTATTTGCCCTTCGGCGAGCAGCAGCACGTCGCGTTCGTCAAATATCGGAGCGCGTAGCCGAGTTCCGCGACGAAGCGTGGCGGCCTCGATCGAGCGAAACTCTTCGGCTGACTGGTCAGCTCCTGACGTCGGCGATGGCGAGTCCAATTTCGGCGGTCGGACTAGAGAACTGTGGACGAAAAGCCGGGGCCTGCTCTCTAATTTTCGTCACTGAATTGCCTCGCCTCCCAAGTCCTTTCAGGTATTCCCCGCACTTTTAATTCCCGCACACCGGCAGGTAGGGAACGAACCGGTTACACTGGCAACGCGTAGGGAGAGTTCCCGATGTACTTCATTTTCACAAAGATTGCCTCATTGCACCGATGTCATGCCGCTAGATGTCGGCATTGGCGCTACTTTTGATCTTGGACGTTATCTTTCATGGCCGCGGCATCTTCAGCTCTGATCGCAGCGGATGTCGGAAATACCCGCGTCAAACTCGGGTACTTTGACGGAACACTCGACGCTTCTGGCCTCCCGGTCTGCGGCAGTCGGTTTGCGATCTCGGTCAATGCGTGTGCTGATCTTGGTCCGGTCAAACGTTGGCTCGACGAGACGGGAGCGGGTTCGGAACCGCGAGTCGTGGTTTCCGACGTGAATCCCGCGGTGACGCGTGACTTAACGCGGGCTTGGAAAGAACAACTCGGGACCAAGCCGGAACAGATCCGCCGACCCGACCCGCAAATTCTTGAGAACCGGACCGATCACCCCGCCCGCACCGGCCCCGATCGCCTGTTCAACGCGGTTGCCGCGAACGTGCTTCGACCGAAGGCCAAGCCCGCCATCATCATCGATGCCGGGACGGCGACGACGATCGATTTGGTCGCCGCGGACGGCGCCTTCGAAGGTGGGGCCATCCTTCCCGGCTTTGCACTCTCAGCACAGGCGCTCCAATCGTACACCGCGCTGCTGCCTCTGGTGGCTTCGGATGATGTGACTGACTCCCGGCCGAATCCGCTGGGTAGAAACACGCGCGATGCAATCCGCAGCGGTCTGTACTGGGGAGGTGTGGGTGCGGTCATCGAACTGGTTCGCCGGATCAGCATCGAACTCGACGATCAACCGGCGATCTATCTCACGGGGGGAGCCGCCCCCCGGCTCGTGCCGTACGTCGCCCAAGCCCGTCATCTTCCGACATTCGCCCTGCAAGGCATGGTCCTCACTTCCCGTCGATCAGCGGGAACTAGGGAGGAGAGCAATTGTGGCGACTAACACAGCCGACCAGGAAATTCGGAATCGTGCGGAAACGACGGACCAATAGGGGCGGCGGTTAATGAATTCGTCCGATATCGCTTGCCGGATCGAAGTGCTGACCGCGGCGGGTCGTGGAGCGATCGGCACGCTGCGATTTGTCGGCCCGGTCGATCTCATTGACGCCGCGGAGTGCTTTCGGGCAGCCAATGGGCGATCGATCGCCGATCAAATGACGAATCGCATTTTCTTCGGCCATTGGGGACGGGGAGAAGCGACCGAGGAGGTGGTACTGTGCCGAACGTCTGCTGACGAATTAGAAATCCACTGTCACGGCGGCTCCGCGGCGATCACTCGCATTCTAAACGATGTCCGTGCTGCCGGTGCGACTGTCGCGCGCGAAAGCACTTCTCCGGAGGATCAATCACACGGACTCAGCGACAAGTTCGCGCAGGTCGTCACGGGCGCGCTGACGGCGCGGACCGCCTTGCTCGCACTCGGCCAATTCAACGGCGCGTTCAACGTGTGGCTCGATCGCATTGAAGAGATCGACTCCGACTTTCAACTACGATCGGAAGTCGAAGCGGTCATCAGTCGCGGTGACGTGGGCATCCATCTGACCGCACCGTGGCAGGTGGTCCTCTACGGTCAGCCCAATGTCGGCAAATCGAGCCTGATCAACGCCCTGCTCGGATACGGCCGCGCAATCGTTTCGTCGACCGCCGGCACAACGCGAGACGTCGTCTCCGCAGAAACGGCGCTTGACGGCTGGCCGATTCGGCTCAGCGACACAGCCGGCTTGCGAGACAGTTCCGATGACATCGAGCAGGCCGGCATCGGTCGAGCACTCGAACAAATTGAAACGAGCGACTGCCGAATCCTCGTCATTGACGGCAGCCGGCCCCTCACGCCCGCTGAGCGGGAACTGTGCGAACAATCCCGCCCCAATATTGTCGTCCGGAACAAATCGGACCTGTCGACCGTGGCGGTGTTGCCTGCCAACTTTGAGGGCGTCGTAGTCTCAGCGACGACCGGCCGCGGGATCGATGAGTTGGCCGAGTTGATCGTCGACGAACTCGTCCCCGATCCGCCGACGCCCGAACTGCCGATACCCGTGACCCACCGCCAGATCGAGTTGCTGCGGGAGGCCGCCGACCTTGCGGCACATGGCCAGCAAACCGCAGCACTGGAAGTCTTGCAGCAGATGCGAACCGGCCAAGACGAATGGCCGACCCGAGAGTGAGTTCGTACCATTTTGCCCGGCCCTTTCCCTCCGCTTTCTGCCGCGTCGTTTGCTGGCTGAAATGAGATAAGCGCCTCGTCCGCACCTCAGTTTCGTAATGTCCGCCGTGACCGCGCCGCCTCCGCCCGACTCCTCTACAATGCACGCGTCGCCGCCGGCGAGTTGGTTGTTTGCTCCGGTTTCGATCGCGACTTTGGTTTATTTTCGGATCGGGCTCGGCCTGATTCTGCTGTGGGAATCGTACCGCTTTCTCAGCTCCGGCTGGGTTCAATCGCTCTTTCTCGACCCGCCGTTGCGGTTCACCTATTTCGGTTTCGGATGGGTTCCCATGCTCCCCGACCCGTGGCTGACGGGTGTCTTCTACGCGCTCGGGGGCCTCGGGATTTGCGTGGCCGCGGGGCTGCTGTATCGCATCACGATGCCGCTGCTGTTTTTGACATTCAGCTACATCTTCCTGCTGGACCAGTCTAATTACCTCAACCACTTTTATCTGGTGGTCATCATCTGCGGGTTGATGTGCTTGCTGCCGGCGTATCGAGCGTTCTCTCTCGACGCAAAGCTCTTTCCGGCAATCCGATCGCAGACCATGCCGCGATGGGTCCGCGAACTCCTTCGCTTTCAAATCGGTGTCGCGTACTTCTTCGGCGGGATCGCCAAGCTCAATCCCGATTGGCTCTCGGGCATTCCGATGCAATTGATGCTGATGGCGAACGACGACTTCCCGCTCGTCCGACCATTTTTCGGCGAAGTTTGGGTCGCGCTGCTCTTCGCGTACGGCGGACTGCTGCTCGATCTGCTGATTGTGCCGGCGCTGTGGTGGAAGCCGACACGAATCCCGGCACTCCTTGTGGCGGCTTCGTTCCATCTGATGAACGACATGCTGTTTCGGATCGGCATCTTCCCGTGGTTCATGCTCGCGGCGACGGTGATCCTTTGGCCGCCCTTCCCGCTCAGGCCGCTCGCCCTGCTGCGGATCTACGGTAGTTTGATCGTCATCCGACAGATTCTCGGCATTTTGGAGATCACCGATGAGGCTGTTCCGATGGAGAACGCCGTCGTCGCCGGACTCAGCGCGGCCGCGCTGAGCCTGTTCCTTTTTCGAAGATCGCGGCTGATCGGGCTGATCGGTTTCATTGCGATCCAAGTCGTCGGTGCCCTCCTGTTTGACGTCGCCGTGCCCGGTATTCTGTTCGAGCCGCAATGGGCGGGACTGGCGTTGCTACTGGTCTCAGCAATCGCCGCGGCGGTCCTGCTCTTTCCCCCACGAGCCCTTCGCGACCTCTCCGTGAGTCAGGAGCAGATGCCTCAACCGCTAAAAGATCGCTCCCCGGCACGGCAGGGACGTTGGGGGCAAACCGTCGTCCTGACAGGGTTGGTCCTACTCATGACTTGGCAGTGCCTCATGCCGCTAAGGCATTGGCTCTATCCGGGTGACGTCAGTTGGACCGAGGAAGGACACAAATATGCCTGGCACATGAAGCTGCGGGTGAAGGTCGCAGACTACGCTCACTTCTTCATCGTGGGAGAGGACGGCCGAACGCTGGCGGACGTGCCGATCTTCACGCCCGGCACCGACTTTCGCTACGACCGGCGCGGCGGAGCGGGCAACAAGGCGGATCGCGAGGCCGCGTTCGAGCAGTGGATCGACGACTTCATCGCACGGACGCAATTAACACCGCGGCAGGCTTCGACGATGTCGACCCGTCCCGAATTGATCCGGCAGTACGCGCATCAGTTGGCCGAGCGATTCGAAGAGGAATTCGCCGCGCCTGTCGGAGTGACGGCCAATATCGCGGTCTCCCTCAATGCCCGAGAGCCGCAGCTCCTGGTTTCGCCGGACGCTGATCTCTCGCAGAAGAATGCGACGTGGGCCCCGGCGGATTGGATTCTGCCAAACGAAGCCCTGCGGCCCGAGATTCGCCGATGGGATTAGCGAGACGCGGATGAGTTTAGCGGATTTGTAAGGCGTCTCGATCCGCTTACTTCGTGCGCGGCTTGTATTCGGCGATTTTCTATTTTCGGCGGGCACTGACCCCGCGACGTGATCGGGGCTGAATTGCGGCTGGTACCGGCCTCGTTCACAATGCGCAGTTCATTGAGCAAGCGGGCCGTCGGCGGCGTTCGTCGATGTCGGCCGGAAGTTGACGTGGGGCGAACGCGCCGGGGCTGCCAAGGATGAGCGACGAGCGCATTGGTGACTACGTGCTGGGGACCGTTTTGGGCCGCGGCACCGTGGGGACGGTCTATCGGGCGGTCCACCACAAAACGGGCGAGGCGGTGGCGCTCAAGGTCCTGCTGCCGCAGGTCTCCGAAGATGAAGACATCGTCGCGAGGTTCAACCGCGAGATCGAAATCCTTGAGAGGCTCAGTCACCCGAACGTGATCGCCCTCCACAGTTGGGGCCGCCACAAGGGGCAGCTTTACTACACGATGGAACTCGTCGAGGGAGGCACGCTCAAGCAACTGCTCCGCAATAAGATCAGCCTGCAGTGGCAGGACGCCGTCGAGATCGGCTGGCAGGTCTGCAGCGCCCTGCAGCACCTGCATAATCACGGCGTGATCCATCGCGACTTGAAACCGGCCAACCTGTTCTTCGCCGACGACGGCACGGTCAAACTCGGCGACTTCGGCATCGCCCTCGATACCGGGGCGACCGAGCTGACGCAAAGCGGCCTGACCGTCGGAACTTACATGTATATGTCGCCGGAGCAGATCCGCGGCGAGCGGGCGATCGGCCCGAAGACCGACATCTACGCCCTCGGCTGTCTGATTTACGAAATGGTGACCGGGCGGCCGCCGTTTCAGGGCGAGAATTTCGCCCAAATCTTCGACCAGCACCTGCAAACGCCGCCGCCTCCCATTTCAATTTACGACCCGTCGATCCCCGAAGAACTCGACGACCTCGTGCAGTTGATGCTGAAGAAGAACCCGGAGAAACGGCCCTTCAACGCGCGAACCGTCCAGGGAATGTTGGCTGAAGTCACGATGAAATGGGACGAGTCGAACGGAAAACGTGAGAGCAAGCGGAAGTCTCGCCAGAAGCCAGACATTTGGGCGATCGAGCGCCGCAAGCCCATTTTGGCCGAACTGATTCGTGAGACGAGGCCCGCCGACGTCAGAACACCCAGTTGGCTCATGATCGCGGTGATCGTCCTCGTCGCGATCTTGCTGGCGACACTCGGCCAGTTCGTCTCTTGAAATCCCGTCGTCGTGACAAGCCCGCGCCGCGAGCAAGGGACTCCACCGAACGATTCTGCAATCGTCCTTAAATCGTCAATCGAAGCATCGCAAAGATCGCAGCTACGGCGATGGCGAACACGGCGAAGAGGACCAATGCGGAACGAATATCGCTCTTCTCCCGGCGACCGATCGCAATCATGCCGTCCGTCATCGCCGCGAAGAGCCGATCGCGGTCCGACTCGTCACTCAGGACCCGCACCTCGTAACGGGACCGCTCATCGTCTTTGAGAAAACCCGCAATCGACTGCCATTGCTCGGTCTCCCGGTGTTTCGCCTCGACGGCGAAGCGGAACAACTGAACCCAACCGGGTCGGCTGATCGCCGCCAGTTCCAACTCGGTGACCCGGGCAGACCGGCCGAAATATCCCGATGCGTCGAGCCAATCCCGCAGGTCGCGCTCCGTGACTCGATTGGCGATCAGAGGCATGACGGCTGAAAGGTGAGAGGTTGGTGGTGAGAGGTAAGTGAACGCGGTGCTCGGGTTCTAAGCTGCGTTACATGACGTCTGTCCCGCCCCTTAGATGTGGCAGCCGCTGCGGCCGGTCTTCTCGAAGTATTGCTGGTGGTAGTCTTCGGCCGGGTAGAACGTCGGAGCCGGTTCGATCAGCGTGACGATCTGTCGTCGGTGCCGACCCGATTCGTTTTGCACCGCCATCGACGTCCGGGCCGCTTCGAGTTGCCCCTCGTCGTGCCCGAAGATCACCGACCGGTATTGAGAGCCGTAATCGGGTCCCTGCCGATTCAGTTGTGTCGGGTCATGAATCTTCCAGAAGACGTCCAGCAAATGCTCGTAGCTGGCGATCTCCGGATCGAATTCGACCTCGGTCACTTCGGCGTGGCCGGTGCTGCCGGAGCAGACCTGCTTATATGTCGGGTTCTCCGACTCCCCACCGGCATAGCCGACGCGTGTCGAGACGACGCCATCCGTTTTGCGGAACGCATCTTCAACCCCCCAGAAACAGCCCGCGCCAAACGTTGCTTTTTCAGTTGCCATCGATTTCTCCTCGAAAGTCGTATTCCATCATACGCGCTACCAGGGCGGCGGCGAGTTGCGTCTTACCATTGTCAGCCCCTAAGCTCTCGATCGACGCTCGCTGACCTAACGGGAAATCAGAACGATGAGAGTTCTCCTGTCTTTCGCCGTGCTTTGCGGCATCGCGGTGTTCGCTGACGCCGAAGATCAATCGCGGCCCAACTTCCTCTTTCTCCTCAGCGACGACCACCGAGGTGACGTGCTCGGCTGCGCGGGGCATCCGATCATCAAGACGCCGAACATCGACCGTCTCGCCGCCGAGGGCGTCCGATTCGAGAACGCGTATGTCACGACCTCGATCTGCGCCGCGAGCCGGGCGTCGATTTTGACCGGGCTCGTTGAGCGGACGCACCAGTTTACGTTCGGCACCCCGCCGCTGCACTGGAGCTACTGCGCGATCAGTTATCCGAGGCTGCTGCACGGGGCCGGTTACTACACGGGATTCGTCGGGAAGATCGGCATTCATTACGACGCTTCCATGCAGAGCAAGATGTTTGATTTCTACCGTCCGATGGGTCGGAACCCGTATTGGAAAGTGCGGCCCGACGGCACCCGCCGACACCTGACCGACCTGACCGCCGATATCGCGATCAAATTCTTGAAGAAACAGTCTGCTGATCAGCCATTTTGCCTCTCCGTCAGTTTCAACGCCGCGCACGCGGAAGACTCCGACAAGAAAGACCATTATCCGTGGCCGCCCTCGTCGAATGATCTCTACACCGACGTCACCTTCCCCGAACCGGAACTTTCCGACCCTGAGATTTTTGAAGCACACCCCGAGTTCCTTAAGGAATCAATGAACCGCGACCGCTACTTCTGGCGGTGGGATACACCCGAGAAGTTTCAGAAGAATATGCGTGGCTATTTCCGAATGCTCAGCGGGATGGATCACGCCATCGGCCGGATGCTGGACGAACTTGAAACGCTCGGCATGGATGACAACACAGTTGTCATCTTTCTGGGCGATAACGGTTACTACATGGGCTCGCGGGGGTTCGCCGGAAAGTGGTCTCACTATGAACAATCGCTCTCGGTGCCGCTCGTCATCCGCGATGCGCGGCAGCCGGATGATGCCAAGGGCAAAGTCGCGTCACAAATCGCATTGAATATCGATATCGCCCCGACGATCGTCGACCTCGCCGGACTCCCGATTCCTGAGCGGTATCAGGGAATGAGCCTCGCGCCGATTATTAAGAACGCCGATTTGTCCGAATGGCGTCACGAGTTCTTCTGTGAGCACCTAATGGACAATAAGCGGATTCCCAAGTGGGCGGGTGTGCGGGATGGACGATATAAATATGCCCGCTATTTCGAGCAGGACCCGCCCTATGAATTTCTGCACGACTTGAAAGACGATCCCGACGAACTCGTCAATCTTGCCGGCGATCCGGCAACTGATGACATTCTGATGCGAATGCGGACGAAGACCGACAACCTGCGATCGCAATTTAAATCGGACCGAACCAAGGGTTCTCAATAAGAGATTCCCCATTCGCCGGACTGCCGAGATATTCCTTGTTTTTCATGGCCGTCAGCTTTCGCGGGGCCGACCGGCCGTCTTTCGTTAGACGTTATTTCACGAATATATTAGACCGATATTTTCAGGGGCGTCACGCCCCGGGAGTCAGCCGACGTGTTCCCCCTCGACCTCGATAAATATGACCTGCAGGTCCACGACATCCGTCGGAACCTCGCCCCGGCCCAGCTCTACGTGGAAGCTCTGCGTGAAGATTCCAAGTGCAACATCGGAGACTCCGGAGCATTGATCGCTTACTCCGGCGAAAAGACCGGGCGGTCTCCCAAAGACAAACGCATCGTTCGCCACGCGAATTCCGAGGAAGACATTTGGTGGGGCACGGTCAACATTCCGATCGACCAGCACATTTTTGATACGAACCTGGAACGAGCAAAAGACTTTCTTAACACGAAAGAAAAGCTGTATGTCATTGATGCGTTCGCCGGCTGGGACCCCGCAACGCGAATTAAGATTCGCGTGATCTGTTCGCGACCTTACCACGCGTTGTTCATGCACACGATGCTCATTCGGCCGACGCCTGATGAGTTGGAAACATTCGGCGAGCCCGATGCTGTCATTTTCAATGCCGGGGAGTTTCCCGCCAACCGGCAGACGACGGGGATGACATCAAAAACGAGCGTTGACCTCAATTTTGAGACCTGTGAGTTCGTCATCCTCGGAACCGAATACGCGGGGGAAATGAAGAAAGGTGTCTTCACACTCGTCAATTATTTGATGCCGAAGCGGGGTATCCTGTCGATGCACTGCTCTGCGACGGCAGACAGAGAGACCGGTCGGTCGTCGGTGCTGTTCGGCCTTTCGGGGACCGGCAAGACGACTTTATCGGCCGACCCTGACCGGCTGCTCGTCGGCGATGATGAGCACTGCTGGTCGGACGACGGAATCTTTAATATCGAAGGCGGGTGCTACGCCAAAGCCATCGACCTGACGCCGTCTTCGGAGCCCGACATTTTCCAGGCGTTGCGCTTCGGCGCCGTGCTGGAAAACGTGGTCTATGACGCGGAGACGCACCACGTCGATTTTCACGACACCACGCTCACACAGAACACCCGTGGCGCGTATCCGATCGAGTTCATTAAGAACGCGAAGATTCCCTGCGTCGCCGGACACCCGACTGATGTGATCTTCTTAACGTGTGACGCCTTCGGCGTACTCCCACCGGTTAGCAAGCTGACGCCGGAACAGGCGATGTATCACTTTATTAGCGGTTACACCGCCAAGGTAGCCGGCACTGAGATGGGCGTGACCGAACCGCAGGCGACGTTCTCGCCCTGCTTCGGTGGGCCTTTCCTGGTGTGGAGTCCGATGAAATATGCCGAACTGCTCGCCGAGAAACTTCGCAAACACGGCACGAATGTGTGGCTGGTCAACACCGGCTGGAGCGGTGGCGCTTACGGCGAGGGTTCGCGAATGAAACTCAAGCTGACGCGAGCGATCGTCGACGCGATTCACAGGGGCAAACTCGTCGATGCACCAACCGAAGCCGACCCGGTCTTCGGGTTTCACGTGGTCACCGAATGTGAGGGCGTCCCTCCGGAAGCCCTTGTTCCGAAGAAGTCCTGGAGCGACCCCGTAAAGTTTGACGAGTCGGCGAGAAAACTTGCCGGTCTGTTCGCTAAGAACTTCGAGCAGTACGCGCCGCTGTGTACTGACGAGGTCAAAGCCGCGGGGCCGCGAATTTAGAAACAAAAATGAAGGCCGACCGACGAAAACGTCGGCCGACCTTACTTCAGTTAATGACGACGATCGCCGTCAGACTACTTATTGCAGCCGTCCGCACAGCAACCGGTTCCGCAGACGCACACGCCCGTTTCCGGGCAATCGCACTCACCGGTGCAATTGCAGACTTCACAGGGACAGGCCGGTCCTGCCGAACTGGTGAGGCCAGCGAAACCGAACCCCATCCCGGCGGACAACACTGCGGCCACGACGACAGCACTGATTTTGGTCAACATGAAATTACTCCTGGGTATTGATAGTAGGCTCGTCGCCGCACGGGGCGACGAGTGAAATTGAAGGACAGTTTTCTCTCAGCCCGTTGCGGGGGCATGGAGCAAGTCGCATCAATTCCGCCAGGAGCAATGCTTCGTTCGGACTTCTCGGCCCGAAAGAGACGGCGTGTCGAGTTGATCCCGCGTCACCGCGATTGTGCAGTGAGCGGCCGGCCGAACGGTCGGTCGGCTCAGACTCGCGACCGACACCAATTCCGACTTCGGCTGCTCGGGAATCGCCTCATTCTGAATTTCTTGACAGCACTGGCACCCGCCCAATCCGAGTGCGCACCGGCTCGGCCCTTTGCTCTGAGCGCTTGTCGGCTCATCCGCATCATCAGATCCATTGGGCTGAAGATCAGGGCGGCGACAGCACGAGGCAGTCGGCGATTTATCTGCTTCTTTAGCCGGTCCCGCACAGCAGGGCGAAACAACCGGCTCGGCGGAAGCGCAGCTCTTCGCAACATCGCTGCAGCAACAGTTCCCCCTCAGCTTCAACGACCCGGCCACCGGCGCGGAAAATAGCGCCAGCGCGGCCGCACAAAGGACGACCTTCCGACCGATGTCGTTAAGGTGAAATGACCAACTCATAACGAAAGACTATGCGATCAGCGATGAGTTGAAAAGTGGATTTCGCCTGAACGGTGGCTTAGCCGCTAAACGCCACGTAAATGTGTTTAGCGAAAATCGCAGCGGCGGTAATCACCGCAGCCGCCCCGGCGGTCATGACCAGGGCCATCGCCAGTCGGGTCATCCGCCGATGGGAATCGGCGGGTAGATCTTCATGGACGGAAGCAAATTCCAAGACCACTTGGTGAACCAACTCGGCGGCAATGATCGCGGCAAAGGCAAATACAAGCACGCACCATTCGATCGCCGTGAGCCCGAACGCCAGCGCGCCGGCAGCAACCAGGGCGCCGCTGAAGAAATGGACGAAGAAGATGCTGTCGCGGCGAAAGGCCTGCGTCATCCCTCGCTCGGCTTCAGCCAGCCGATGACGCCACCCCGCGCGGCGACGGACGGTCCGTCGTTCGCCGTCGGGTGCGTCACGTCGAATTTTTCGATCCACGACTTGCATGGCATTTCGCCTCCGTGCTGCAAACAGCTTGCCGATTGATATCAGTAAGAGTGCTAACGCCCCAGCCCAAATAGTCCGGCCAGGCCGGGATTGGCCGCACGCGGTCCGAATCTCGGCTCGATCATGAAACCGCCCCCGACATTGTTGGTTGCGACATCATTTTGGAACGTGAAGTGATAAAGGAAATCGGCACCAACTCGGGTCAGTTGTGCGACCTGAGCGCGATTTTCAGGATTTTGGATGTCGACAATAAAGCTGGCATTCGTCAGCCACTTCGGACTCAGTTCGTACTGGTAGCTCAGAATGAGCATATTGAGCGGATCACCTCCCGCGTCAATGTGCTGGAAGTATGAGGTGAATGTGCCCCGCCGACCGCGTGAGAGTTCGAATCCGGCGGCGTAGGTTTTTGACGCGTTTTCAAAGAACTCAGTCGTTCCATTGGCGAACAACGTGGTTCGGTCTCCGACGTGCCAACGGTAGTCGAAGCCGACGAGGCCGAGTTCTTCGCCAAAGTTGTCTCGCATGGCATCGGGGAACAGCGACGCTTCCAGATCGAGCGTCATCCAATCCTGAATTCTCAGGTTGCCGGGCGGACCCCGTTTGGTTTGGAGGCGCTGCCTCAGTGCCAGTCGGATCACTTCCTGATCTTCGACCAGTTCGTAAACGGGACTGGTGACCGGCAGGCCGACCCCGGTTCGAATGCCGTACAAACGAGGATCAAACTGATCCGGCCGTCGACCGAAGTTCATTCGAGTGATTTCCTGAGCGTCATCGTCCAGATCGTTGTACTGCGCGATTTCTCCCAGCGGCTGCGTCGTATCGGTGTAGCGGTATTCCGCTTCAAGCCGCGCTTTGTGCATCAGGCCGTTCACGTTGAAGAGTCGGCTGTGCACATTCCGGTACAATTTTTTGGCCTGAATACTGGCTCGAAGTCCGGGTGAAATCGTAAAGCGGGTGATGTCGTCGCCGGTGAGACCCTGCTGCTGGAACAGTGCGTCCCCCATTACGAACGGAACGACGTTGAGCGCGCCGAAGGACAACGGAGCGGCCAATTCGTGACGCGTCATAAACACGCCGCCTTCGACGTCGGAAAGATAAGGGAGCGGCGTGAAACTGTTGGCGTAGCCTGCGCCGTAGACGTTCGGATCGGGCAGGTCCCCGGGATTGATGTCGCCGTAACCCGCCTGTGTGTGCTGAGACCAAGTCAGGCGTCCGTCAAACAGCGGTTCCGACAGGCCATATGTGTCGAATCGCGGGTACCACCCGGTCGCCGGGTCGAAGTCATTGACCGGCACAAAGCCGAGGCCGCTCCAAGCCCAGTTTTCGACTGCCTGGGAAAAGTAGAGATAGTTCTCCGTATTTTTGTCGCTGCGAAATTCGGTCTGGTAGTACTGCTCGAGGAAGTTCCGGTCCGACTCGACTCCGACTTCGAACAGCATCCGAGAATGATCGACTTTGCCGAATCCGTCCGGAAATTGATGCTGATGGCGATAGAGCAGTCGCCCGCGATTCTGCGTCTCGATCGGAATCGATCCGCGTAAGCCGCCGCCAAGCGTGTCCTCGCCCCCATCGTTGACGTAATAGCCGAGGAAGTTCGTCGTCGAATATCCCGGAATACCCAACGGGTCGACTCTTGCTGCCCGGCCGCTGAAGCCGGTCGCCGGACCACGTTTACCGTAATAGTCGGCCAAGACGTTGAGTTCGACGTTCGGCGGACGCTCCTGCCCGAGTACGGAAAAGACGTCCCACGCCGTTTGCACTCTGGCCCCGAATATCTGATCGAAGCCGACTGACAGCGTTTTGAGAGGAATGCCCGGATCGGTAGCCGGGCCGGAGAGCTTGGGCGAATAGAAGATCGGGACGTCATGCACCATGAACTTGTTGTCATAGCTGCGAAACCATGGCGTCTCCGTTGTCGTTTGGCCGGTGCGCGGATCGACGACGGTGTCCCCCAGTCCCAGCCAAGGCACGTCGTACCGCGGTTCCAGAAAGATTTCTTTTGCCTGCAGGCGGTAGCCGGGCTTGCCGAACTTGCTCGTTGAGAGCCAGGCGTTTTCCGCTTTGAATCGGCTCTTGGTGATTTGCCGGAGCCTGTCGGCCCGGACGCGAAGTTCCGCCCCGAGATCGGGCATGAACGTCCGGATCTCCGCGTCGTCAAGTAGGGCCTTCTCTTGGCGAGCGTCGTAGACGGCCTTTTTGGCCCGCATCACACGCCCGCCCTGACGAATGACGATATTGCCTTCGAGATAGACGGTGAACGGTGTATCTCGGCTTTGAACACTCTCGGCTTGAAATTCCGACCCGCCGCCCGGGGTTCTCGTCCATATCACGATGCGATCTGCCGACAGGTCAACGAGGTCGGTCTCGCCCAGTTGCACGCCGTCGATGACCAAATTGACGCCGCCGGTCAGCACGATGATCTGCTCGGACGGAATCGTCTTGGTCGACTCATAACTCAGAACGTCGTAGGGGACCGCGCTACGCGGAAAAATCCGCACGCGGCGAAGGGCCCCGAGCTCAGAATTCGGATCAGGCGCCGGAAGTTCGGCGATCGGCATCGGGTCGACCAACGTCACCGCGGCTCGGCCGGGCTCATCGGATGACTGCCCGATCTCCGATTTCAACCGAGCCAGCGCACGTTGATAGAGCGGATCTTCGACCGCGACCGATTGTTCAATCGGATTGCGTGAGGCAACGTCCAGTTCCAAGCCGCCGGAACCATCGCGGCGAATCAAGCCGGAATTGCCACGGGCCGGGCCGCCCCGCACTCGCGCGTCACCTTCAAGGTAAAGCAGAACCCGCCCGGCGGCGTCTTTCCAGATGATCGCGCTCTCGCCCGAGGCTGTGAAGTTGCCCTGTTCGATTTTCACCCGCGTTCGCAGCAGCGTGACGTCGAACCCTTCCTCGCGCCATTCCAGCGCCATGCCTGCCGAGACCGAAATGGGATCGGGATCCGGCGGTGGAGCGGGGGCGGGCGGAACGTCCTCGGCACAGACCGGGAGCGCGGCCATCGCCAACAGGGCGAAAGCGCACGATCGAACGGTCGCGAGGACTACTCGCTGATTGGGGAAATGGCCCAGCACGGATTCTCCCGGAATCCTTCCGGAGCGGCGTCAGACATCGAAGGTGATCAGCGTGGAGCGGACATCCTGTCCGCGGGTGGAGCCGCCGAATGGAATTCCGGCGACGGAGGTGTTCGGCGCGGAGTTTAGGTCCGGCGGCAAGTCGCTGTCAATACGGGGCTTACGACAATTTATCGACGTAACTATTTTACAAATCTCGACTTATGCCACCGATTCGCTTCAAGAAGCGGAATGGCAGCGAGCACCGCGATCGCAGGGACCAGCGGAGCTCTCATCCGAGCATTCGCCCAGTAAAGGGTATGGACGGCCGTGAACGCTAAGATCAACAGGATCGCCGGAAGGAACTGCCTACGCCGTCGCAGTGCGACGAGCACAAGTCCTATAGCCGCAAGGAGAAACACGGCGGCGTTCCAAATCCCGACGCCCCAGATCGCAATTGCCGGAATGCCCTCACGGGCGGGGCCGATCGGGACCGGCGACCAGAGGCGGGAGAGGCGCAATATGATCGCCCGCGCCGCCCCGCTTGGATCACGGCGGATGTTCACAATCGCCCGCTTGCGTTGATACGAGTCGATATGGAGCTCTACGAGGGGTGAGTTCGGATCAAGCTCTTTAGTGATATCAAATGGGTAGTCAGCAGGTTCAAACTCAAGGGGCCGAAAATCTGCCCTCTTCCCGTCGAGATCAGCAAAGCAATGGTAGATGAACGGGTGATCGATGGACGATTGAAGGAATTGCCAGCGGTGCAGGCTCTCCGCAGACCAAACGGTCCCCATCGGCTGCCGGACGACCTCGTTGTAGAACGTCGGATTGTTCCCAAGTAGCAGCGTGTAGCCGCCGTGCGTCGTCAGCATGACAGGCCGGTTGAAGACCATCGTGTTTCGGATCACCCACGGATTGATCGCCAGGCTGAACCCCAGAACGATCATCGCCGGAGCGAGAAGCCGAACCTGCCCGCGGACGAGCGAGCGAACATTCCAAAACGCCCATAGCGCAGCGGCCAACAAGCCGAACGCCGCAAACGTCGGTCGGCACAACACGCAGAGTCCGAAGACGACCCCGATTGCCAACGGCAGGCCGTATTTGCGGAGAACCGGTACCGGTCTCCAAGAGTCGCCCTCATCGAAGCCCCGACTGGTAAGGAGGGGATCATCTGACGGCGAAAGTTTTTCTTCGCTCATCGAACCGTTGTCCCCGATCCGCTTCCTGCCGGGCGCGGCTGCATTGGGTGTCACGCTCAGCATCGAAATCAGCCACAGCAGCAGCGCTGCGAGAAAGGCGGAGAACACCTCAGTCATCACGTAGGCCGTGTACCGAAGCAAAATCGGGTCGAGCGCGACGATCAGCGCCGCGGCGTAAGACCAATTGCCCAATCCGAGATTACGACACGTCCGTTCGGTCAACAGCACGGTGGCGACGCCGAACAGAATCTGAAGGAACCCGATCGTGATTCCGCGTCCCACGGCCGAATCAGTCAGCCGATCCACCGCCACGTCTGCGGTGACGACGAGCGGATACAGCGGCGGGCGATACGCCCTTTGCCTATCGGTTCCAAATTCCCCGCGCTCAACAAGACCGGAAGCCAGCGCATAATACGCGTCGGGGTCCTCCGCAAATGAATCGAAATACCGGACGAAGACCGCCGACCGTGACAGGCACGCGATGACGCAAATCAACGCGATCCAACGCCAGCGGTGTCGAGGCGCACCAATAAACTTTTCCCCTTCCGATGCGGAGCGGGTCGCCGGGGTGGTCATCGAATTCTATCCTGTTCCAAGTCACTTCCGATCGTAGCATGACCGCCCGCCCTTGTTCAGCGGCACGGTATGAAAGCCACCGGCATCGCATTCCTGATCCGCTACCGCATCCCGCTGCTATTGGTCGCCGTCATCGCGACGCTCCTCGCGATCCGCCCGGCGATGCAGCTCGATTTCGACCGCACGATCGAATCGCTGTACGCGCCGGACAATCCGCGGCTGCTGGAATTCCAAAAAAGTAGAAGGCTGTTCGGCGGTGACGAGTTCGTCGTCGTGGCGTGGGAACAGGACGACGCCCTGTCCGACGAAAGCCTCGAACAGATCTCGCGATTCTCGGACACGCTTTCTCAGGTCCCCGGCATCGAGCCGGAGAGCACGCAGAATATTTCCGACACGCTCACGCTGAAGAATTTCGACTCGGCGATCGGGTCGTCATTCGGCCCCTTCCAAGTCTTCGCCCGACGGGCCGCGCAGATCACGATGCGAAAGCGGTTGATCGCGTTATCCCGCGGACTGCTGATCGGGGAGGACGACCGGACCGTTGCGGTGGTCCTCCGCCTAAAATCAGCCGATGACGCGACAGTTGATCGAGCCGTCACCTATCGCCGCATTCGCGAATTAGCCGCGGAGCACGACCCGAAGGCGTATGTCGCGGGCGAGCCGATTCAGGTTTACGACGCCTTCCGCTATGTCGAGGAAGACGGCTTCAACCTGTTTCTGGTCTCTTTCGTATTGCTTGGCGTCGGCCTGCTGATTCTGTTTCAGAATTTGCGCTGGGTCACCCTGCCGCTGCTGATCGTGGTGGCCTCTGTCTTATGGACGCGCGGCCTGTTGGTACTCGCGGGCGCGCGTTTGAGCATGGTCAGTTCCATGCTCAATGCCTTGCTCACGATTATCGGGGTCGCCGCCGTCGCCCATATTGCCGTGCGATTTCGCGCCGAACGCGTGAATCACTCGGCTCAGGCGGCGCTGTACCGTACGCTGCGGGTGCTCGGCGGGCCGATCTTCTGGGCCGCGGCGACGACGGCGATCGGCTTTCTCTCGCTCACCGTCAGCAATATCACGCCGGTTCGCAGTTTCGGTCTGATGATGGCCCTGGGCACCGGGCTGGTCCTCCTCGCGACGGCCCTCTATACGCCCGGGACGATCCTGCTGGCCAAGAAATGGGTCGACCTGAAAAGCCCGCCGGCCGAGGGGGCATTGATCGCGACGCTGCTCTTAACCGCGCGCACGGTGCGGCGGTTTCCCCTAATGATCGGGGCCGGGACAGCCGTACTCATCATCGCGTCGGTCGCCGGGATGTTTCGCTTAAACGTCGAGACCGATTTCAGCAAGAACTTCCGCGAAGACAGCCCGGTCATCGTCGCCCTTAATTTTATCGAAGACCGGCTCGGCGGAGCAGGCTCGTGGGAGGTCAACTTCGAAGCGCCCGATGAGCTGACAAAAGACTATCTCGACCGAACGCGGGACCTGAGCCAGCGACTCAAATCTTTAACAATTGAAGGCAATGAAGAGCCGCTGACGAATGTCGTTTCTTTAACGGACGGACTCGACCTGATTCCTCCGATCATTTCAAGCGACTTACCCGAAGGAAATTTGAAGCTCCTTAGCGGCTTGCAACCCGAATTGGTACCGAGCCTTTACAATCGCGAAGCGGGACGCATGCGAATCATCTTAAGATCCGCCGAGCGAACCCAGTCTTCGGAAAAGAAACGAATCATTGATGCGGTCGCGCAAGAGGCCCGGCAGGTTTTCCCTGACGCCAAAGTGTCCGGCATTTATGTCTTGCTGACATTCTTAATCGAAAGCCTGCTCGCCGATCAGTTTTTAAGCTTCGGCGTCGCCGCCTGCGGGGTCATCGCGATGACCGGAATTGCGCTGCGAAGCGTTTCACTGGCGATCCTCTCGATCGTGCCGAATGTATTCCCGATCGCGATCGTCCTCGGCGGCATGGGTTGGCTGGGACTGACAATTAATCTTGGCACGGCGATGATCGCCAGCGTGTCGATCGGGCTGACGATCGACAGCAGCATCCATTACCTCACCGGTTTCCAATCCGCCAGGCGACGTGGCTGCTCCGTTGCGGAGGCGATTCTGGAAACACACAGCTCGACCGGTCGTGCCCTTGTGTTCGCCACCCTCGCCCTCGCGGTCGGCTTTAGTGTCCTATCGCTCTCGCACTTTATCCCGCTGGTTTACTTCGGGCTGCTGACCAGTTTGGCCCTGATCGGCGGACTGGCCGGAAATTTGATTTTGCTCCCGATGCTGCTCACGCTGCGATATCCGCAATCCGCAATAGTGTCGGAGCCGGTTCCGCCGACCGCCCCGGAACCACAAGTCATTGCTGAGTAATTCACATCAACACCGAGTCATCGTCATGCAGCGTTTTCTATTGTTTGTCATTGCAACGGCGATTTTGGTTTTCTCGTTCAATCGCGACGGCTTTGCGGATGCCCCGCTCATCGTCTTCATGATCGCCGAACGCGAATACCGGACCGAAGAAACGCTTCCGGATTTCTTCGAGGAAGAACTGGAGCCACGCGGTTTTCGGGCCGAGTTTGTGTTCGCTTCCGAAGAGCATCCGAATCAATTTAACAATTTGGAACAACTCAGCGAAGCCGACCTTCTCGTGCTCAGTGTCCGCCGGCGGACGCCAGCCGAGCGGCAACTTGACTTGATCCGCAAATATCTTAATGGCGGCGGCCCGGTGGTGGGACTTCGCACCGCCAGTCACGCGTTTCACCAACGGAGGTTAGCGCCGCCCGCAGGGCACAGTGAGTGGAAGACCTTTGATCGCGACGTGTTCGGCGGAAACTACACCAACCACTACCCGGCCGACCTCAAGTGTATCGTCTCGTCCGAAAGTACGAGCGAGAAGCATCCCATATTGAAGGGCATCGAAACTCCTTTTCGGGCGCATGGGTCGCTCTATAAGACGTCACCCCTTGAGAAAGGGACGACCGTCTTGCTCCGCGGAAGCGTGGAGGACAATAACAGCGAACCGCTCGCTTGGACGCACGCCTACCGTGGCGGCCGAGTGTTCTACACATCCCTCGGGCACCCGAAGGACTTCTTGCAGCCGGAATTCAAGAGGCTGCTCCGCAATGCGATCGAGTGGGCGATCGACAAAGACGACCCCTCGTCACCGATCGACTGACTCCGTCGACTCTTTGCGACGACTCGCCTCAAATCGCCGCTTCGCCCTCGCCGATGCGATCGAAGATCACGTCGATCACCTTCTCGTGCAGTCCCAGCGGCGGACAGACGTGAAAGCGGACGTTCGGATATTTCGCCACAAACTGTTTGCAGAAATCGTCAAGATCACTGGCGACGTGACGCCCCATCGATAGGAAGTATGGCGACATCAAGACGGTCGTCGCGCCCCGTTCGACGCACCGCGCGGCACCCTGCGGGATGTCCGGCTCGGCTAATTCGAGAAATCCGATCTCGACGATCGAATACGAGCCTCGCTCCGACACAATGGTAGCGAGCTTGTGCAGGTCATCGTTCGCCTCTTTGCGTCGGCTTCCGTGGGCGATCAACAGGACAGCGGTCGACATAGTGCGATCAAAGTTGGAGTGCCGCAGGTGGCCCGGCGGTGGATTGCGCGGGACGGTCATGCGATGATGCATTGAGGTGATATTAGCGTGTGGGCGGATTCGGACCGCCCTGGAATTTCCGATCAGCGGGAAACAAGCCCCATGACGCCTTCGCAGGTCGGCCCTTACCGAATCGAAGAGCAACTCGGCTCCGGCGGAATGGGAGACGTCTATCTTGGAGTGCATGAGGAGTTGGGCCGCCGCGCCGCCGTAAAGGTACTTCCCGCCTCGCTGGCTCGCGAACCCGGGTTTGTCTCCCGCTTCGAACGCGAAATCGACGCGATGCGTCGACTCAACCAGCCGAATATCGTCCGAGTATTCGAAAGCGGCACCGAAGACGGCATCTATTTTCTCGCCATGGAATATGCCGAAGGCGAGACGCTCCTGTCGATTCTCCGACGCGAAAAGAAGCTTCCCTGGCGACAGGTGATCGCGATTTCGATTCAGGTCTGTTCGGCCCTCAAACACGCCCACGACGTCGGCATCATCCACCGTGACATCAAACCGAGCAATTTGATGATTGCCGATAACGGCACCGTCAAGCTGCTCGACTTCGGCGTGGCCCAGGTCTTTGCCGGGACAAAGCTCACCGCGACGGGTGGCATCATCGGAACGGCCGAGTACATGTCGCCCGAACAGGCCGAGGGGAAGCGGGCGACCAAACAGAGCGACCTCTATTCGCTCGGCGCGCTGATGTACGTGATGCTGACCGGGCGCCCGCCATTCAGCGGCAACACAATGCTCGACGTCATCCGCCAGCACCGCTACGGACAATTCGACCGACCGCGTCGATACACCGAAGATATTCCGATCTGGCTGGACGACCTCGTCTGCTCGCTGTTGGAGAAAGCCCCTTCGAAGCGGCCGCCCAACGCCTTCGTGCTGTCGCGCCGGCTGAAAGAAATCATTCCGAAAGTCGAACTGTCGACCGGACAATCCGAGCAGCCGCCGGTCGAGGATACAACGGTCGATGGGCCGATCGATGATCCCTCGTCGGAGTTTCAAGGTAACGATCTGCCGACGCAGACAGCGCCCGGCACAACGGAGAGTGCCCCGATGGGCTCCCGGGGTCCCGGCGAAGCCACCCTTGTCAGTTCACTCATGCGGGCGGAGATCGAAGCCGAGGCGAACTCGCCGCTCCGTCGATTCTTCGACAACACCTGGGTGCTCATTTCGCTGCTGATCATCGTCATTTTGGGCGGTTACGCGTGGATCCAATATCACCACGTGACGCCGGAAGAACGGTTCGAGATTGCCGAACGCGTCCTTTCCGAACCGCCCAGCAATCGTTGGTTGGTCGCCCGAAGCGATCACCTTCGTCCGCTGCTTGAAATCGACCCGGAAAAATGGGGGCCGAAAGTCGATCCGCTATTGCGGCAGATTGCCGAATGGCAGGCTGTGACGGGCGCCGGACAATCGAGGCTTGACCGTACTCCGCCAACCTTGGGAGTAACGGACGAATCGACTGGAAATACCCAAGGCCCCGCACCTCCGGCCGAAGCGGATCGCGATCCCTCTGCAGGAGAACCCGCCCCGAGCGATCGGCTATTGAGCGGCGAACCGCAGCGTATTCTTGATGAGGTCGAAGCCAAGCTCGAGCAAGGTGACATTCTCGGAGCCACCGCTCAACTGGGGTCACTCCGTGATCTATTGGCTGGATTTGAGGACGATCGCTTCGAAGCCGCACGTCAACGGCTCAACGAGCTGCAAACTCGTATTGATGGGTATTCGAGTGGCGACAAAACGACGTCATTTGTCGATGCCGCGATCGACCGGGCCGCCACCGCAATGGCCGACTATGAACTTTCGGGCGAACAGGTGGAACGCACTCGGGCTTTGAAGATGTACGAGGCCCTGCTGTTTTTGTACGGTGACGATGACCCGGAAGTCCGCGACCTCGCCTCCGCGGCGATCCGCCGATTAGAAGGCGAACGGGACGGGAATGAACCCGCACCGTCGCCCTTGAATCGGCCGTCCCCTCCGAATCCGTCAGACACCAAAGATTTAACAGCCCCCGAAGATCAAACAGCCCCCGAAGCATCATGAGCGAAACCGCAATCGCCCCCGGCGATGTCGATTTGAAATCGTATATCCAAGATGTGCCCGACTTCCCGAAGCCGGGGATCTTGTTCAAGGACATCACGCCGCTGCTCTCGGCGCCCGAAGCCTTCGGTGCCGCGATCGATCGGTTCGCGGCGCATTTCGGCGAAAAGGATATTACCGCGATCATCGCTGCTGAAGCCCGCGGCTTCATCTTTGCCGCCCCACTGGCCCTGCGACTGGGAGCGCGATTCGTCCCCGTCCGCAAGCCGGGCAAGCTGCCGCGTGACACGCACAGCTTCACCTACGAGTTGGAATACGGTGAAGACACGCTCGAAATGCACACCGACGCGGTGCAGCCCGGCGACAAAATTCTGCTGGTCGATGACCTGCTCGCCACCGGCGGCACGGTCAAAGCGTGTGTTTCCATCGCGGAACAGACCGGGGCCTCGATCGCCGGTTGCGCATTCCTGATCGAACTCGGCTTTTTGGACGGCCGGAAGGGGCTCGATCAATACGATATTTGCTCGTTGATCACGTATTGATTGGATTGGCGGGCGGTGCTGATTGATCGAAATTCTGCCCCGGGCTCGGTCCGCGGTTCTGTCGAACGCGCGGCTTTTTTGCTGCATCGATTAAACTGCGGTTCATTCGGATTTGCGGCTTGTGGGCCGCGGCCTCGCCGAAACCTCTCTTGACGGCACTCCCGCACCATTTCCTATGCTTGAGGAGATCGTCGGGGGCGCGGTGCGCGTCTTTCGGAGATCGCGGGCCCGTCATAGAGCAACCGAGCCGACTTCAGGCCGTCTTTCAGATAACGACTTCACCTCCGGCAAAATGACTCCGCCGGGACGTGCCCGAATGCGAATATCACAGAGGACCGCGGGATGAATTCCCGGTCACAACGCGAACCGCAGTCGCACTCCGAAACGCAGCGCCCCCGGCTCGCCCCGCCCTTCACGCATCAAAAGCCGCGACGCCGCCCCGTCGGTCGGGTTCACGTCGGCACCGGGGGGCCTCACTTCGGGACGTCATCACACGATGCCCCGGCGCCGCGCGGGTCGACCCTCCAGTCTGCGTCGACCCGTTCGCAAGCGGCACCACAATATCGCACCGTGCGCGAGGCACTCGCCGAATACGAACGACCGCGATTCGGCTCCTCGACCGATGAAGACGCGGTCGCACCCGCGTGGGTCGGGGTCAGCCGCGGAATCTCGCTCGCGCTAGGTTTGCTCGCGATTCTGACCGCGTTCGAATTCACGCTGTTCGGGCGCGACGCCAGCTCATTTTGGTGGATCGATCTCGCACCGCTTCCGCCCGATGCCGCTCGGATCGCAATGGGGGCTCTCGGTGGTCTGCTGACCCTGTTCGCGTTCTACCCGCGGTTGCCGGGCACCGTGCGATTTGCAGCGTCGCTCGCGGCGGCCATTGCCGCGGGGTTCTGCATTCGCGACTCGATCTTGTTTTACGAGGCGTTGAGGACCGGACGTTTCGCAGCCGGTCCCGCCGTGCCGCTCGATACATACTTCGCGGTGCTGCTGCTCGTCGCGATGGCCGGGCTGCGCTCCAAGCCGGCCCGCGGTTCCTTCGGTAATACGATTCTCGCGGCCATCGCGTTCTCGGCGACGGCGGTCGCCATCCCGCTGACACACATCTCCACCGCCGGTCGCATCGACGATCGCGGCCCGGTCGAACAGGTGGTCGCGTTGATCGATCGCGACAACGTGGAAATGTCCGAACTCGTGAGAGAGAAAGCGCGCGAAGTCACCGGCGAGGCCGCCTCGTTCAGAGTGGTCGAGTACGGCGTTTTCGAGCAAACCGATCCGGCAAGTAGCGGCGATTCCGTCATTGCCGATAGCCTCGATCGTGTGCCCGCCACGATTCGCGAGACATGGGCATCGGCGTCGTTACTCGTTGTGGCCGACGCGGCGACACTCGCCCGAGCGAGACTGCTGTTCGAAAGAGACGGCGTCCGAGTCTCCACCGTGCCGGTGCGCGCTGAGCTCTCTCGCGAAGATCAACTGCTCGGAGTTCGGGACGAAGTTCTCGAACT
The DNA here is from genome assembly GCF_007744515.1 of Stratiformator vulcanicus. NCBI lineage: Bacteria > Pseudomonadati > Planctomycetota > Planctomycetia > Planctomycetales > Planctomycetaceae > Stratiformator > Stratiformator vulcanicus. The sequence continues at coordinate 4,911,327 of NZ_CP036268.1, forward strand.
CGCCAAAATCTACGTGCCACTCCCCGCGATCAAGAAAGCACTCAAACGTTGAGTGTGATCACCCCGAAGCCCACGGGCACCGCCCCGTGGGTCCCCCGTTCATTCCGGCAACACGCCCACTACTTCTTCAGGGCCAGCGGAATGATCGATCCCGCGATCTTCAGCAACGCCAGCGGGATCCATATCCACAGCAGGTACCAACCGCCGAGCACCATCATTGCCACCAGCGGTCCGGCCTCAATGTCGATGTTCCGCGCCGGGTCTTTGTAGCTGAGCTTGTCGGCATGGATCAGTTCCTCCATGCGTGCTGCGGCTTTCTCGAAACCCTTGCCTTCGGTCACGATCGAGCCGATCTGTTCGAACACCCGGACGACCATAAAACCGGCGAAGATCAGCAATCCGATCGCGATCAGCAGCGACAACATCCGCAGCACGGCCATCGTCGCCTCAGCCATATCGAACGGACGAAACTGCTCTTCGTCGTTATTCGGCGTGTGAGGCTCTTCGGGACGGGTCGAAGACATCGGCTGCCTCGCTGAGAGTTGATCTCGCTGACGCGGACTGTCGCCATCACGATCGTGGCCAGGCGACGACCAAGCCGCTCCTACTCACCGGCGTTCGGAAGCGTCTGTTCGGCCGGTTTGATCGTACCGAACATGTGCCCGCCGACAGCGTCATGACGCCAGGTGCCGGCGTACTTCTCTTTGTGGAACAGCACGCGTGCTCCGAACGTTCCCATCCCGGGAATCGTCAGGTCGGTCAACGAAATGACCGGTGTGTCGTCGGCCCAGAAGACGTCGACCACGATCGGCAGGTTGAAGTCGTTCTTGCCGTACTTGATTCGAGCCGTGATCGCCCATTTGCTGTCGCTCAGTTTCTTAGCCGAGGCGATCTCATAGCGTTCCGGTCGCAATTTTTCGTTGTTTTTCCCGATAATCGTGAACGAACCGGTCATGACCGCATTCGTGAGCAGGTCGGCAAACTTTTGCTCGCGTTCCGACAAACCGCCTTCTGACTCGGCCACGTCGGTGTCGGGCATTTCCGGTCCGTCGGACGGTGCGGCGGCCAATTCCGTCGGCTCAACCGGCATGGGAACACTGTCGGTTGAAGCGCCTAACTCGTCCTGTTCGTCCGGCTCGATCGGTGCAACTGAATCGGTTGGGGCGGGCGGCGCAAGCGTCGGCTCTCCGGGAGTGACCGGGGCTACCGGCGACCAAGTGTCGGATTCCGGCACGAAGGGACGCGGCGGCAAGGCGGGCCGACCGATTTCGACTTCGATTCGTGACGGGGCCTCGTCACGGTCACGCCTGAGATCGTCTTCCGTCACCCATTCAAATCGAAACTGAAAGAACGGTTCCGCGGCAACCGCGAAATTCGAAGCGGAAACCAAGATCAAAATTGTAGCGATGCTGCGCATGGCAAACTCCTTCTGCTCGAACGACTCGGTCCCATGATACCCGTTGACGGGCCGACATCACATACTCGCTCACATTCTCGGAAGAACGGTTTCGGATTGCACGGGTTTTATTTTGCAGTCGTCCCCCCAGGCTTTATCGTGCGGCCATCATGAATAAACCCCCGACCGCCGCTACGCCGCCGATGTCCACCGGCACGCCCCCCGATCGACACCGCGCGACCGATGCTTTCGCCCGCCTGTGCGAAATTATCGCGCGGCTCCGCGCCCCCGACGGCTGCCCGTGGGACCGCGAGCAGACGCTTGAATCGATCAAGCCCTATACGCTCGAAGAGACCTATGAACTCTTGGAGGCGATCGACTCGGGTGATGACGAGCAGATCGTCGAGGAACTGGGCGACGTCCTGCTGCAGGTGATGCTCGACTCGCAAATCGGGGCTGACGAGGGCCGCTTCGACATCGTCCCGGTGATCGAGCGACTGAACGACAAACTCGTACGTCGCCATCCGCACGTCTTCGGTGAAGCGACGGCGGAGAAGGCGTCCGACGTGTCGCCCCTGTGGGAGCAGGCCAAGGCGGCCGAGAAATCGCACCGCGAGAGTATCTTCGACGGCATCCCCGTCGACCTGCCGCAACTCGCGCGGACGGCTCACGTCACGAAACGAGCCGCGAAGGTCGGCTACGATTTCCCGCACCGCGCGATGCTGTTCGACAAGCTGAAAGAAGAACTCGCCGAACTGGCCGAGCACCTCTTCGAAGACGGCGACATCCCCGACGTCCCCGCCTCGGTTGATGCCGAGGTCACGCCCGATGCCCCACTGCCCGACGACGCGACGCGGCAAGAGGTTGAAGGCGAGATCGGCGACGTGCTGTTCGTCGTCGCCAACATCGCCCGCCGTTGGGGGATCAACCCTGAAGAAGCGCTTCGTAAGAGCAATCGAAAATTCATCAACCGCGTGAAATTCATCGAAGACGAGCTCCGCCGCGAAGGCCGCGACGTCAACTCGGCGTCACTCATCGAGATGGAAGAAATCTACCAGCGCGGGAAACGGTTAGAGCGCGGTGAAGATCCCGTTTAGCCGCGACCGACAGGAAGCGCTTCGCTGCGTCATGAAACATCATCCTCAACCAGAAATTTCCGACGCTATTGAAGCCTGTGTCCAAGCAGGCTGGCGATTCGATCGAGCCACTGGCGGACGCTCGCATGCCTACGGTCGACTCAGATGTCCTTGTGGAAATTGCATGGTTTTCGTGAGGTCGACACCGCGAAACCCGTACAATGAAGCGAGTAAGATACGGCGTGCTTTGACTCACTGTCCACGCGTTTAATCCAGGAAAACACATGCGATGGGTATTTGACCTTTTTATCGACGGCGTCGACTGTGGCTCGGAGAGTTTTGCAGAACAACTCTTCGCATCCTCGGAGGATGCTTCGCCGGGCATGTGTTCCGGACGGCACCTGATCAGCTTCGATCGAGAGGCGTCGACCTTGGACGAGGCGGTACGAACAGCCGTTGCGGATCTCCGCCGCTTTGCTCCAAACGTCGAAATTGAAGAAGTTCGAGTCGAAGGCGACTCGATGCGCCAACTCACTGCCGCCACATGACCCGCCCGCTCCTCGGTAATCACAACCGCTGTTGGATTTGGGGTCGCAATTGCGTGCTCGAAACGCTGCGGGGCGGGCGGTGGAAGCCTTATGAGGTTCGCGTTGCGAGCGAGAACGATTTAGCCCCGACTGGTAAGGAGGGGATCGGGACTCGGCTTCACGATCGCGGCACCCGGCGTGATCCGCTTCCTGCCGGGCGCGGCTTTATAGAACGTGATGAGATCGTCACGCTCTGCAAATCGCGTGATATCCCACTCATGGACGACACGACGAAGGGTCTCGAGAAACTCTGCCGGGCGACCGATCACCAAGGCATCATCGCGAAGATGCCCCCCTTCCCTTACGCGGCAATCGAAGAACTAGTCTCTCAGCTCTCGAACTTAAATTCGCAATCTGCGTCGCCGCTGATTGTCCTGCTCGACCACCTGCAGGACGCGCACAATTTCGGCGCGATCATCCGCACAGCCGAGTGCTTCGGGATCGATGCGATCGTCATTCCGACATCGGGACAGGTCGGAGTCACCAGCCAGGTCGCGCGGAGCAGTTCCGGCGCGGTTAATCACCTCCCCATCGCCCGGTGTGACGACCTGACGGAGACAATCAGCCAGTTGAAGTCGGAGGGCTTTCGCATCGTTGCGGCGAGCGAGAAAGCCGAGGCGCGACCCGAGCAATTTGTCACCGGCCCGACCGCGATCGTGATCGGGAACGAAGGCGTCGGGATTACACCGGCAGTGCTTGCCGAGTGTGACCTCTCGGTCGCGATTCCGATGTCCGGACGCGTCGGCTCGCTCAACGCCGCGGTGGCGGCAGGAATTCTGCTGTACGAGGCCAGTCGGCAGCGGATGGAATCGAACCCCTGATAAACAGGCTTGAGTGCGGGGGCGTGTCGTCCCCGGCAGGGTCAAAGTCAATTGCTGTTGGCAACACATCCACTCTGAGAAACTGACGTGCCAATCAGCGATGCAATCGTCGAACGAGCATCCCGATGCGGGGGTGACACACCCCCGGCACCCGAGTGGCAGGCGCTCACTTCGCCTCGGCTCGTGCCTCGGGCTAGTATGCGGGAATGTCTCTCACACTTCGAAATCCTCACAGCGTCCTTGCGGCTCTCGAAACTCGTCCGCGGGATGTTTCCGCGATTGTGTTGCGCTCGGGAAAGGCGTCCGGCGCTTGGGGCGACGTAGTCGCACTCGCGGAGCAGCACGCGATTCACGTGCGCAGCGAAGGCCGGGGCGGCGGGCTGAAGCCTCGTGGCGGACCGAAAGACTCGCGGGTCGGAATTGCCGAGGCGCAGCTCAAAGAGCGAACACCAGCCTCGCTCGATGAAGTCTTGGGCCATCGACCGGACGAGGGCTACGGTCTCTGGATCGGGATCGACCGCGTGCAAGACCCGCACAACGTCGGAGCCATCTTTCGCACCGCCGCGTTCTTCGGCGTACGGGGCGTGATCGTTACGAAGGACCAGTCGGCACCGCTTTCGCCCGTCGTTTACGACACGGCGTGCGGCGGAATGGAAGCAATGCCGTTTGCGCAGCCGACGAACCTCGCGCGGGCTTTGCAACTGGCGAAGGAGAACGACATCTGGGTGCTCGGCTCCAGCGAACATGCCGAGCAGGACGTGTTCGAAGTTCCTCGCGACCGCGATTGGTTGCTGATTTTGGGCAACGAGGAAAAAGGCCTTCGCCGACTCACCGCCGAACATTGCGACATGATGTGCCGCCTGACTCCACGCGGCCCGGTCACGTCACTCAACGTCTCGGCGGCCGCGAGTGCATTAATTTCGGCGCTGTCCCGCTGAATCACGAGGCCAATCGCATTAAAGCCCACGCGGTGCGACGCGTGGGCTTTGCGATGAAACTCCTAACCCCCCGTGACCATGCGGGCGATGTCGAGATAGATCACCGTGACCATCAGCGTGAGGATAAATAGGATGCCGATATAGATCGCCGTCGTCATAACGCGTTCGTTCGGCTTCTTTCGCGTCACGCCTTCCCAGATGAGGAAGACCATGTGCCCGCCGTCGAGGACCGGAATCGGGAGGAAGTTCAGCACGGCCAGGTTCACGCTCAAAAACCCGAGAAACATTAGCAATTCCGCAAGGCCCTGCTGGGCCACTTCGACGGCGATCCCGGCGATTCCGAGCGGGCCTCGCAACTCACGGACCGACAGGTCTCCGGTAAATAAATTTCTTAACGTCAGATAAATGTCGACGATCGAATTCCGCGTCGAGGAGACGCCGAACGCCATTGCTTCCCCGGCATCCTCAGCCTGCAATTCCTGCACGAGCGGATAGAGCGCGAGCCCCCTCATCGGCAGGTGCCAGCCGTTCTCGAGCGTCGTCGACGGTTCAATTTCGAAATCAATTAATTTGTTCTCGCGTCGGACGGTTAACTTTACCTTGCGATTCGGAAATTTCTGCATGGTGTCAAACGCGTACACATAGTTTTCGACATCGCGGCCGTTATCAGAGTCGAGAAATTTGACCGTTTCGACTTCACTCTCAAGTCCGTCTTCCGGGGCACCGGGCGGGCGGGTGAAGCTGATCGATTCCAAATGATCATTGTTTTGGATGCCGGCTTCGTCCGCGGGGCTGCCTTCCACCACGCCAATGACGCGCTCGCTGATGTGATAGGCGATCCCGATCGCGGGCACGTCGAGCGGTACGCCCCGCTTCGGCAGTCCCGATTCCACCCAGCCGGGGCGATCGTTCGGCACGATCATCACGGTTCGCTCTTCGCGTTCGCCGCCGGGGACTTGACGAGTGAAGGTGACTTCGACTTCCTCACCGGCCCGATCGGCGAAGTAATGAGGCAGAATCAGCGGGTCGATTCCCTGGCCGACATCTTCGCCGTCGATACGAACAAGACGATCACCCGGTTTAAGGCCCGCTTTCTGCGCGGGAGAATCGTCGATTACTCCCGTCAGGTTATTCACATCGGCCATTAGTCCCAGCAGCCGGGCCGGTCGCGCCGGAACGTTAATCGTCACGGTCGTCGTCGAATCGTCCTCACCCGACTTACTTTTGCGCTGCACGTGATATTCAACGGACTGATCACGATTCGCAGCGAGATATTTCACGTAGGCCGCGAAGTCGTCGACCTTGGTATCGCCCAAGCGAACGATTTGGTCTTTCGACTCAAATTTTGGTTCCGCATCGGCGGCAGCCGATCCCGGCATTGCCGTTGGTTTTCCTTCAATATCAATGGCCGCGACTTTGAGATCGGCACTGGCTCCGACCCCCAGAAATCGGCGGGTCCCACTCAGGTCGGGCACGATTGTGTAATCGAATTCAGCGCCGTCAGAGTGCGTTCCTGTGATGTTGACCGCGTCACGCGACAGGGCGACGCCTCGGTTGAGGTCGGTAAAGGCGTTGACGTCGCGGTCGTTGATCGTCTCGATCACATCACCGAGTCTCAGGCCAGCCGTCCACGCGGGCGAACCGGGCTGCACCCAGCCGACGACCGGAGCCTGCCGCATCACGCCAAGCCCGAACGCGCCGGCGAAGAACAGCACCGCCGTCAGTACATTCATCGTTACGCCGGCGGAGATGATCAGCATCCTCTGCCAGACCGGCTTCGCCGAATACGAGCGGGGGTCTTCGGCGATCTCTTCACTCGATAACTGGCTCGGATCGGCGTCATCCTGCCCGAGCATCTTGACGTAACCGCCGAAGGGAACGGCCGAGATCGCGTATTCGGTCTCCCCCCATTTTTTGCTCCACACAACCGGCCCGAGGCCGATGCTGAAGCGTTCGACACGCACGTCGCACCACTTCGCGACTGCAAAGTGACCGAGTTCGTGAAAGAAAATAACGAGTCCGAGGCCGATCGCCGCCAGAACGAGAAAGGCCGCTTTCGAGCCAAGCCCGCCCATCGTCAGTTCGGCGAACAAGCCGGCGAACAGATCGGCGGCGCCGAATAGCGCCGAGAACGAATGCGGGTCGAGGGCCGTCAGGATGTCCACTTCATCACCTCCGTGCGACTCCATTGATCGACCCGTAACAGGTCAGCCAGAGCCGGATCAGGATCGAAATCGTGCGCGTCGAGCACTGCCCGGCACGCGCGAGAGATATCAGTAAATTTCAGTTCGCCAGCTAAAAACCGCTCCACGGCGGCCTCATTGGCGGCATTGAAGACCGCGCCGCTTGTCCCGCCCTGCGCGGCGACCTCGCGGCCGATCGCCAGAGCGGGAAATGCTTCTTCGTCGGGCGGTTCGAACTCCAGCGAGAACGCCGTCCGCCAATCCATCTGCCGAGCCGTCGCCTCGCAACGGTCCGGAAACGTCAGAGCATACTGAATCGGCAGCCGCATGTCCGGTGGAGAGAGCTGTGCCAGCACTGATCCGTCGACGAACTCGACGAACGAGTGCACGATCGACTGCGGATGCACGATAATCTCAATCTGATCGTCGCGCAAATCGAACAGCCATTTCGCCTCGATCAATTCGAGCGCCTTGTTTGTCATCGTCGCCGAATCGATCGTGATTTTCGGTCCCATGTCCCACGTCGGGTGGTCGAGCGCCTGCTCCGGCGTCACGGCTTCAAGCTCCGCCCGCGAGCGTCCGCGGAAGGGGCCGCCGCTAGCCGTCAATACGACCCGGCGGACCTCGGTGGGGGCGCCACTTTGCATTGCCTGAAAAATCGCGCTGTGTTCGCTGTCGACGGGGATGATCTCCGCACCGCTCGTCCGGGCCAGTTCCGTCACGAGCGGCCCGGCGACGACCATTGTCTCTTTATTGGCCAGCGCAACGCGTTTTCCCGCTTCGATCGCTGCCCACGTGCTTCGCAAACCGGCCGCCCCGACGATTGCTGAGACGACCGTATCGACCTCCGGACTCGCCGCAATCTCTTCCAGCACATCGGCTCCGAAGCGGAGCTCGGTCGGATCGAACGCATCGCGAGCGAGGTCCGCTCGTTGGTTTTCATCGCAAAGCACGGCCCATTTCGGCCCGAACTCGCGGCATTGTTCGGCCAGCTCCGTCGACCGGCTGTGAGCACTGAGCGCGACGACATCGAAGCGCTCGCGGTGATGGCGAACGACATCGAGGCAGTTGGTACCGATCGATCCGGTCGATCCGAAGAGTGCGATCCGTGGCATGATCGGCAGGAGTCGCCGCGTGCGGGAGTACCGGGAATGACATCGCCGCGACGACCGACCGCGACGCCCCGCCCGGGCAAAACGGCCCTAACAGCCGTACTGCAAGGATATTAGGCGCTACCTACGTGGGCCGCAAGGTGGGCCATCCCCCAGACACGTGCCTCGCACGACGTACGCGGACCAATCGAGTATAACGCCCGGTCTACTATCCGCTTACTTCGTGCGCGGCTTGTTTCGGATGATTCGCTTGCTTCTTGCGCGGCTTGTTCGGCAAGCGAACAGGCTTGAACTTGTTGACCCTCTCGGAAAAGGGGCTTAGAGTTCCCTGCTTCGCCTCGGCTACGAGAATAGCCACATGATTTTGCGCGGGGCGAAGCCGATTCATTGAACACCGTCTTCTCGCCGGCTGCCAAGATGTTGGCAGACTGGTCGATCAAATTCCTAAAAGCAGCTCATGTCTGACTCCCCCACACCGCAGCCGGACAAACAGAAGCGGCGGCCAGAACGCCCTTCAAATTCCAACCTGATCCTGTACGTCCTCGTCGGGCTGTTGCTCTGCGTCGTGCTGCTGTCGCAGTTCGGTGACGTAGGCAGCGAATCGCTCAATACGAGCGAGTTCCTTAACGGGATCGAAAGCGGCAAATTCTCGCAGGAGACTGTCTCCGATCTCACGATCGGGCAGAGTACCGTCTCTTTCACCTACAAGTCAGATGAAACTGAAGACGGCAAGCCGGTCGAGAAGAACTACCGAGTCAACATCACCAGTTTCGGCGACTCCGGTCGCGTCGACCTGCGGAAATTGCTCGATGAAAACAAGGTCGGCTACAACGATGCGTCCGACCAGTCGCAGTGGCAGATGCTCATCTACACGCTGCTGCCGTTCGCGCTGTTTCTCGTCGTGATCCTGATCATGCTTCGCCGTTTCGGCGGAGCCGGCACTGCCATGAGCTTCGGCCGCAGCCGAGGCAAGCTCGCGGCCCAGGAAGACGTGGGGATCACCTTCTCTGATGTCGCCGGCATCGACGAAGCGGTCAATGAGCTGAAAGAGATCGTCGAGTTCCTCCGCACCCCGCAGAAGTATCAGGCCCTCGGCGGTCGCATCCCGCGCGGTGTGCTGCTCGTCGGACCTCCGGGAACGGGCAAAACGCTGCTCGCCAAGGCCGTTGCGGGTGAAGCCGGCGTACCGTTCTTCAGCCTCTCGGGTTCCGATTTCGTTGAAATGTTCGTCGGCGTCGGTGCGGCCCGTGTCCGCGACATGTTTCAGCAGGCCGTCGCGAAGTCGCCGGCGATTATTTTCATCGACGAACTCGACGCCCTCGGCAAGACCCGCGGCAGTGGGATGCCGGGCGGCCACGATGAGCGCGAACAGACTTTGAACGCGCTGCTCGTCGAAATGGACGGCTTTGACAGCGACCAAAGCGTCATTGTGATGGGTGCGACCAACCGCCCCGAAACGCTCGACCCTGCCCTGCTTCGCCCCGGACGATTCGATCGCAACGTGACGGTCGATCGGCCCGACAAGCGCGGCCGGCTTCATATCCTCAAAGTCCATGCCAAGAAAGTGAAGCTCGCCGACGACGTCGATCTCGACCGAATCGCGCTGATCACCCCCGGCTTCGTCGGCGCAGACCTCGCCAACCTCGTCAACGAAGCCGCGCTGCTGGCAGCACGAGCCGACAAGACGGAAGTCACCAGTGTCGAGTTCGAGGAAGCCGTCGAGCGGGTCATTGCCGGACTCGAAAAACAGGGCCGCGTGATTCATGAAGAAGAGAAAATTCGAATCAGCTATCACGAATGCGGGCACGCCCTCGTCGCCTGCAGCCTGCCGCACACCGATCCGGTCCACAAAATCAGCATCATCCCCCGCGGCATGGGGCTCGGCTACACGCTGCACTTTCCCGAAGACGAACGGCTACTCACAACCCGGACCGAACTGATCGCACGCATCTGCTGCTTCCTCGGCGGTATTGCGGCTGAGGAGATCGTGTTTGAAGAAACGTCGACCGGGGCGCAGAACGACCTCCAACGGGCCAGCGATATTGCTCGCCGGATGGTGACCGAATTCGGGATGAGCGATAAACTCGGCCGCGTCCACTACAGCGAGACCCGCACGTCGTTCCTCGGTCCGCAGGCCTCCGGCGAGTCGATTCACGCCGAAGAGACCGTGCGCGAGATCGATATGGAAGTGAAGCGTATCATCGACGAAGCCAATGCGACGGCACTCGAAGTTCTGACGACCCGGCGGGAAGTGCTCGACCGGCTCGCCAAGGAGTTGCTTGAAATCGAGGTGATGGATTCCGATCACCTTCAGCGGATCCTTAACGAGTACAAGGGCGGCTCCGGCCCGCAACTCAAACCGGGCACGTCGGCGAAAGCGAAGACCGATCCGGTCGATCGCTCCAAAGCCGCCGGCGAAAACCCCGACGTCGGTCCCGCGGACGGTCGCGGGGGGATCGAGATCGGGTAGGCAACGCGCAATGCACTCAAGCCCCGTTCAATCGAAGCCTGGCTGATCGAAGGCCCGGCTAAGACCCGTTCTGTATCCGCTCGGGCATCTTTGGGACAAGGAGATGTTATTTTCATCGTCGTAATCCGAAGCCCGCTGTGGCCTCGGCATCTGACCCCCGGAGTTGATGTTTGAGCGGTCGCCTTCTAATTTGACGATTCCAATTCGCCTCCCGCCTGAGTCGTCCTTCCCGTGATCCTGACCGCTGTTGTCTCATTGATCGCCGGCGGCGTCCTGCTTTATGCAGGGGGCGAATTTCTCGTTAAAGGCGCGTCGAGTCTCGCCCTGCGTTTGGGGATGACGCCACTCGCCGTCGGACTGACCGTCGTCGCCTGCGGTACAAGTTCGCCGGAACTGGTCGTCTGTTTGAATGCGACCATGAAAGGCTTTAACGATGTCGCCCTCGGCAACGTCGTCGGCTCCAATATCGCCAACGTCGCGTTGATCCTCGGCGTGACGTGCCTGATCTCGCCGATCCGCTCGCAAAGCCGACTGATTAAATTTGACGTCCCGCTGATGCTGATCGCCGAACTGGTCGTGGTCGCCTTCCTGTTCGACCGCACCATCGGGCGGCTCGAAGGACTGATGCTCGTCGCGGGATTGATTGCCTACATCTGGGTCAACTTCAGAACGGCGGGCGACGAACCGCCGCAGACTGTCGAAGAGTTAACCGAACCAGCCGGCAAACTGGTCCCGGGTCGGGTACTGCTCGATTTGCTGCTGATCGGCCTTGGGCTGGCCGGACTGATCTTCGGCGGACGCTTCTTCGTCGGCGGGGCCGTCGACCTGGCCCGCTATTTCGAAATGCCGGAAGCGGTCGTCGCGTTGACGGTCGTCGCGTTGGGAACCAGTTTGCCGGAACTGGCCGCCTCGGCCGTTGCGGCACTGCGCGGCAAAGGGGACCTTGCCGTCGGTAATGTGATCGGCTCGAACATCTTCAACGTCCTCGGGGTGCTCGGCGTGACCGGCGCGGTCAGCCCCGTTTCGATGGGCGGAATCACCACCGTCGACGTCTCTGTGATGCTCGCGACGAGTTTTGCCATGTGGCCATTCCTGTGGTTCTTCGGACGGATCACACGCATCGAAGGAGCGATTTTTCTGATCGCTTATATCGGTTATATGGTGTGGCTGTTCCGCTTCGCGTGATGGTTGCGCCCGCGTATTCGCCGCGGATGCGTTTCGATTGGGACACGGACCCCTCACACCCGGATAAACCGACACAAACCACGTCCCCGTTTCGACCCGGAGCGGTTTCGCTGCTTGCCCGGCAGGTCATGTGATGTAAGTACAGGTGAGAGATAATAACTCACCCGTATCTGCCGGAGACCGCACTCATGCTGCCTGCGCCCCTAAAATTTGCCGCCATCGTCGGCGGCGCGATCCTCTACATTTTATTGCAAGCCGCGCCGGCTGATGCAGGTCTGTTCGGACGAAGCCGATCGAACTGCGGCGCCAACGGTCGCCCCTGCGGCCCCGGCGGACCGATTAATTTCCTCATCCCGCAACAAGTCGCCGGGGCGAACTTTCGCTACGCCTGCGCCCGCCACGATCGCTGCTATCGGATTCCCGGGATCAATCGTCAATACTGCGACCGCGTCTTTTATCGCGACCTGATGCGGGCCTCTGATCGCTCCTACTTCCCGCCCATCGCACGCACCTACGCCCGCATGTATTACTTCTCGGTCAAAGTCGGCGGCGCGACCCCGTTCCGCCAGGCCCAAGGCCTCGTCGGCTTTTAAGACAAGAATGCATTTTGACAAGTCGAAAAAGCCCACGAGTTGCAACTCGTGGGCTTTGTCGCGCGCTCACCGAATACTCTCGTCCGGCAACTCCGTTTTAATCCCCTGATCGATCGGCAGCGTCTTCCAGGACTTCCCGCCCGTCTCTGCAATTAAATCGTTGAGCCGCCCCCGAAGCTCTTTCAGCTTGCCGGCGTACCGCGAATCCTCGGCGAGATTGGTCATCTCGTCGGGGTCGGATTTGAGATGATAAAGCTCAGACATATGCCGATCGGGCCCTCCATCGCCGTGCGGGTAGCGGACATATTTCCATTCATCAGTTCGAATGCCGCGGACGTTCGGCGTATACGGGAACTGCTTCTCATAGTTGTATTCGTAATACCAACCATCGCGCCAGCTTGAATCGTCTCCCTTCAACAGCGGTACCATCGAGCGGCCGTGAATGTCTTCCAAAGGCTCGGCTCCCGCGACCTCGACGATCGTCGGCGCGACGTCAATATTGAGTACCTGCTTCTTAATTCTCGACCCCGGCGAGATCAGCTTCGGGTACCGCATAATCAGTGGGACGCGGATGCTCGGCTCGTGCATCGCCCGCTTGTCACTCATGCCGTGCTCACCGAGGAACATTCCGTTATCCCCCGCAAAGACAATCAGCGTGTCGTCCAGCACCCCGGCCTTCTTTAACGCTGCGTACACCCGGCCGACGCCGTCGTCGACCGACTTCATGCTCGCCGTGTACGACGTCACGAAGTTGTCGAAGTCCATTACCGCCGGGGCCGAGCGATCAGGGAACTTTTCACGGAACCCGTACAGCGGCCCGTAAATTCCATGCCAAGTGTCGAGCCTCTGCTCGATCCACTTCGGCTTGCCCTTCAGGTCGAATGCCGAGTGCGGATAATTAATTTCAATCTCGCGATACAGATCCTTGTACTTCGGCTCCGGCGTGAAAGGTGTGTGCGGCGCCTTATGGCCCAGACAGAGGCAGAACGGCTTATCGGCCTCAGACGCACCCTTCAGCCAATCGACGGCAAGGTCGGTCACGACGCCCGTGTAATAACCTTCGATGATCTCCCGCTCGCCGTTGACGTTCCACTCCGTGTCGAAATAGTCCCCCTGCCCTTTATGGCTAACCCAGTGATCGAACCCCGGCCGCGGGCTGTCATCGCCTTCCCCCATATGCCACTTGCCGATGTAGGCGGTCTCGTAGCCCGACTCTTGCAACCGCCGGGGGAAACTTGCCAGATCACGCGGATAGTCGGTGAAATTATTCACAACGCCGTGCGTATTCGCGTACAGCCCCGACAAAAACGATGCCCGGCTCGGCGAGCAAAGCGACGTTGTGATGAAGGCGTTCTTGCAATACGCGCCTTCCTCAGCGAGCCGATCGATGTGCGGCGTTTTTAAGAACGGATGCCCCGCACACGAAAGCTGATCCCACCGCTGATCATCGGTGAGAATAAATAGCACGTTGGGCCGCTCCGCCGCATGAGCGAGCGACGGGAGCAAACAGCAAATCAGCAATGCGAGTCGCAGCATATCAAATCCTCACAAGTGATATACAAGCCGCGCACGAAGTAAGCGGATCAACGGGCGAGCGTCGTTCCTTATTCGATCCGCTTACTTCGTGCGCGGCTTGTGTAGAGTCAATTTACAATCAACATATTAGCTTCTCGGGTGGCCCGGTTCCTGTAGAACCGGGCGGCGAAGCCGCAGGAGGCCTCGGGGAGCGATCTCAAAATTTGGCACTGGCTTGGTAGTTCGTAAGACCTCACTGAGACCTCTTGTCGCTTTGCGACCCGGACGTGTAGCGTCCGGGCCACCCGATCAAGAGAGCATTATCCCAAGTTCTTTCGAATCCGCCCAACGGCTTCCTCAACATTCTCCCGGCTGTTGAACGCGCTCAGGCGGAAGTAACCTTCACCCGCGGCGCCAAAGCCGCTGCCGGGGGTGCCGACGAGATGAGCTTCGTTTAATAAGCTGTCGAAGAAGTCCCAACTGGTCGTTTTGCCCGGCGTCTTGAGCCAGACGTACGGAGCGTTCACGCCGCCGTAGCAGTCGATGCCGATCGAGCCGAGACCTTCGCGGAGCAGCCGGGCGTTCTCCATGTAGAATGAGATTAATTCCCGCACCTGTGATTGCCCGGCCTCACTATAAACCGCCTCGGCGCCACGCTGCACGATATACGAGACGCCGTTGAACTTCGTGCTCTGCCTTCGGTTCCACAGCGGGTGAATCGCGTGCTGCTCACCGGCTGCCGTCGTCCCCGTCAATTCCTTCGGCACTACGGTGAAGGCGCACCGCGTGCCGGTAAAACCCGCGTTCTTGCTGAAGCTACGGAACTCGATCGCGCAAGTCCGGGCGCCATCGATTTCAAAAATCGATCGGGGCAACGACTCGTCGGTGATAAAAGCCTGATAGGCCGCGTCATAGAGGATGATCGAGTCGTTCGCATTCGCGTAGTCGACCCACTGCTTCAGACCCTCTTTGGTGATCGTCGCCCCCGTCGGATTATTCGGGAAGCAGAGGTAAATTAAATCGACCTTTCCCTCCGGCAGCGGTGGATTGAAATCGTTTTCAGCCGTCACCGGCAGATAGACAAGCCCCTCATAGCCCCCCTGCTCCTGCATTTCGCCGGTGTTGCCCGCCATCACGTTCGTGTCGACATAGACGGGATAGACCGGGTCGGTGATCGCGATCCGGTTATCAGGACCGAGGATGTCGAGGACGTTGCCCGTGTCGCATTTGGAACCGTCAGAGACGAAGATTTCATCGGCACTGATATCGCAGCCCCTGCGGCCGAAATCATGCTCGGCGATCTTGTCGCGCAGAAATGCATACCCCTGCTCCGGCCCGTAGCCGTGGAATGAGTCGTGCCGACCCATGTCGTCAATCGCCGTGTGCATCGCATTGCGAATCGCTTCAGGCAACGGCTCGGTCACATCACCAATGCCGAGCTTGATGACAGCGGCATCAGGATGAGCATCGGTAAAGGCCTTCACCCGGCGACCGATCTCGGGAAAGAGATACCCGGCCTTGAGTTTCAGAAAATTGTCGTTAATCCGCGGCATTTGAGAGAGTTCAGGGTTGAAGGAAGAGAATTAGCACACAAGCCCGAAGCGCAAGCGAGCGACTACTTATGCGCCCGCAATTGTCGGGCAATACGTCGGGAAATTCAAACCGAGGCGACGTTTCGCAGTGAGCCTTACTCGTCGTCAATCAAGCGAATCGTTGCTTCGTCGACCACTCGATAGCGACCGTTCAAATCGAAACGTCGTGGCAGAACGTTGAGGCGGAAGGCTCGCTGCAATTGATCGAGTTCGTATTGCTCGATTTTCCCACCTTTTCCGAGTACCAGAAAGCTATGAGGCGACTGGCACGCGACGAGAGTATAGCAATCGCCACGCTGCCTTATTCGCTGATCGGCATCGAGAAGGATGCCAAACGACACCCGGCTGGCGCGATATGCTGCGATGTCGATGGCCGAATCTGTCACCCTCACGGGGAAAACGTGAAAGCTATCAACATCACGTCGTATCGTTTCAATATCCAGCAACCCCCGCACGGTCTCAAAAGATAGATTCGTCTTAACAATCGCCATCGCGACTCGCGGCGATGAGGCATGCATCTCCCAAGCCAACCACGGATCGAGCAGGCCGAACTGGTGCAGTACCGGCAGCAGGACTATTAGAACGGACACCACGGAAGCGAAACGA
The DNA here is from genome assembly GCF_007744515.1 of Stratiformator vulcanicus. Lineage (NCBI taxonomy): Bacteria > Pseudomonadati > Planctomycetota > Planctomycetia > Planctomycetales > Planctomycetaceae > Stratiformator > Stratiformator vulcanicus. The sequence goes on from NZ_CP036268.1 coordinate 4,927,401, forward strand.
TCACCGATTGAACTCATTGAACTTGCCTTCGCGGCAATACGTTTAATAATCGCTTCGAGATGTCGGACTTCTTAACTCCGATGGAAAACGCACCGTTGCGAAACTCCAGCGACGGGGGATGAACGGCCGCACGTGCGTTGCGGAAAGCATCTTGAAATCCGATGGGAAATATGCCGGGCAGTGCATGATATTGCGGTGATTTTCCGATCATGAATTGCTGCGAAAAGCCATCGCGCATTGCAATTACCACACAGCAGCCGATAAGCATTCTTCGACTTGGATTGACCGGCGAGCCTAATAGCCTCTCGCTCTCATCGGTGAGTATGAGGTCATTGGCAAAGGCATAAACAATTCCACCCCTGGCAAAACCTTTTGGCGATTTGCCCCTATCACCGCCTCCGACACGATTCCACAAGTCAGTTAATTCAGAAGTATGCGATCTAATTCTTGACGCACGCCGATTGTCAGGGTGATACACTGCCCAAGCCGGCCAAGGATCGAGCAGGTGAATTTGATAAAGCACCGGCAACGCGATTACAACCACGGCCAGCGCCGACGTGAACCGGTCGCCGACTGTTAAAAGCGTTTGAGTTTGGTCTCGAGGTATCGAAATAGTTCTACGTCCCTTGGCAGTCCATTAAACCAACCCTGCTCGATGCGATGTGCGACCTGCTGGTAATCGATTGGCGTCGACCACTCGAACCTGTCAACACTTGATCGGTCCGGCCGAAATAAGTTCTGGTCTCGCTCAATCCGCAACGCCCCTCGCAACCGGTAGCGTTCGTCATGTCCCGCATGGGCTGCGTAAGAACCCTGAACATGCCGGGCCAATGCCAGCATCGCCCCAACAGAGACACGTTGGCTGGAATAACTGTTGACTCCCAGAGTGATTCGTGCCCAACCCGAAATCGATTGATACTCGTTATAGCTGTCAGCATGACGCACAAATGGGCTGCGATCAACATCTGAAAAATTCAGCCAACGCCTGGCGAAGCCTTCGGACGCGAAACCCGTATGCCAGTGCTCTCCGAACACCCTACGCTCCCAATCACACAGATGCCGATCCGGAATATTCTCGAGAATTCCGGTGCCCAACCTGATATCGCACTTACTCTCGCGCACACGATACACCTCCCAAGCCAACCACGGATCGAGCAGGTCACATTGATGCAGAACGGGCAGGCCAATGACAACTGCGGCAAGACACGCTGCGGCACGATCACCCAGCTTCATCGTCGCAGCACCTGTGTGATTCTTGTTTGGCGATTAAAGAGCCGTTGGCGGGGCGGCAGCGGTTCGTCAAATTCCCGCATCGGGCATATGGCGACCCACGAATTGGGCAACGAGGTAGGGATGTATCGAAAATCGATTTCGCTCCCTTCCGCAATTCGTCCAGAAGACTTTGCTTCAGCGACGATTCCATCAAGCAGGCGAACTGACGGGTAGGCGGGAACGCCGAGTAACTCTCCAGATTGATCACGAACCAAGGCCTCTCTCCAATACAGCAAGTATAATGACGAAGGTTCCGGAATATCATTTATCACACGGGTCACGCCGCTCGCCCTGGTAGCCTTCATTGGGATGTTCCAAGCACTTCCATCGCTGAGCCGAATTTGAACTTCTACATAGTAGCAGTCTGAATCAACCCACGCCGGCCGAGGGTCGAGCATCCCGAACTGATACAGAACTGGTGCCGTCACGGCGAGAGACGCAACCACCGTGGCAAGAACAGTGCCACTTAATAAATTCGCGTGTTCCGTGGCGTTCATCGAACCCTATTTTGGCTGGCCAATACAGACGATCTTCGTCGAGCGATACCATTCAAATACAGCTCTTCGGTGAACAGGGTTGACCTCAGTTCTCGATCGGTTTTTACCGCGGAAATATAGATCGACTCATGAGGCGGGCCGTATCGAATCAGACAGGACTCCGCACTGATTTTCCTCATCCGAAGAGCCGCATCCATGCATGCACCGATCAGCACTCGACGAGCCGGAACGACCGAAATCGCCAAGCGTCGTCTCGCCCATATCTCCGGTTCGATGCTCCAATATTCAACATGCGAATGCCAACCGCCCGATGTGTATCCGAAGCCGTCAAAAAAAGTTAATTCGGCAATGATGGACTCATCAGAATTCACCTGGGTCGCTAACGAGGATTCGACGTGACTGACACGCCACTCATCAAATTCAGTGCTGGCGACCTCTGCGCGAAAATACAAGACTGACCGCGGAGGCGTCGCATAAACCGCCCAAGCAGGCCACGGATCAAGCAACCCAAACTGATATAGCACGGGCAGCATGGCTACAATTGAAAAAAGGGCCGACGCGGAGACGTCTCCGGCTCTAAGAATTGTTCTCGCTGTAGCAAATTCCATTGATCAATTGCAGTTAATCTGGGTAGCGAGTTGAAGCATCCCCTGCGCAGGTGCGTCGGCACATAACCTTCGTCGATTCGGCAGTTCCATCCGTGGACGAGTTCCAGCCCCACTTCCTCACAATACGATTTGCCTTCCGGGGCGAGGATCGGGGCGTAGCCGAGCGAATTCAGCTTGCGGGCGGCAACCAGGAGCACACCGACGCCGGTACGGTCACTGGCGTAAGGTTCTACCCCTAATACCGCGACAGACCAACGCCGAATGTCGATTTTGCCGTACCTGCGAAGCGGTTTGTCTGAAACCCAGTCGGTGACGAAAGCGGAGCGAATCGTCGCGTCGAGGTCTTCGGCATTCTCAACCGATGCGTGCATCGTCGGGTGAGTTCGATGGCGTCCCGAGGCATGCACCGCCCAAGCAGAACACGGGTCTAGCAGGCCAAAGTGATACAGGACCGGCAACAGCGCGACTGACACAACGAGCAGTGTCGCCAACGTGTCGCCACGGTCAGTTTTCCATCGCAAGATCGGCATTGGGTCGACGCTTTCTTTGACGGGGGGAAGCATTGAGGAGGCCGTCGGCAAAGAAACTTGCGGCTAGCTGTTCGTGGACCGAACAATGCCAAGGCTGATAAAACACAGTAGGCGGGCAGACGAAGAACGATTCCGACGACGGCATTAACAGCGGAATATAGCCGTTGAACGGAATACAGCGTGCCGCCCCGAGCGATGCCCCAAAGCGATAGCGGCCCCCTGACGGCAGGTCGACCCCCAACTCATGCCGAGCCCAGGCTCTCACATCGATTGATCCCAGCTTTAATTCAGAAGTCGTATTGAATTCCTCTTGGCGAAAAGACATTCGCAATCCCACTGGGAACTCGGCAATCTTGTCGCTGACAATCGTCAAATGCGACTGCTTGCTCGCCTCCGCCCGATAAACCGCCCAAGCGGGCCACGGGTCGAGCAGGCCGAACTGATACAGTAACGGGAACACGATGACGATCGCGACCAGCCCCGTCGCTGCCTGATTGCCTGTTTGTTTTAACTTTGTACTCATCGTGCATCCGCCATATCGAATGCTTCGAAGGGACCGCGCGGCAGGGCATTCAAATAGAAGTATTCGTTCAATTGGCGAACGTGAATAGGAAGAATCGTGCCATCGCGATGGATCACAAAATAAAATGGCTGCTCGCCGTAGGTGAGAAAACACAGGCAATCCAAATGATCCTTCGATCGCCGGCAAAAGTCGAGATGCGCCCCCATGGCTAGTCGGTCCGACGGCAATAGCGGCACACCCAGTTCTTGAGCACACAACGGCCCAGGCCAGAAGCGTCGCCGGGTTGGCTCATCATATTGCCGAACAGAAGCTTGGCCCACCGCGGTGCCTCCAATCATATCGAATTCGGTCGGCAACCCACTCAGCGGAGCAGCGACCTTTGGCTGTTGTTCGTAGAACTCAACGAATGCGTCCAGCGGCGCCGACGACGGCGTGACATACACCGCCCATGCCAACCACGGATCGAGCAGGCTAAAATGAAAAAGCACGGGCAACGCCGCGGCGAACGCGGCCACATACGTTGCCGTACCATCGGCCGCCCGAATGAGTCGATTCGGCTGATACTGAATCACGGCGTCTGTATCCTCGGGAGGGCATTCGGGAAGTAAGCTGCCGCGGGACCTTGCAGGTCCCACGGATGACTCCAACCGGTATGCATTCCAATAAACATCGGCGGCCGAACGCGTGACACGGGCAACGGCGACACACCGGAAGTGAAATCCGCTAGTGGTCCGAGCCGAGTCCCGACATTAATGAGTATGCCCGCGTTGACGCGTTCAGCGGGATAACTGTCGACCCCGAGCATAGTTTGTGACCATTCCCGCGGGACCGCAGCCGCGAATAAAATTGTCGACTTTCCGCTGTTCTCATAATCTTCGACGACCTGCGGTAAATGAAAATAGCTTGTCGAAATTGGCAGGTTGTAGTCTTCAGCATACGGATGCCATTTGAGTTCATAAGGCCGATGCCGGGCCGATAATGAAGCGTGCGTTGCCCAAGCCGGCCACGGGTCGAGCAGCCCGAAATAATAGAGCATTGGAACGGCCATCACTGCCCATGTTATTAACATCGCAATTCGATCAGACAAAGAAATCATCACTCGAGGCGCCCCACCTGTTCTCGAAGACGAATTGGTTGAGTCGATCGCGGGTAGGGGTTGAGCACGAAGCGGGACGCCCGTTCCGGAAATTCGTCTTGGACGAGCAGGCCCCGCCGTCTCGCTTTATTTGGCATAAGATAACAACTGCCCAAATCCTTCGTGACCCAGATGCGAACCTCCATTTGCTGACTCTCCTCAGCGAAGCGGCCTCTGTCCCGCCTGACGATGAGCTTCCAGTACTCACCGTTATAAAAAAGTTGATTGACAATTACATTGGCCGCCCCGTATTGAGCGCGGACATCCGGATAGAGCGGCACGCCGAGCGTCTTGATCGACCAGCGGGACAGGTTGAAGTCGATGCCGCGTTGCGAGGATGCCGGAGCGGTGCCGACATAAATGTAGCGGGCGGGCACCCACGACGGGCGAGCAGGTTCGCCAGCGAACCAACGACGAGCGCGGAGCCTTCGAACTTTGTGCCGAATTATTGGATGCTTCCACACGTCGTAAACTCTCTCGTCTAAATCGTGTAGAACCTCAGGAAATACGTGCATCCCTTGGCGATATACCACGGACGGTCGTATACAGTGCAGCAGCCCCTGCTCCTTCTGCGGCACATACACCGCCCACGCCGGCCACGGATCGAACAAGCCGAATTGATAGAGCACCGGCAGAGCGACAATCATCGCAAGAATCGCCGTCGCCGCCCGATCTCCGTTTAATAACGCCACCAATCAATCACCTGTGTATCCCGAGGTCGAAAATTGAGTCCACCCAGCGGGCGATTATACTCTGCTTCCAGCGAATCAATGCCGGTGAAGTACTCCTCCTCGAAATCGCCCCCGAAAAGTTGGTTGCGGAACACGACTTCCTTGCACCACCACGGCCCCAGGGACGTCAATAGCGTCTCGTTTCTTGCGACAATCACGGTGTCGCCCGCCACGCCCCGACGGCTCATCGCGAGTTCAATCCCTGTCATCACCGTCCGCGTCGGTCGCGGATGGACTCCCAATTGGCGTTCACAGAAAACCGGCACATCGAGCCACTGACGCATTGCCCCTCGGAACTCGTAGTCCCACGCCAAATCGTATTGGGGTGAAAACTTCTTAACACGCGGGATCTGCAACGCGTCGTGTACAAGGTCCATAGCTGTCGCAACCGGCGGCTTGAACGACGAATACACCGCCCACGCCAGCCACGGATCGAGCAGACCGAATTGATATAGCACCGGCAGAAACGCGACGACCCCGGTTAAGATAGTTGCCGCCCGGTTCCCACAACTTACCATTGCATTACCTGCGATGTTCTCGGTTCGATGTTCCAAAAGAACTCATCGCCCTTGATCGAGTCCAGCAGAATGATGCCTTTCGAATACGGATCGGACAAATTGAATAGCGTGCGAATGATATGCCTAATCGTCGGCACGCGCATAGGCGGCACGAGTCGGGCATAGCCGGAATTTCCATGAAAGCGGGGATCGGAGCACCCACCGTTCGCCTGATTAATCGCGATGAGTGCGCCGCCGGCTATACGTCGGGCTGGTTTCAACTCGACCCCGAGCCGTGCTTCGCACATTGTCGCGGGCTGAATTTCCAACAACACACCACTGCGGCCGTTGATAGTCAATCGCCCGGCGACTTCAATGACGTCTTCCAAATGAAGATCGCGGGCGGCTTCTTCCGAAAGCGATGCTCGAGCCTGCCAGTAGGAACGACTCGGCCGCCGCCACGCCAACCAGGGATCGAGCAGGCCGAAGGGATGCAGGACCGGCAACACGATCATGATCATCACCAGCCCGGTCGCTGCATAATCTGCGATGCGTCTCGACATCATAAATCCGAATACGAATGCGTTGCCTCGCCTTAGCTTGGTTGGAACGGTCCATCCTGTTGAATTACGACGACCTATTCTGGTTCGATCTTCATGCCGCGCGGATAGTAATTCAATACGGATTCCTGTTGGGGCTCGAAATTGCGAAATACGATCCGCAATCTGAAGTCCGGGCTATGTTTTAGCCGTCGTTTAATATTCGTACGCCACACTTCGAAGTCGGCTTGATTAGTCCTGACCGACTTCGAAATCCAATTTAAGGGTGGCCCGATCCGCGACGTACCGAGTGCTATTCCGACATAAATCCGGTCCGCTTGATAAAGTGGCACGTCGATCTCCGCGAGCGACCATCGGTGAGCGCGAATCGTATAGTTCGTCAGATTGGCGGGCGGTTCGAACCCCGAGGGTCCGCTATAGTCATATCCAACGGAACTCGACACCCAAGGCCTCTGCAGAAAAGCCGCCGCCGGTTCCGCTTCTACTTTTCCAGCATGCAAGAATTGAATTCGCGGTCTAATTTTCGTCACAGCATAGACTCGCCATGCCAGCCACGGATCAAGCCGATCGAATTGATAGAGCACCGGCAACGCGATCACAATCATCGCGACGACCCAGGCCAAACGATTGCCGATTACTTCCATGTCAATACCTGCGATTCGCGAGGTCTGGAATTCAGCCGGTAGAGCGAGTGGGCGTAATCCAGACCCCATGGATAATGCCGCGCAAGGACTTCGCGTTTGCCGGTGTATCGATCGGCCCGTCCCCGCAAGTCAAAGTCGACGCTCCCATATCGATCGGTCAGCGCAGCAATCAAGCCCAATACAAATCGCCCGCCGGAATAAGTCGGCACGCCCAACTCTTCCTCACACCACACGTTGAGATTAAAGGTGATCACTTTCGTGTCCTCGGGGTTAAATCGAATCCCCAAAGACCTGAGCGACCGCCAAGCCGACTGAGGTAGCTCGTCCTCCGGCGATTTCCCCGCCACGGAAAAACTCACCCGTCCCACCGCCGGCGAATACACCGCCCAAGCGGGCCAGGCGTCGAGCATGTGGAACACATGCAGCACCGGCAGTACAATGGCGATCGTCGCGAACGCCGTCACCAGTCGATCACTCATTGTCGCCATTTCAAATCCTGCGATTCGCGTGGGCGAGAATTTAATGTGAAATAGGGATGCATAAAGTCGACCTGCTCCTTCGACACGTCAAAGATTTTCGAACGCCTCCCGTTCCAGCGGTCGCTCCTCGAAAGCACCGTTACGGTTGCCGGCGGAATCCACCATCCGTCAAACGTATCCCGGATCAAGATCGAATACGCTCCGAAGGCGAAGCGCTCACTCGCGTAGGCCGGTACACCAAGACGGCGTTGCGACCACAAGTCGACGTTCGGCTTGCAGTAGTCATAAACCCCGGGAGGATTGTAGTCGGGAATCCGGACCGTCTCGGTGACGAATTCCGGCAACACGGCCTCTATTGGGCGGTACCACACATTCTTGCCGGCGGGCGTGCCGACCGCCCAAGCGGGCCAGGCGTCGAGCATGTGGAACACATGCAGTGACGGCAAAGCAATGACGATCGCCGCAAAGACGGTGGCGATGGTATTACCGGACCTCATCGGTCGTCTTCCATTCGAGCGGGATTTGCGGCTGCGGTTTCGTTAGAAATCGGAGCGAAGCCGAATTATAGATCGGCCACTCATTGGAACGAAGTCCGTCATTCCAAGACACGTCGGTCCATTCGGGGCAGTTCATCGGGTCCCAGCCGATCCATTGTTCTTCGCGGTAGCCGCAGTTCCACAACGAATGCGCGGCGAACGACTCCGATTCTTGAAAGGCGTTCACACGTTCAATCGCGTCAGGCCCGGCCCAAGGCATCGCCCCGCGGCGGAGATCGACGAGGAGAAAACCGGCCTCCCCTGTAGGCGCTATACCCCCGTGATGCCTGATTAAGAGTTCCACCACGACCGTCGTACCCACGGCCGTGCCGGGTGAATCGACGAGCGGCACACCCAAACGACGGCGTGAAACATTACTGAGTGACAACTTTTGACGTGCCGGCGGATCAAAAAAGGCCAGCGGTCCGGTATAGAATTGCTGATTCACAACTGGCGACGGCTGCGTACGCACGACGCCCGATCGAGTAGAAGACTGATGCTGGGTCCAGGCGAACCAGCCGTCGCCGACCCAGCCGTATCGCGCTGCGGGGGCGATGGCGACGACGATTAAGATTACGGTGGGCAATTGATCTTTCAGCCGGGCCATTTTAAGACCTGTGTGGATCGAGGCAGGCAGTTGATGGGAAACCGACCGCTGATATCAGTTCGAAGTGTGCGGGAGCCTGCGTTCGGCTCAAGTTTGAATTCTACGGCGATCCAGATGGCCCGTACGCTCGACCGAGGCTGAACAATTTGTTCGTAAACTTGGTACAAGACATGAGACGACTTTCCTTTACGCGGATGGTAAAGAAATATTATTCCCGTTCCATCTGTATAATTTCGGAAAAAGTCGTCGGCTGCCAAATAAACCCCCACGTTCACTGCGTCGTTCGAATTTGGTGGAACACCAAGAGCCGCTTGCGACCAACGTCTGGGACTTACGTAGCACACCATTTCGAATTCATTGGTATTAGGCCGAAAAAATCTCAATTCACTTTCATTGGTATTAGGCCGAAAAAATCTCAATTCACTTGGCATGAAGCGCATTTTCCGTGGGTGCTTCCAATCCGCGGGCCGCGAATACGCCACGGTTCGGCGAGACGACACCTGTGTCTTCCAAGCAAGCTCAGCGTTCAGGCGGTCGCCATAGTGCAAAGCGGGTACGATGACTGCGGCAAATAATAATAATGTTGCGAATCGATTCCCGACCATCGCTCTTTATTCGCAAATAGACACGATGGATGCACCCGATTGGGGGACTTCAGATGAATTCCACATTGGTTGTTTATTGGTATCTTTCGCTGAATGCTCTTGCGGCTGCGCCGCCCGGACGTTGTCCGGGCCACTCCCGATTTGGTGCGTGAGACCGAGTTTACCTTACTTGGAATTACCAGCCCTGCTGCCATTTGTGCCATGCGACAGCGTCCAACTGCAGCTTTTGACTTAGTCGATGCTTGCAGTCGGTTTCGTCGCGTGGGATGTCGACCTCGAACGGGTGCTCGAACGGCCGGATAAAGAAATGTTTTCCCCTCCTGTTGGCGATACAAATTGAGTCGCCGGAGACCTGTTCGTTGTAAAGCCGCTCCTCGGCCCGGCCGAAGACGATTGTGACGCCCTCAAGCACATGCAGAGACTGCACGATCGGCGTCCCGGTCACATCTTCGCAAATCTCGTCGAGCGAGAGCTTGCTGTTCGGCATTGAAAGGTGGTGCGATACGAAAACGGACGGACCGATGACCATTCCCAACCGAGACGACGACAGGTGCGTCCATGCATGCCAACTATCGTCGTGTCCGAGATAGAAGGTCGCCGGGGCGGCCGTCACCGCGACCAAAAACACCGTCGCAATACCGGTGCCGAGCGCGGCTGCCCGTATCACGACGCCGGCTCTGTTAAATTCGGTGGTTCAGCCCCCGACGACTCATTGTCGTCGCCCGGCTCGCCATCGTCCCCCTCAATCTCTGCGAATGCGGAGCCGGTGCGGTCGTAGCGGGCTTGGTGCTTTTCGCGGAGGCGATTGAGTTCCCATCGCAGCAGCAGCCAGTTCTGCCCGAGGAAGTAGACGTTCCACAGCAATACGCCGCGGGAGTGGTCCAGGCCCCACGGGCCGAGCGCGAGGAGCAGGATCACGTGCATTGCCAGCGAGGCCCACAAGCCGAGCCGCCGGAACCACGGGAAGACCAATGACAGGCCGATGGCCATCTCGTAGCCCGGCAGCAGCAGGGTCGTCCAATTGGCGAATTTCTGATTGAAGGCGCCGTCGAGCCCGACCGCCTTGAGCAGCCCCTCGTTAAAGATGAGCGGCCCCATTTCCTGCATAAAGGTGTAGTCGAACTTCGAAACGGCGCTCCAGAAATAGATGCTCGCCGTCAGATACAGCACCAGCCTCAACGAGCGAGCCGGGCGGGCGATCGTGATCAGGACAATCAGGATCGAAAAGTGATAGGCCCAGACCTGCAGCCGGTTCTGGTCGAGCGTGACCATCAGGAGCATTGAGAGAAATAGCAGCAGGGCTGAGATCGGCGGGAGATACGACCAGTACCGCTGCGTCGCACCGCGCATCTTCGCGACTGATGCGGCGAGGAGCATCCCGTACGCCCCGTAGATGCCGACGCAGCCGACCCAATCGAGCCACAGCGGCCACGTGCGGGCAAAGCCGAACAGGGGGATTTGCGGAAAGACGTCCTGCGGCGTCCACAACTTCCACGTGGCGCCGGTCAGAATTAGACCGAACAGCGCGAGCCAGAACCGCAGGCGGTAGATGAGGCGATCGTCCATGAACGTATTCGAGCGCACACGAACGCAAAATACAAGCGCGAAGGGAAACGAGGCCCTCTCACCGGAAGATCGCCGACCCTCCGAAAATCAACCAGAAGACGATCAGCAATGCGACGATCCCCAGCCCCGCCAGCGTGATCTTCCACATGCTCCAGGGTCGTTCGCCCTGCACCTCACCCGTTGCGGCATTAATCACGACTTGATACGGCTTATCTTTAAAGCGGTAGGCGAGCAGCCAGACGGGCATTAAGAGGTGCTTAAAGGTTAAAGCTCCGTATTTTGTATTGATCGATTCAACGCGCTGGGTATCGCCGCCAATGCGCCCGACCACATCGGCGTGAATTGCCTGCTCGATCCGTTCCTTGCCGAGGTCGAATCCTTGCGGCAGTTCAACGTCATAGGTCCGTGCCAGAAAGCCCGCGACCATCTGCTGGTTATAGGGGGCGACGGTGTCGAGCGGCCACGGTTCGAGCTTTCGCACCAACGCACGTTTCACCCCGTTCGATGCGACGATGAGCACATCATCAAAGAATCGCTGAAAGCTGCCGCTGGCCGGATACCAACGGGTGCGGCGCGAGCGGCGTTTATTCTTGCCGGTCCCGGTGGTCACATAATAGTACTCGCCGCGCTGCCCGGAGTACGTTGAGGCGGTCATGGCGTCGAACGTCCAATACGGAAGATAAACGCCATTAAAGGTGGATTTTATTCCTTGACGTTTTAATCGCGTGGGCGCGAACCACAATGACTTCACCCAACGTTTCAGTGCCGCCTCTGCCTGCTGCTGCGTGACCTGAAACGGCATGACGCCGTCGACCGCGATCCGTTGCTCGACCTGATGGGCCCCGTCGACCTGAATTGGGGAGGCACAATAGGGACATTGCCGGCTCGTCAGCGTGCCTGAGAAAACGACGTCGCCGCCGCAGGAGTCGCATCGGACCTCCTGAAAGCCTTCGAACGACTCCTGCCCCTCATCGTGTTTCTTGCGAAGGTCCTCGAGCATCGCGCGCAAGTCCTGCTCGACGATGCCGGCCGATTCGTCGACTGCGACGTCCTGCTCATGATTGCAGAACTCACACTTCATTCGCTGCGTGCCGATGTGGAACAGCAGGTCCGCCCCGCACTGTCCGCAGGGGAACACGCGGCCCTTGCCTTCATCGGTCACATGCCCGGCAAACTCGGTCGAACCGCGCGGCTGTTTTGCCGGATCGGGCGGCGACTCCTCGACGACTTCGATGTCGACATCGCTTTCATCGACGACTTCCAAGATTTGTCCACGTTCGGCTGCCGTTCGATCTTCGGCGGGAGGCGGCGGCGGAGTGGGCATACGACTTTCCGGCGGAACAAAGAAGTGCGCAGTTCAGACAAGCAACGATCGGAGTGGCACTTTGGTTCAAAGTTTATCGATCGACGTTGCCCGCGTCAGTCGAGTTTGCCATGGAAGCTCGCTCCGCGGCGGCAATTCGGTAGTGAGCCAGCACTGCCAGCATTGTGAAGATTGACCCGACGATCGCCACCGGTCGCCACAGTGCGTTACCGATGACCGGGGCATCGTAGATGACCGCGAGGATGGCGAGCAGCGACAACACATAGAGGACGTTAAATCGATCGGTCGCGACGAGCAGCCGTGTCCGCGCGCGGCGTGCCCACAACCCCCAGCCGATGAGCAGCAGAAAGACCCCGATCCAAATGACGAGCCCGGCCCGCACCAATTGACTCAACGCGATATGAGCGCCGCCCAAGATGAACATCCAGGACGTCGACCCGGTCAACATGCCGAACCAGGCGACGCGGTTCCATTGGTCAGGTCGGGACTGCATCAAATTCCGCATGCGAGACTCGAAGGTTACGCTGCCGAAGGCGGTTCGGAGACTCCAAGTTGTCGACAGATCGACTTGACCAATTTTTTCGGAATCTCACTGTGTCGAGGAATCGCCGACTTCCGCTCACCGGAGGCATCAACCCAGAGCAAGTGCCGCCCACCCTCTCTCACGAAACGGCACTTCTGTGCAGCGAGATGCTTAATGAGCTTATGACGCTTCACGAGTTCGCGACAGCCACATTTTTTACGTGAGCACCGGCGGACAGAATGAGATAGATTGGCTCCACGATATCCGCATCAGGATCGGTCCTGTTCGAATCTGGCCGCGGAAGCGTGCGTCCATCCAGCATATCGGACTCGGCCATATCGACGAGTGCCGAGGCTAGCATGTCGCGAGCCTCATTCAGGTTCTCGCCACTCGACAGCGCGCCCGGATAGTCAAGGACCTCCGCATGCACTCCGTCGTCGCAAATTGTGTAGGCGGCTTTGTAAACCAGCATCGCAGTCACCTTTTCGAGCAACAGGTGCCCCACATTGTAACACGGCACGTCGCGGAAGTTACCGTCACGACAACCTGAAAATCACGACATCATCGCATATCACATCGAACCGGGCACCCCGATCTTCAGCGAGCCACTCGAACGTTGCGGCCGAATAGAAGCAGACATGCGTCGGATCCTGCTTGTAATGCCACTTGGCGAACGCATCTCGATCACGCACGCGCTTCGTCATCAACCCGAGCAGGCCGCCCGGTTTGAGCAGTGAGAACAAGCGGGCAAATTCCTCGGCAGGCCGATGAAAATGCTCGACCACCTCGCTCGCCGTCACGAAATCGTATTGCTGCTCCAGCACGCTGCGATTCGGAAAGTAAAACGGATCGAACACGTCCATCGTGTGCCCGGCTTCCTCGAACATGACCGATAACGTCGGCCCCGGCCCGCATCCAAAGTCGAGGCCGCAGCTTCGGGGAGGTAGCCGCTCGTGCAAGGGACGGAACACGCGGCTTAGAAACCGGCGATAATTCTCGTCGCCGGGGTCGTTTTCATGCAAATCGTACTGCCGTCGTTCGACCTCACGAGATGGCAGGTCGGAGTTAACCACAAAGACAAGCCTGCAAACCGAACACTGTCGATAGGTCCGTCGCTCATCTTGCAGATAGGGCGCGCTGATCGCGGCACAAAGCGGGCAATTCAAGTCTTCATCGTAAGTTCTTCGGCCGCGATCTGATGGCTCGGCGGTGTGATCGCTCATGAGACACAGCTGCCAAATACGACTTTATCAGATTATCAGCACTCGAATGGCCAAGTCTTTAACTTAAGGCCTGGTAGCTCGTGCCTCGCGACTGTCTCTAGCCAGCAGTTTCAATACCAGTCAGCGGCGCAAGCCAATAGTCGATCAACAGTGATTCTCCCGACGGCTTGCGACTCGGGCTTGTATTGAAGACGCTTTAAGACCACTTCTAGTTTTCTTGAAAATCTTTCGAGGTCGTCATCGACTCCACACGGCGTCATAGAATACGCCGGGGCCGGATTCACGAACGGCGAGATCTACCAAGTGATAGCCGTCTTTAATCATTGCATCGTGTTTCGTCTTAAGACGCCGCAACGGGAGGCGATGCTCCGTTTTCCACTCGGTATCGAGGTCCTTCTCCCATATCGCGGAGAATATTTCCGTCCTGTTCGCCACGTGCGAATTCACATCGACGAGCCGAAAGCCCTGCTCTCGATAGTCGGCGAGTTCCTGCTGATATTGCCGATCGCTTAATCGGTAGCGAATTCGACACTCCGGTTCCGTTCGCCCCTCCCAAACGACGGCATAATAGTCCTCACCGTTGATGGCAATGCTGCTGAGCATCGACGGTCGGCAACCCATTTCGATTCTGGCGTCAAACGCTTTCTGAAAGTCGGCGGCAGGCAGGCGAATCTCAAGCTCCTGTTCAGGCCCCAGCGTTTTTTCCCAAATCGCCGCATAGTAGTCCTGGCGATTCACGGCGTAGCTGCAAAGGTCGACGAGACGATAACCCTCGCTGGCATAATCAGATGCCAACTTCTTGAAGTCGTCGGGCTTCGTCCGATAGCAAGCTTTCCACTCCGGTTCGTCAATTCGATCCCACGTCGCCGCGTAGTAATCGCGGTTGCGGACCGCGTAACCGTCGATCGAGACGACCCGGTAACCCTGCTCTGTCAGAGTTTGATCGAGCTTTAGAAATCGGTCGTAACTCAGGGCGAATTCCGTGCGCCGCTCATCGACGGCTTCACGAAATTGCGTGAACCCGTCGCTCAGCGGCAACATTCCGCAAACGCAGAGGAGAGCGAACAGAAACTTGCTTCGAGTAACGCTTGCTTCCCAAAGCATCTCAGCCTCCCGAAAGCAATGAATTGACAGGTGGTTATTATCGCACGGACCGAATGCAGGCTGTCAAGGAAATATTGAGCACTAGGATCACTTACGGTTTGACGCCTTTCACTTTAACGCCAACCTCACTCGCAATCGCGTTCATTCGTTGACTGAGTTCGGAAAGCCGCTCCGGCTCAGTTTCGGCACGGTTAATTCGTTCGAACGGATCGGTCTTCATATGAAACAATTCGGGCGACCCCGTGACTGTTCTTAATTTCCATTCACCAAGCCGCACCGCCTCTAGGTCGCCGCGGAAATACCAGTACTCGTCGCGCGGCGACCTGTCAGTTTCACCGGTCAGAAGAGGCACGAGGTCGTGCCCATCGAGTTTATGATCGGGCAGCTTGGCGCCGGTGACTTCCAGGATTGTGCGGTAAACATCGGGCATGCCGACCAATTCGTCTGAGACACGACCCGCTTCGATTTTCCCCGGCCATTTAAAGATCGCCGGCACGCGCGGCCCACCTTCGTAGGTCGTCGCCTTCGATCCCCGCAGAGGCCCGGCTGACCCCGCGTGCCAAAGCTCGTTGCCCGCCTGCTGCATTCGAGGAGGCATGTCGACCCACGGCCCGTTGTCGGAGGCGAAGAAGACCAAAGTGTCTTCGGCAATGCCTTTGGCCTCCAGCGCCTTTAAGACCTGCCCGACGCTCCAATCGACCTCTTCAATCACATCGCCGTACAAGCCGAAGTTTGACGTCCCGCGCTTCTCATCAGAAACGGCCAGCGGGAGGTGCGGCATCGCATAGGCGAGGTAGAGCAGAAACGGTTCGTCGTCGCCGTCGCGAATGAGATCGACCGCTTCACGGGTGTAGCGTTTGGTGAGCGGGTTTTGGTCGAACGGGAATTCGACCATTTCCTCACCGCGGTAAAGGCCCAGCGGTACGTCGGTCTGCACCCAAGGCTTCATATAGTCATTCGAGTAGGGTAACCCGAACCAGCTATCGAATCCCTGATTCACCGGCAGGAACTTCTTCGATTGATATCCGAGGTGCCACTTCCCGACCATGTGAGTCCGGTATCCGGCATCTTGCGCCGCCTCGGCGAGCGTCCATTCGGAATCGGGCAGGCCGCCTTTGCCGTTCGAGCCGGTTCTGCCGCCGAACTTCACGCGGGGCATGTAACGCCCCGTGATGAGCTGCGTTCGCGACGGCACACACCATGATCCCGTCACAAATGAGGTCAAGCGAAGGCCTTCGTCGGCCAGTTGATCGAGATGCGGCGTGCGAATCGCCGGGTGCCCGTAGCAGGCGAGATCGCCATACCCCAGGTCATCGGCGAACAGAATGACCACATTGGGCCGATCATCTGCCTGACTGACTGACAGGCAGACGCAGGCGAACGGTGCGAGCAGCACTGCGAGACAAAGCAGGCGGAGGTTGGATGAATTCATAGCGAGCGTCATCGGAGGAAAGGGACCGAACCTATGCTACACGATCCAAACCGCCCCGACGGCTGTAAAGTCAGTTCGCGATTTCGGTCGCTCTCACGTCCGAACGCCGGCTTGACGCTGCTCCCCACGCCGATCACCGTAAACGCGGACACCGGCGTGGCCGCGATGTCCGTTGATCCCCTTCAGGCCGCAGAGAAACCGACCGATGCCCGAGCCGAAAATCGCCGCCGTTTCGATTCAACGCCGCGTCGGAATCACCGCCGCTGCGCTCTGCCTGATGCTCCTGGCAACAACGAGTGATGCAACGGCCGGGCTCGATGTCGAAAACGTGCTGGTCGCCGTTAACGCTAACGATGAAACCTCGCAACAGATCGCCGCGGAATTCGTCAAGCTCCGCGGCATCCCGGAATTGAACGTTGTCGAGCTCGAAAATGTTCCCGAAGGGAGCACAAGTACGGTCGAAGCGTTTCGCGAGCAGATCCTGCTGCCGATTCGGACGGCTATGACTCAGCGGGAGATCGATGCGCAGATATCCTGCATCGCCTATTCCAGTGGCTTTCCGACCGCCTACCGCGTCAACGGCGACCTTCCGGACGGCAAACGCACCTCAAAGGTTCTCACCCCGGTCGCATCTCTCACCGGGCTGACGTTTCTGTACGAGCAGGTGGAGGAGGCCGACATTGATTATTTGAGCCTGACCGCCAATCGCATGTATCGCCGACCGACCCGCCTGGCTGAATCGATTCGGCTCACCGCGGAAGACGCTGCGACTCTTAATGAGGTCGGCAAGTTAATGAGCTCGAGCGATTGGGACGACGCCGCTCAACTCTTAAAGGATCTCGCCGAGCGGCACCCGGAGCAGTCGATCTTCCCTTACCAACTCGCCTGCTGCCTGGCCAAAGCGGAGAAACCCGAGGAAGCAATCAAGCAATTACAGAACGCCTCCGAAGCAGGTTGGTGGAACGCCGGGATGGCCCGCCGCGATCAGCACCTCGTTTCCCTTCGCGAACGTGAAGACTTTAAGGCCTGGCTCGCATCGCTGGAGCCACCGCTGTTTGAAGTGCAGCCGAGTCTTCGAATCGAACCCGGCGACCGCTGGGCCGCCGACGGCACGCGGTCCGACGAAGGCCGCCGCTATCTGCTATCGACAATGCTTTCCGTCACGGCGGAAAACGGGCTGAACCTCGACGAAAGCCTCGAACTCTTAAGACGCAGCAAATCCGCCGACGGTACTCATCCCACCGGAACTGTCCATTACATCGTCAATAAGAATATTCGCTCGCGGACCCGCCAGCCGCTGTTCGCCTCCGCGATCGCCGCGTTGGACCGGCTCGGTGTGAAAGCCGAGGCAACCAACGGCCTATTGCCGAAAGAGCGAGACGACGTCATCGGCTTAATGGCCGGCTCGGCCATCTTCGACTGGCCGGCATCAAAAAGCAAAATGAAACCGGGTGCGATTGCCGAACACCTCACGAGCTTCGGCGGCGTCTTCGGTCGCAAAAACGGACAGACGCAGCTCACCGAATTTCTCCGGCACGGTGCCGCGGGCTCCAGCGGAACCGTGACGGAGCCGTACGCGATCCCCAACAAATTCCCCAATCCCTTCCTGCACGTGCATTACGCCGCCGGATGCACATTGGCCGAAGCATTCTACCAGTCGGTCCATGGCCCGTATCAATTGCTCGTCGTCGGCGATCCGCTGTGCCGACCCTGGGCTGACGAAGTCGCGCTGCAGATCGACATTGATTCCCCCGCACCGGACGGCGATGGCTCAATCGCGGTCTCGGTCGACGCCGAAAACCTCCCGGAGGTCCCGACCGGCATCGCGATTTACCTCGATGGGAAATGGACTGCTCAATCCCAGCCGGGCCAATCGATACGGCTCCCGGCGATGCAGCCGACCGATACACCTCGAGACATTTCTGCCGTCGCCCGATTCGAAAACCGGACCAACTTGCGGGCCCGCGGATTCGCAACGTTCGGTTCGATCGCGGATTAGTTCGCATCCTCAGCGGACCCGACGCGTTCGAGGCGTTTTCGACCCCGATGTCGGTCTCTTTAGATTCGGGGGCCGAGAACAAAACGTGGTTGCAATGCCGGCGATTTCCGCTCACTGTAAACGCACGTAAACCACACCCATGTGCTGCGGGCGATCGGTTCGAGAGCGGTCGTCCGGGTGCCTCAGAAGGAGCGCTCATGCTGGCAGTACGCAATTTAATCTCCGCCTTGGCGTTGTTGATTTTGCTCGGCGGTTCTTCTTTTGGGTCAGCCGACGAACAAACGCCGTCAAAGCGACCGATTGTGATTCGCATTGACCGCGGCGACGAAACGATCGTCATCAAAGTCCCCGAGGGCGGGCAGATCACAACGAAGTCAGCCGCCGGGAACGCCACGCGAACTCCCGCCGAAAGCGACACGCAATCGGAGCTAACGCAACCGGCCACGAACTGGGTCGTCATCAACAATCCGAACATCGCGGGACGAATGACCTTTGTGGAGCGTGATCGTATTGATCTCCGCGCTCTCCAAGCCGACGGCACCTATCGCATCCTGGCCAAAGGCATCCCGGTTCAGGATGTCTCCAAAGATAAATCAGGCAAGGTCAAACGCATCATTCTCGGTGACAGAGATCGCATTCTACCCCTGATTCAAATCATCCCGAAGAAATGGCTGGAAGTCGTCACGTCCGGGCAGGGCAACCCTTCCGAAGAGCAATCGACCTACGAAGCGTTAAGCGATCCGGCGGGGCGGTTGCGATCCGCCCTCCGATATTGGGATCGCAACAGCGAAGACCTTGCCTCACGGAGCGCAAAAGATGAATCGACCGAACGGACGCTGTGGATGCTGCTCGATCGAGAAACAGTTCAGATTACGCCGAACTATATTCTTAATCCCAAGCCGCTTATGACTGATGAGTGGGCGGGTGCATTGGAAGCCTTAAATAAAATCGACAACCCGAACTTAAATGCGAAGGTCCTGCGCGCATTTCTGGAATCGCCCCAGCCGAATGAAACAATCAGCTTCGGAGCGAACAACGGCATCGCAATGTTCTTTCCCCCGAAAGTCGCCGCAGCCGCCGGCCAGACAACCTCAGCCGGGGGCGGTCGATATGATGATCTGCCGAACGGTGGGTGGACCGGGATCTCATCACTTCATTCCGTTCGCCCCATGCTGCGAATCGCCTCCCCCTACCACTTGCCGTTTCACGAAAACGTTGATGTTCCGAAGAAATCGGTCTCCGCATTCGGTGAGATCATGCTGCGTCGCCCGGCGCCGCAGGATCGCAGCACTTTGAAAGTATCACTTTATAATACGGACGGCTATCCGATCAGAGGTTGGAAATTCCTCTACGGTCCCGTCACGTTCGGCGGACAGTTTGGCGAAAGCCGGGAGATGGGATCGAACGGAATCGTCACGATCGAAGGACTCGCGCCCCAACGCTTTCTCATCGGTTTCGACCAGCGAATGGAACAGAAGTGGCGGCACGAGGTCATCTTGAAACCGGGACACGAGACCCACGTCAAATTTAATCTCGACTGGTATCAGGTTCTTAAGGAACCCCGGGTCGTCCATAAGAGCTTTGACGAAATTAAGGCCGAAGCGGCGCGGCGAGCCAAGTACGCCAAGTTGACGTCGATTGTGAAAGAATCAGGTGTCCGCACGATCGAAGGACCAGACGGCGTTAAGCTCTCCGACGGCATGCCTTTTTCCCCCAAATATGGAACGCTGGGCGTCGTCGGGCCGAACCACTTTCAAGTGAAGTACGAGGGCGAAAATCGCGAGGAGTCCGGCTGGTTTCTCTTTGGCATTGAAAACGCAAAGGGAAAGCAGATCACGCTCGACCTCGTCGGCGGGCGACAGGACAAGTGGCTGACGTTGAACCCCTCGATCATCGACGCGAGCGACCTGACCGATCCCTCCGCCTACGCCGTGGCCAATTCCGACTCGCAGCCGGGCACGACCAAAGCGATTAATGGCCCGCTGCTACCCGATACGTCAGGGGAGCGGTGGCGATTCGTGAAACGCTCCGAGTACCTGCCCGCTGAAGACACCTTAAGATTCACATTCACGCCGGAGTCCGATCAATCGCACCTCGCCATGCGACCGACCTTTACAATGGGGTTCTATCAGCAATGGTTAGCCGAGCTTCGCATGGATTCGACCGTCACCGTACACGACGTCGGGACCAGCGACGACGGTTTCCCACTCGTGATCGTCGAACTCGGTCGGCAGGACGATCCGCACCGCGAAACCGACCGCTGTCTGGTACTTAATTGCGGCGAGATGGGGGACCAACCCGATACGAATTGGGCCGCCTACGGGGTCGTCGAAAAGTACCGCCAAGCGGTTAAAGAAGGCAATGCACCTTGGCCGAAAGACACGACGGTTCTCGTCGTCCCTATGATGGACCCAGACACGGCTTATCAAGGGAACTGGCTCGGGTCTTACGTCAGCTTCGATTGCTGCGGCTCGCGGAAAGGGACCACCGCAACCAAGGCCTTCGCGAAGTTCTTTACCAACTGGGTCAATGACGGATTTCGTCTCGACTTGGTTCTTACACTTTATAACCCGGAAAGTGCCGAAGCGGCGAACGTGCGGATGATCGGCATCCCATCCGGCAGTCGTTATAAGTCAGCGTTGGCCAGCCTGCACTCTTCGATTCTTAATACCTTTAAAGACCGTTCTTATAATGTCGACAAAAAGCAGTATCCCCGCCGCGGTCGGCCGAGCTGCCGAATGTCGGGCTACTGTGGTGATCGGTTTGGTACGATGTACCTCGCCTATTTCGTCAATTCACGCGGCCCCAAACGTCACCTGACGTTAAAACAAACCCGCGCCACGGGCCCGCTGATCGTCCGCGGAGCGATTGACTTCCTACACAGCAAAGAAGCCCGCCAGGCCTTAAAGCAGGTGGATGAAAAACGAGACGAGCGGGCCCGCAAGTGGCAGTTCTACGACAAACCGCTCAACGTGGCCGATGGCAAGCGGGCGATCGAACTCGAGTGGGATATCTATCGAGCGGACGATCCCCGCAAAGTTTCGAAAGACAAATAGCAACCGAACCCACGGCGTCGGGCTTGCCTCGCGACTTGAATCTCAGCCACCGAGTTGCGTACCGTACTCGCATCAATATTCGATGATCCGTAGGACTGGCCGATGACCGCTTTCCGACTGACGCTCGCCACCGTCTTCTCTCTCGTTGCCTTTGCTGCCATTGAAGCGGCCGAAACTCGCCCGAACGTGATCGTCGTGATGACCGACGATCAGGGTTACGGCGAATTCTCCTGCCATGGCAACCCGATCGCCCGGACGCCGAACATCGACCGCTTCGCGTCCGAAAGCGTAAGCCTCACCGACTTCCACGTCGCCCCGATGTGTACGCCCACCCGCGGGCAGTTGCTGGCTGGCTTGGACGCTTTTCACAACGGAGCCGTCAACGTCAGCAGTGGCCGCACTTTATTGCGACCGGAGCTCGAAACGATGGCGGACGTCTTCAGCGCCGCCGGATATCGAACCGGCATGTTCGGCAAATGGCACCTCGGCGACAACTATCCTTTCCGCCCCGAGGACCGCGGCTTCGATGAAGCCCTGTGGTTCCCGTCATCTCACATCAGCGCGGTTCCCGATTTCTGGGATAATGACTATTTCGACGACACCTATTATCACAACGGTCGTCGGGAGAAATATCGCGGCTATTGCACCGATATCTTCTTTAATGAGGCGATGGATTGGATCGACGATGACGACGCGAACGGTCAGCCATTCTTCGCTTACCTGCCGCTCAACGCCGCACACTGGCCGTTGTTTGTCGATGAGAAATATCGCGACGAAGTCCGGGCGGTATTAAGAGACAATCCGGAATTGAAGAATTTATTGAATGACGTCACGATCGAAACACTGGTCAGCTTTCTGGCCATGGGAGCGAACATTGACGAGAACATGGGTCGGCTCGATCAGTTCCTTAATCAGACCGGTCGTCGCGACAACACGATCGTCGTCTTCTTAACCGATAACGGCAGCACGCTGGGGCCGAACTACTTTAACGCCGGAATGCGCGGCAATAAGACCACGCTGTGGGAGGGTGGGCACCGCGTTCCCTGCTTTATCCGCTGGCCCGCCGGGAAATTCAGCTCGCCCGCCGAGTTCGACGACCTGTGCCAAGTGCAAGACCTCTTGCCGACGCTGGCCGAGCTCGCCGAAATTGACGCCGTGCCAGAAGACCTCGACGGCATGTCGCTCGCCCCACTCTTTCGCGGCGACGTTGATCGCCTGCCCGAGCGGACGCTCGTCATTAATTACAGCCGGATGCCGCCAATGAAGGTGACCTACACCGACGAAAACCCTTCCATTCCGCAGCGAGACGGCTCAGCCGTACTTTGGAAGCATTGGCGGCTCCTGGAGTACAAACGCCTTTATGACCTGCGGACCGATCCGCATCAGGATCATGACGTCGCCGCGGAGCATCCGGCAGTCGTTAAGAAATTACGGGACCATCTGAATCAGTGGTGGGACGAGGCGAAAGAGACCGCCCGCGCGGTGCAGCGAGTCGTCATCGGCAACGAGGCGGAGAACCCGGCGATGCTAACGGCGTGCGAATGGCTCGACGTCTTCATCGATCAGCAGCGGCAAATCCGCCGGGGTACCCGAAGGAACGGCGTTTGGCACCTCGTCGTCGACCGCCCTGGCTCATACAGTTTTGAACTGCGTCGCTGGCCAAAAGAAACCGGCTTAAAATTAACGGACACAGTTCCGCAAACGACCGTGGTCGACGGGACATACGTCGCCGGTAAAGCCCTGCCGATTGCCCTCGGGCGTCTCCGCATTGGCGAGTTCGATAAGACCGCGGACCCCGACGATGCTGCTCAAAGCGTCCGCTTTCAAGCCAAACTCCCCGCCGGGCCGACCGAAATGCAAACCTGGTGGCTGAATGAATCTGGCGAAGACATTTGCGGGGCGTATTACGTGTATGTGGAATACCTTGGTAATTCCAACTAAGCCTAAGAAGACCTCAGCCCGTTTAATCGTGGGCGATACGCACGCCCGCCTCGACGAAGCCGCCTATCCACAACGTGCTTCTTAAGCGGTGGCAGTCTCAACCGCTTACTTCTATCCCGCCGCGGCATCTACTGTTGAAAGAAATCTTTCACACCGGCGAGGACGTTCCCGGTGGCGATCGAGGCTAAGATCA
The DNA here is from genome assembly GCF_007744515.1 of Stratiformator vulcanicus. NCBI lineage: Bacteria > Pseudomonadati > Planctomycetota > Planctomycetia > Planctomycetales > Planctomycetaceae > Stratiformator > Stratiformator vulcanicus. The sequence goes on from NZ_CP036268.1 coordinate 4,950,986, forward strand.
TCCCCATCACCCGGCTGACGATGCTCGCGCCGCCGTCGCCAATTAATTTCGAAATTCGCTCCGCCCCGAGCATAAAGAGATAGGCCGAGAGCAAAACGGCCAGCATGATGACGGCCGTCACGACCTGATGCAGGATGGAGTAGCGATGATTCTCGGTGAGCAGCACGGCCGCCATCATCGCCCCCGGCGAAGCCAGTGACGGCGTCGCCAGCGGGAAGATCGCCTTATCGGTCGCGGATCGAACCGACCGGATCTCGCCCTCCTGCTTGCTCTCGCCGAAGATCATCGTCAGCGCGAACAGGAACAGCACGATCCCACCGGCGATCTGAAAGCTGAGCAGCGATACGTCCATCGCCACCAGCAGCAGTTCCCCCGCGATGATGAAGAACAGCAGAATCCCCGCCGCCGTGATCGCGGCGATGCGAGCAATCCGCCGCTGCTCGTGCGCCTCGGCGTCCCGCGTCGACGCGATAAAGACCGGCACCGTCCCGATGGGATCGATCACGGCCCACAACATCACGAACGTGGTGAGTATCTCCTGCGGCGTCTGCATGGGGAGAGCGTATCGGCAGGAAGAGCGGCAGCAAAGTGCGGGCGGGTGAGCAAGTCTCAAACCGGTGGCCGGGAGGTCGACACCTCCGGGGTCCCCGCGCGATTCGCGATCAGTCGTCGATCTCTTCGGACAAATAACGCACAGTGACAATGGCCGCGTTGACGAGTATCCTGATGTGTTGCAACTGCCTTCTGCCACATTTCTCCATTGATCGAGGGTCGCCGATGCAGTCTGAGACCAAACTCTCAGCGTTTCACTTCCAGTTTCCAAAGGAAGCTTATCAAGCGCTATGCACTTCGCTTGTCGCGTTCGCAATCATCCTTACGCCCATCGTGGGAGTTGGAGATGAAACGGAGTTCGATCAATACGGTGGCAACAAGTCGATGATATCGGAGGCCACCGGGTTCTTCCGGCTCGAGAAATTTGAGGACCGCCACTTTCTGGTCACTCCTGAAGGGCACGGCTACCGGGCGCTCGGGATCAATCATTTTCACAACATGTCGTCGAAAGACTACGACGCGGCAATTCAGCAAATTAAGTCGTGGGGATTTAACGCCGGCTGCTACCAAGGACCCCGATGGATGTGGGAGCGCTACCCTTACACGAAAGGTATCAATCTCGTTCCCGTCTGCGTTTGGAAGCCGGCTTCGCAGTTCGCTTTCAAGGATGTGTTTGATCCCACCTTTTTAACCGAAATGGAAACCGCTGTCCGAAAGGTCGTTGAGCCGCAATCCGATAACAAGATGCTGATCGGCTATTTTTGGACCGATATTCCGATTTGGTCACGCATGAAAAACGGGGGTTGGATCAAGTTCTATAAGTCGCTCCCCGCAGACTCGGCGGGCGGGATGAAATGGCGGTCATGGAAGGCTGCGCACGAGGGAAATGACGAGAGTGAATTTCTCGCGGTCATCGCAAAGCAACTTTATAGTAAAGGCTACGAAATCGTTCGCCGATATGACAAGAATCATTTGATTCTCGGTGACCGGTACCATCAAGTCGACATCCCGGAGGCCGTCGTTCGAGAAGCCCTGCCCTACATCGACGCGATTTCCATCCAGCCGACGAGCCGCGAGTTTAATTTCAAGGTTTTTGATCAAATCTATCAGCAATACAAGAAGCCGATTTACATCGCTGACCATGTCAGTTCTTATGCGACAGACGCCTTTCCCGTGACGATGGGCCAGGCCGCCGGCAGCGCCGATGCCTATGGCGCCTACTATCGTCGTTACGTGACTGCCGCGCTGTCACGTCCTTACATGATCGGCTTCAACAAGTGTCAATATCAAGACGAGCCAAGGCCGCGACTGTTGAAGCAGGGATTGCTGAACGTCAATGAGCAACCCTATCCGGTGGTCGACCGAGTACGAGAAGCGAATTATCTTGCGTTGAATCATGCCTATGAAGGAACGGAACCCCGCTTCGCAGCCCGCATTAAGAATGAAGAGCGTCCCGATGTCGCTGATCCAACCACGCCCTTGCGGATATTGGCTCCGGCCAGCGGTGCGAAACTTTCCACGCAGGCCGACGTGGTGATCCGTGCTGCCGTCGACCTCGAGAAACTCGGTGGTCGCCAAGTCCGCTTTTACTATGTGGATAAGCAATGGAAACTCATCGGCCGCGACGAGACGGCACCATTTGAGGTGACTTGGAAATCACCCCCCGCCGGCGATTGGGACATCGTCGTTGCGGTCCACGGAAACGACTGGAAGATTCTTTCAAAGTCACGCGTGAGTGTCTCTGTGGCAGAGGGCTCAATCGCTACGGACGCCTCTGATGCTCCACCGTCCTCATCAGTTGACACTGATTGAGCCGGCTCGGCGGAATGCTCCGTCGCAATCATCACGATCGAGTCGAACGCGGGGTGGCGGGTCTGAACCGAAGGGCCCGACCCGGATCGCTATGTCTGGTCTCACCGACGAAGGTTGATGAAACGACTCAACCCGCACACTTCGCGGCTCGCCTTTCAGTTGAGCCCCGCCGTCTGCCGACCATCAGCCTCGCTCCTGAATTAAAAGGACCCGGTTCTTGAAACCACGCTCTATCACCAACCGTCGGCAGGATCTCGATTGCCGCGATGCCGCGACGAATCGGACTGAATCATCCCACGGAAGTACGCTTTGCCCTGCGGATCTTCATCGGGATAGGGATCGATGCTTTCCGGGTCGTCCGGGTCCGCTCTTAGAAAGCTGATGACGCCGAAAATCGGGAAGAATAAAATCCAACCCAGCCACAGCATCTTGAGCTTCGGCGGCAGGTCCAAGGTCCATAACCGCCGGAATGCCCAGAGATAGAGTGCCAGCACGGCAATAGAACCGGCGATCAGCAATACTTCCATCTAAGACTTCCTCTACTTTCGCGGATGGCCCGGAGGTTAATACCTTCAGGCGGCGGAGCCGCAAGAGGTTTGGTGTTCGATTCCGGCCGCTGAGGGTGGTACCAAGTTGCCCTCTGGCTTGGCTTCGCCGTAATCTCGAACAGGTGTCATCTATCGGAAGTCCGCCCCAAAACCTCTTGTCGCTTCGCGACCCGGAGGTGTGACCTCCGGGCTACCCGTGCGGGGTAACGCGGCCTTGCTGGAGGGGTTATCTCCAAACTCGCTCAACTGGGGGTAGGCGAAAGCGCCTGTCCCCAGCCACCCGTCGCTATTTCAATGACGCCTTGGCCTTTGGGAAGGCCCAAGTTCCGTCAAGTATTTCAGTCCGCGGTCGATAGAGCCTGACCATATAACTCCATCCCGCCATGATGCGAAGATAGTTTGGTGCATCTGGGTCGCCGCCGAAGTGAATGGTGATGGTGCCGTCCTCTGCGGGTTGCGCGGAAACGTTGTTCACCGAAGCTTGTTCAGCGGGCGCCTCGAAGAATCCATCCTTGTTGTAAACAATGACTGACCAGAAGCCGTCGACCGGGACATCCTTCACAGTCAATACGTGCGGGGTTTGTCCGTCATTCTTCTCCGGCGACACATTCAGGTAGATCGCGTCTTTTCTCTTGTTCCCCCCGAAGCCTCCTGCCGTTCCAATCAAGTGCCGGACCGGATCTACTTCATCTTTGCGACCAAACATCCCTGAGCTGTCCGGTACCCAAGGGGACGTCGCTAAAATTGCTTTCCGAAGATTGGCCAACTCCGTTACATCCCAATCGGGTGCCACAAATTCTCCCGGACTTTTTTGTGTCACCTTGATGGAATCTTGAATTCGACGAAGTTCCGCAATGTCAGCAGGGTCGTCGGCATTCACGAAGGTCCGCAAGTTCACCTGGATGTATCGCGTCCCCATTTCTTCTTGAGTAAACGTGTATTTGTCAGGTTCGTAGATCGTCCGCTGCAAGTAGTGGTCTTCGTTGACCACCAGCATGGACTGAAAGCGGTCACCTGTATCTGGCTTTTCGATTGTGACTGGGTTCGTGAGGTCAAAAATGGCGACACTGTAAGGCGTGTCACGGTTCATTCGGATGACGGGTTGTCGATCGACCGGTGTCGGTTCTCGGTCGTGAACGAACTTCCCAAGCGCACCCTGCGCGACTCGTTTCCGAAAGTAATTATCCGTTTCTGCGCGAACGAAATTATCGATCGTAATTTTGGGCGCAGTTTCTTGTGCGACGATCGGCGATGTTGGAAGAACAGAAAGAACGAACAACGCTGCCGCATACTTTTTCGCAATCAATTTCGCAACGTGGAAAGACTTCATAGTTAAATTTCCCTCGTGAATTGGGAATGCTCCCAGGAATTGGCCTGAGAGCAATCGCGGTTGGCCCCGAGGTTATTACCTCCGGGCGGCGGAGCCGCAAGAGGTTCGGTGTTCTAATTTGTTGGAACAGGGTCGTCCCGCATCGTCGTCTGACTGGGCCTCGTTGTGATCTGAAACCCGCGTCGTAAATCGGAAGTCCGCCCCAAAACCTCTTGTCGCTTCGCGACCCGGAGGTGTGACCTTCGGGTTACCCGTGTTGATCAAGCCGAACCTACTGTCGTAAATAGCAGACCCCCGATCGGGGCGCTTAACCGGCATCGGAAAGCCCGAAGTTTGCCGCGAACCCACGAATGAAGTTTTTAACCTCTGGGTCGGTCTGCTCAACTGCAAGCTCTTCGAGAGTACGGCAAACATCCTCAACTTCTGATTCAGTAAGGCGCTGCAAATTCGCTGCAATTCCTTCTAAACCGCGCACGCTCACGTCCTCATCGATAGCATCATCGTGGCAGAATTCAAAAACTGCCGCAGCGTCCACGATTGTCTTCACAAGTATCCTGTTCATTGATCACTTCGATCTCAATATCAATTATCCGAGGTCGATAAATATTTTGCGCGAATGGCTCGGAGGCTATCACCTCCGGGCTACCCGCTACCCGCGTTCAGGTTAACTTCTAACAGCGAAATAAACTTTGCCCCGCGTTCCCGAAGGGATTCAAAGCTAGGACTTAAATCTGGATATGAAGTATCACAAAGCCGAATCGGAATAATATGAGAATCGGCAACATCCCTGGTCACCTCTTTTTGGAGTTTAGTGACTGTCTCTGCCGCTTCAGCGAAGTCTTTGCACGTGCATTCAAGCAAGGCCGCGTACGCGATTCCTAAGATGAGTCCATGAACTTCAACCGGATCGCCACCGAAGAAGGTGGGATACTTCAAAACATGCCTGGCAGCCGCCACAAATTTTTCTGGATTCGCCATGTATCTTACAGCTTTGGTGTAGACGTGGGTGGCGCGGAGTTCACCACCTCCGGGCGGCGGAGCCGCAAGAGGATCGATGTTTAGGTCCGCTGGCTTAAGGGCATATCGAGTCGCTCTCTGACTTGGCTTCGCCGTAATCTCGAACAGGTGTCGTATATCGGAATTCCGCCCCATAACCTCTTGCCGCTTCGCGGCGGGTGGCGGGTCTGAACCGTAGGGCCAGACCCGAATCGCATTGAGTATCCTCCCAGCGAATGGACGCAAGTCGTCAGTCTCACACTTCGGGACTCGCCTTTCAGTTGAGCCCCGCCACACATCGTGAATCTGAGTCATTTAGCACCCTCGATAGACGGAACGAGTACTTGCCGAGTGTCCGAAAGATTCTCACCAGCTAGGCAACTGGTGTTTAACTTCTCCGTTTTCGTCATGCGCTCGCAATTCAGGAAAGCCGTTACCGGGTCCCCAAGAAATAAGTTGGAGCCGCGTAGCCTTGCCATCATTCAGTATGATATATGCGTTACCAGCGTCTTCCGAGACACTACTTCTTGCGATTGCTTTCATTTCAATGCGATTGAGGCCATCGCTGTCGAGGATTCTGACCCGACCGTTGATCGCGAGGACGACGTCTTTCAGATTTTCGTCGTATCGTACTGTAAGACTCTTATTACTGAGCGAGAGTGTTTCCGCTTCGAGTCCGCGAGTGACCCTCGCTGGTCCATTCACAACGAGAACACCGTTTTGGTCTATAGAGAGGCTGGGCAGCGCCTCAACAATCTTTCTTGCCCTTTTCGCATTCTTCTGAGCTTCCTCTGCCGCAGCGATCGCTTTCTGCTTCTTCTCCTCAATTTCTTTGATCACCTCTTCAGGTAGTCTTTGTTCCACCTCCTGTTTCACTAGTTCCGTAATCCTTCGAGGTATCTCCCATGCCGATAGCCCGAATAGAATCAAAATCGCTACGGCAGCCGCGCCTCCAATGGCAAGTGTTTTGTGCTTTAATCGTTCCAAGCGAGCAACCCGCTGCGGAAGGCGTTCCAGCTCTTCCACCCGCTTGGAAAGGCGTTCCAGCTCTTCCACCCGCTTGGAAAGTTCGTCTACTTTCGCGTCAATTTGGCTAATTGCTTTGTCAGATTCAGCGGACATCGATCTTCTCCTTCTATCGAAATTAAGCCAGCGTTTAGTGGTTCAGGGCGTTTATTAGACATTGCGCGGGTGGCCCGGAGGTTACTACCTCCGGGCGGCGCAGCCGCAAGAGGTCTGGTGTTCGGTTCCGACCGCTGAGTGTCTTACCGAGTCGCCCTCTGCCTTGGCTTCGTCCTTATCTTAAACCTGCGTCGTAAGTCGGGAGTCCGCTCCAAAACCTCTTGTCGCGTCGCGACCCGGAGGTGTGACCTCCGGGCTACCCGTGCATGCATGTAACTCATTTCGTAATTCACCCCGCATTCGCCCGCTCATCGACCTCGACTCGGGTCATGTGAAGCAGTGAGCAGAAGGCGTCCGACTCCGGGATTTCGGACTGCTCGTCGGCGTAGCGGCCGATATAGAGTCCGCCTTGAGTCAGGAGTGCCGACTCCGGATGACGGACCTCGAATTCACTTCCGTCCGACAGATAGAGCCGGAAGGATCGAAAGGGTCTGGCCCGCAACAGCCGGTGAATCTTCTGAGTGAATTTGATCGGCTCGTCTTCCATATCGCGTCTCGCGCTGTTGTCGAACCAGTTCTCAAACCATTCCATTCTCAAACGCAGCGCAACCGTAATTGCACTTGGCGAACGGTCGCGCGTCAATGGTCATCGGATCATCAGCAGAGCGCGAGTTGGGAGAGAGGCGTGCGTGGCAGCAATTCCACAATAACAAACGTCGGCGCAACCGGGGTGGTTCATGGGTCCGGATCGAAAAATTGCGGCGGCGATTGTCCCCGGGTGGGAGGGGGGAATCGCCGCCGCAATGGGTGTGTGTTGGTGGTGCGGGACTTCTCTTGGTTGCGCGCTCCCTGGCGGGCTTGGCTCGACGGGGGTGATTACGTCGCCGGGGCCGGTGGGGGTGGAGGAGCCGGGTTGCTGCTAAACAGGCTCACTAATTGGGGGACCTGCCCGGCGGGTTTCCAGCCGTCCATACCTGCGGTCCAGACAAGCGTGTCGGGCGTCACCTGACCGCTGAGAATGCCCTGTTGGAAAGATTGCTGAGGGAATGGTCCTTGGGTTTGTCCGTTCGCGGCGATATGCCAGCTTGCTTGAGGTGGCGGTGGGGGCGCCGAAGGCATGCCTTCGGCTTGGGGAGCACCTCCCATGCCTGCGAATTTATTGGCCATAGCGAAGCCCATGCCCATGCCGAGGCCTTCGCCCATCGCTCCGCCGCCGCCGGGATTATTCGCCATATCGCCCATCGCGGTGCCGAACTGATAGGCCTGATAGCGACCCATATCGCCGATGATTCCCATGCTGCTCCGCTTGTCGAGGGCCTCCTCGACCGCCTCGGGCAGGGAGACGTTGAGGATGAACAGAGCCGGGACTTCGAGGCCGTATTCGTCGTCGATCCGCTCATTGACGAGCTTGGCGAGTTCGTCCCCCATCTCGCGGTAGTTCGCCGCAAGGTCAAGGGCTGCCACCTTTTGCGTTCCGAGCAAGTCGGCGAAGGCGCTCACGATGATCGATCGCATCAGCTCGCCGATCTCGTCGGCATCGACTTCGCTATCTGTCCCGACGAGTTCCTTGAGCAGGATTTTCGGGTCGAGCGCCTTCATCGTATAGGTGCCGAAGGCGCGGAGCCGAACGGGACCGAAATCGTCGTCCCGCAGCATGATCGGGTTTGGCGTGCCCCATTTCAGGTCGTTGATCTGCCGGGTGCTGACGAAGTAGACCTCACTGCGAAAAGGGCTGTTGAAGCCGTGTTTCCAGCCCTGCAGCGTGGAGAGAATCGGTAGGTTGTCGGTGGAGAGTTCGTAGTGACCCGGCTCGAAGACGTCGGCCAGTTCGCCGCGATGGACGAAGACCGCAACCTGTCCCGGTCGGACGATCAATGCCGCCCCGTTCTTGATTTCATTCTGATAGCGGGGGAACCGCCACACGAGCGTCGAGCGGCTGTCATCGACCCATTCGATGATGTCGATCAGTTCGGCGCGAAGTTTGTCGAACAGTCCCATAGTCGCGGTGCTCCGGTTGAGAATTGAGAGTCGAGGGACTCTTCGGGGAGGCATCGCCTCCGATTCATGTGAGTATCGTAACGTCGAAATTTTGCGGGGGCCAAGCGAGAACGATCGTCTGGCCGAAGCGGTTCATCGAATCTTTGTGATTGACTGACCCGAGGATATCGTAAGTTCTGCGTGATCGGCACATTTTGCCCTGTTTTACCGCCCGGCAGGGGCGTCAAACTGCTTGGGACATTTCGGCTGCGAAGTAACAAGCGGCCGCGCACGCGGCGGCTCATGGGGTAGCGTTGCATGTTCTGTCGATTTGTGACCTGAGCATGTTCCGCCGCCCCGTCCGGAGGCTTCTTGATGCTGATCTTTGATCTACTTTTCCGCCGATGCGTCCCAATCGCGGCCGCGCTGCTTTGCGTAGTCTCCGTGGCTGACGCGGGTTGCAAGAACTGTCAGAAGGGGGGCCACGCTTTCAGTGGTCCAATCCGACCGATCCCCGAGCCGATGACCAATCATCATTCGGTCTACGGAGGCTCGACGATCCATCAGAGCGTGCCCCAAGGCATCGTGACGCATAGCGATCATCCGCATGTCGCGACGCCGTCTCACGGGCATGTGGAGTCACACGGGCATTTCGGGTCGTCCAATCGGGCGATGGTTCGGCAACCGATCGCGCCGCCGCCGGGAACGTTGGGCCGGAGCTATTTCCAGAAGACCGAAGCGATACCCGCCGACGAGCACCCGCGAATGGCGATTCTGGAGGTGAAAGTCCCCTCGCAATACGTGCCTGATCCGGCTCCCGGCGTGAGTACCCGGGTCACGCTCGAAGACCCGCGCGGTCGGCTTCCGGCCCTCGAAGAGAAGGACATCTACTATGACGAAATGAGAGATGCCTGGGTCTTCGAAACCGATCCGCTGTGGCCCGGTGTGCCGCAGATTTATCGGATGCGGATCGAAAAAGTCTTCTATAAAGAAGAGCAAGTCCGCCGTTACGGTCGATTGGTGGCCCAAGAGGTGGAAACCGGTTCGGAAGTCGTCGGCGAAAAGTTCTATCGCCTGATCCCCGGCCGACGCCTGTACGTCACCTGGTAGGGGCCATTGGCGGAAGCACCGCTCGCACAAACCGGCGACCGCAGCATGTTCGAAGCCCGGCGATCTTGAAATCGCCGGGCTTTTTCTATTGCAGTCGGGCGTCGAACGTGTTTTTTTCAACACTCGCTACCCCTCACTCGGTGAGGAACACTCTTCTCAGACCAGTCGCAGATCAGAACAGTCGCAGATCAGACCGTCGAAGCCGTTCGTTCCGGGCCAGCAATGACTGATAGCGTTCGTGGCAAATACTTGATCGCCGGACATCACCTGAAGGATCCGAACTTCTTCCGGACCGTTGTCCTGATGGTGGAAGACAACGACGGCGGGTCGATGGGGTTGGTCGTGAACAGACCGACCGAAGTCGAAGTCCGGCAGGCCATCGCCGAGCACTTCGACCTGCCAGAGCTCGATGAACCGGTCTACTATGGCGGGCCGGTCGAGCCGGAGGCGTTGTTTGTGCTGCACAATTCGGTGGAGAACAGCGGAGGAGAATTGCCGATCCTGCCCGGACTCTTCGTGGGCAATAGTGCCGAGGCATTCGAGCAAATCGTGAAGTCGGTCGCGGCCAACGGCGACGAAATGCGATACCGAGTGTTCGCCGGCTGCGCCGGATGGTCGCCGGGACAACTCGATGGAGAAATTCGTCGCGGGGACTGGCATCTGGTCGAAGGTGAGACCGACCTGCTGTTCTCAGCCGACCCTTACGATGCCTGGGATCGAATGATTCGACACGCCGGCGATCCGCACCCCTTCTTTCCCGATCAGAAGGGGAATCCGGAATGGAATTGACCGCTGTGCTCCAAGATATCGAGTCTTGTTCAATGCGAATAGAATGATTTTTAAGAACCGATTCTGGTTATCTGTTGCGGCTTTATAATGGGCTATTCCTGCAAACTCTGAAGAACCGCCGGTCGCGGTCCCTCTATTGACGGGCCACTCGCTCCAGAGAATTGGGCAATAGCTTTCATTGTTGCGGTCAGGCCCTCGATAGCCCGACGCGCGAGCAAGGCGATTCGGCTTCCGCAGGTGGGGCCGCAATGGGCCTCTTTGCCGGCCGTTCTTCGGCAAACTATTTGCGTCGCAGGACGATCCAAGATTCAATTTGTTTGAGACGCTCTCACTCGCTGGCGCGTCGGGCTATCTGTCGTGATGCTTTCGTTGGACCGTCTTTCTTTGCCCGGCCATGTAGCGGATCAATTGTGTCACCTTCGGTGGTGCTTCTCGACCGCATTGATGACAATCAGCCTCAGACAATTCCTCCTGAGATACCGAATCGGGCGAATCGCTTTTCTCCAGCACGATCAAGCAAAATGCCGCACGTTAAACTGACCGATGCCGACTCGGGCTCCTCGGCGATAATTGCCGCGGACCTCGGGTTCAACTGCTTCGAATTCGTCGCGAATCTCGGCGGGACCGAGGTCGATGTTCTCGCCAGGCAGCCTGAATTCCCCGACGAAGGTGGTAAACCGAGTTGGAGCGGGATTCCGATTTTGTTCCCGTTTCCGAACCGAATCGCCGCGGGCAAATTTACCTGGGAGGGAACAGATTATTCTCTTCCTAAAGAACTGGTCGGGTACGCCGGTGACAATGCCATCCACGGGTTCTGCCTCGACCGTCCGTGGCGTGTCACGCGGCAAACGGCGAGCGCTGTGACGGGCGAATTTCAGCTCTCCGTCGATGATGCCGAGCGTCTCCCGCTGTGGCCGGCTGATTTCAAGATCGAACTTACCTATGAGGTTCTCGGACCGGCCCTTCGCGCTGACATCAAGATTTCCAATCCGGATTCCAAGTCGCTGCCGTTCGGCTTTGGGACGCATCCCTATTTCAAATTGCCGCTGTCCCCGGGGAGCGATGCCGCCAAGTGTATCGTCGACGCTCCGGCATCGACCCGCTACCTCCTTGAGGACGGCATCCCGACGGGCGAAATCGTCCCGGCTGAAGGTGAATTCGATTTGCAAGGCGGGGCCGAGTTCGGCTCGCTGAAATTGGATGACGTCTACGGCGGGCTGTCTTATGAAGAGCAGGGATTCGTCTGCTCGGTGATGGACCCCGCCGCCGGTCTTCAAGTAACCCAGACCTGCGATGCCTCATTTCGAGAACTCGTCGCGTTCACGCCGTTCTGGCACTCGGCGGTTTGCCTGGAACCGTACACCTGCCCGACCGATGCAATGAACATTGGGGATCGAGGGCTCGACTCCGGACTGCGGGTGCTCGAGCCCGACGAAGAGTTCCACACTTGGTTTGAAATCCGCGTCGGTCCGGTGGTGGCGTGATCGACAAATCGCGGAAGTTGCGGCGGCGGCTAATTAGATGGCTGCTTTTGCTCTGCCGTCCCTTGCTTGCGCTGCGGGCTTGTGTGTGTGCCAATTACGCTGGGGTGCCCGGACTCCAGAGGACGTCTGCCCTGCCCTCGTCATTCGCCAGGCGGGCGGCGACGAATAATAAATCGGACAGTCGATTCAGATAGATAGGAACAAGGGGGTTCACCTCTTCCCGTTCGGCGAGTCGCCAGACTTCGATCTCGGCGCGGCGGCACAGCGTGCGGGCCAGATGCAGAGACGCTGCCTGCTCAGTTCCGCCCGGAAGAATGAAGCTGGTCAGCGGCTCCAGCCGGTCCGTCGCGGCATCAATCCGCCGTTCCAACTCTGTCACCTGATCGGGTTTCACGCGCAGTGCGGCATCCGGCTCTGGCCCTTCTTCGGACGGCAGTGGAACGCAAAGGTCGGCACCTAAATCGAACAGATTATTCTGAATGCCGATAATGAGCTGTTCGCATTGATCTGGAAGCCCTGCCGCAATCGCCACGCCGAGCGCGGCGTTGAGTTCATCGACAGTGCCATACGCCACGACGCGCTGCGATGTCTTCGCCACGCGTGCGCCATCGCCGAGTCCCGTTTCGCCATCGTCGCCAGACTTTGTGTAAATGCGATTCAGATAAACCATTCAGTCGGCTCGGAGACCGGCACGCACAGGCGCCGCGGGGAACGGGAGGGGATGCGCTTGATTCGCTTCGAAATTTTCGGGTACTCGGATCAGTCCATCACTGATCGGCAGGCGGGTCATGTTGAAACTCACCGAGCATAGCTTCGTACTCCGGCAGTCCGTGCAACGAAGTCAGATCGGGGTCTTTGGCCATCCATTCGATCTGATCGAATCCGAGTCGGACGGATTGACCTAAGAGCGTGATCGCTTTGGTTTCCATTTGCCGCAGCCGTTTTTCGTCGACCGGTTCCTCCTGCGCTTTCAGGCGAGTTAACGCCACGCCGTATACACAGGCCGTGTTGTAAGGATAGAGCGCACTGTTTTCGAATTCCTCGGCCCACTCTTTCGTGCGCTCGATCGCCGCTTCGATATCGCCCCCGGTTTGCACCGACAGGATGGCGAGGCCGGTGATCGCGAATTCGTCATAGGGATTGAGCTTCAGGGCGGTCTGATAGTCGCCCATGGCCTGTTGCAGATTGCCGAGTTGGTATCGCGCGTTGGCCCGCCCCGCGAAGGCTTCGGCGTGCTGATCATCGATTTCGACCGCCAGCGTGTAGAGCTCCTCGGCATTGCCCCACTGCTCTTTCGCGGCGGCGTTCTTGGCCGGCAAAAAGAACTGCTGGGCGGGTGATCGATAACGCAATTGCCGCAGAGTCATCGCGACGTGCCGGCTGCGATCGCTTCGCAGGTCGGCCATTACAACCTGCAACGCCTCTTGGGCTTTCGACGAGCCGATCTTGGCCAAGGCGTTCACCGCAGCCGTCCAAATCGACCTGTTACTGTTGGCAACCTGCTCGATCAGCAACTCGACGGCCTCCGCGCTCCCGTCGCGTTCCAACCCCTGAATCGTCGTCAGAACGACAGCCGCACTTCCCGTGCGTGTCGCTTCGGGAGCGAGCGCCATGAATTGCGGCGAGCCGATGTTCGACAGGGCCCGCATCGTAATTTCCCGCTCACCGGCCGACATGCTTCGAAATGACTCGGCAAGAAGGCCTGCCGTTTGGAGATCACCCAGTTCGGCGAGCAGCGTGATCAGTTTCACGCGGTCCCCGGCTCTTGCAGCCCGAAACTGGGCCTCTGCGATGTCTTTGGTGCGGGCATCTTTTGTTTGCAACAGCAATCGGAGGACGTCACTCGACAGTCGACCCGATTTCAGCCGATCGAGCGCGAACTCGGTCGCGAGTTCATCGAAGTCGGGATCGGCCTTGTTGACGACGGCTGAAAACGCAACTTTTTGCAGGTGCTCGTCATCGCCGAACAGCAGCTTTCGCAATAGCGGCAGCAACTGCGGATGTCCGATATGCACGAGGGTCTGAATGGCCTCAGCCCGCACCGGTGACTCGGGATCGATGGCTGCTTCATAAACGATCTCTGACCACATCGGCCGCGGATGTCGGCCCAAAGCCCTGACAACCGCGGCTTGCGACGCGGGAAGCCCGCCGGCCAGCAGGTCCGTCAACGCTTCGTGCGCCGTGGGAAAACGTGAACCGGCTAAGCTGTCGAGCGCAGTCGCGGCCGCCTCGTCATCGTCGCCTCGGGCGAACGCCACGAGCGCGTCGACCGCCGCCCGGTCACCAAAGTGCCTGAGTCCAGTGATGGCCGCATTTCGGACCTGGAGGTCTTGTTCGCGCGACCATCGAATCAAGAGACGAGAATCCGGAATATGCTCGGCTCCGATGCGAATCACGGCCGGTCGAACCAGCGAATGCCCTCGCCCCGCCTGCGCGAGCAATTCGGACTCGCTGAGCTGCCCGATCGCCGTGCGAAGGGCAGCCGCGACGGCATCGGACACAGAATCATGCGCGTAGTTGCGCGGGGGCGGCTGGGGATAGGAGTACCGCGGCGAAGGCGGGTTCTCGGGAAGTCCGGAGATGTGGAATTCATTAATTCCGCCCGGAAAATTGGGAAAGGCATTCTGTTCGAGCGGAGTCGCCCCGAGTCGGGACGCCTCCGTCACAAGCCACTGCAGAGCGCGCTGATCGGCTTGCTTCTGCGTGCCATCGAAGGCAAGCACAAAACGTGTCGCGCCCTTGCCGACCAGTTCACGCAGTGAGTTCGTCAGCAGCCGGGCTCCGGCCACGTCCAACGTCCCGGAGACCGTGAGAATCCCCAGTGCGTTACTCGGTCCCGTCTGTTCGACTTGCAGCTTCAAACGCTTAGCGGCGTCTTCGCCGAGATCGACGGCCACTTCCTCGCCGGTCGATGCAAAGAACTTCAGCACCAGTCGTTCGGGTTCTCCGTTGGGGAGGCCGAAGAACGAGATGTCGATTTGCTCGGACTCGCCCCGGCCGAGCCGAACCGGCTCTTTCGTCTCGATCAGCCGGGTCTGGACGTTTCGATCACCAATTTTCAGTAAGAACAATCCCTTTTGCGGCCCACGTCCGAGCGGGATGGACTTTTCATCCGCCTCAAGCCGAATGCGATCTCTCGGGATTGTGATCGGGCCGTCGGACAGGTTTTCCAGCCGGACCGTCGCCGCGAGGTAAGTCTGCGCCGGCAAACCGACACCACCGCCGATCGTGTCGGACGAACTGACCTCAACGCTGGCCCGGAACGGAGGTTGAGTTCCCTGCGCCGCGGGATCGTCGCCAAGGACTACCCCGGACCCGACGGCGAGCAGGGCGAGGCCGAGACCCCCGCGAAAAAACTGATTTCGGAAACAATTTATCGCCAGCATGTTCGTTCTCATCCGGTCATTCCAGCACGTCCGGCTCGGCAAGTGAAGCCAACTCCCGGCCAAGTCGGACAATTCACTCGATTTGTCTGAGAGCTCGACTCGAGTTGGTTCGCGGTCATGGAACTCATCATAGGCCGATGTGAGACCGTGGTTGAGTGACGTTTCGTGCGATCGAGTCCATCCGTCGAAATTGGAAACTCCGGTTTACGGCCGAGCGGGAAATTTGCTAGATCACGCTCCCCATCTCCCGGCCGCCCGGCCGAAATTACCCTCCAATTGATCACTTCGAGGTCCTCATGCGATCCCTGTTCGCTGGCGCGCTGTTGCTGTCCGCTGCCCTGTCCGGAATCGGCTTTGGAATGGATGCCGATCCCTTCGTCTCAGATGACGCTTGCTCCATTCCGTCCGCCACCTGCGGAAACGCGATCCCATCAGATGCCGGCATGCCGGGCCGTTTCATCCCGGCGGACGGTGCCAAGGCGATGTCGGTGTCGGTGACGCAGACTTGTTCAAAAACAAATTCGGAGTGGACCGACGTGGGCGACAGCCTGCGAAGCTGGTCGAACGCCTCGAAGACCCTGTTTCCGGTCACCTCGGCCGAACGGCTTCGCCTGGCTTACCAGCACGCCAACTGCAGCGGTCATGAATTGAGCTTGCTGGCGGAACTGCGAGGACCAGTCGACGTCGCCGAGCTCGGCAAGCAGTATCGCTGGGAGAAAGGCGAATCGGATCGCACCCTCGTCGGTCGCCCCACCGATTCGATGGAACGGCTATTCGTCGATCGCTTCGAGGTCACGCTCGACGAAAAAACGAATCTGCCGACCAGCGTCAAAGTTTGGTCCCGACGCACGCTCGGAGACGAAAACACCTTCGCCCTCGATACCGCCACGCGTCCGACGCACTTCACGCAGGTCCGACCGCCGGCGAATCCGATCCGTTTCGCCTCTGCTGAAGCGCCCTATATGGCGGCCCCGACTGAGTCAGGCATCGTGACGGCTTCGGCAACCGACGTTCCGCCTGCTCCGGCGCGTTGATCCGGCGCGTTAATCAGATCAGTGCGAAAACATGACTACCGCGGGTCTTCCGCCGCTTCGAGCGGCGGGAGCTCTTCGGGATTCGCAGCAAGCTGCGTCGCCCATTGATGGATGAGTTGCTCCAAGTCGCGATTGGAGAGTTCGGCGCTGCGGGCGAAGACGAGCCAACCGGCCGCGTACCAGAAATTGCCCGACATTTCGTGCGGGGCGACACGGAATTGAAACATCCGCGTGGCTGCGGTCCCGCCGAAGGCGCGAAAATGAAACCGGTCGCCGTCGTCGAGAAGTTCGCGGGCCGTCTGATAGACCTCTTGTTTCTGATCGGTCGACGCCCGATAGATGTGCAGGTCGAGCCGACGATCGCCGTTGCGGTATTCCCCGTGTGCTCCGGGCAGATCGATCTTTAGCGCGGCGAAGGCGGGCGTTTCGTCCCATTCCACCAGCTCGTAGTCACCAAGTTGGCTGGGGAACATCGCCGCAGGACCCACGTCGGCAGGCGGTGGCAACCAACGTGTGGAAAACTGCTCCCAACGCTGCGAGCGTTCCAATTCTTCCGCTGAGTAACGCGCCGCATTCCACCCGAACAGTACGAGCAAGCCGCCGCACGAACAGACGAAAACAACTGCGGTGGCGCAACCCATCAGCAAGACGTTACGCCCACCGGATCGCGTTTTTTGCTGCGAATCTGACAAAGGAATAGCCTATAATATCTTCACGGTTTCAGCAGGCAGGCCCAAAGATTCCGCCTTCGCGAGAAGGCTTGGGTCAGGCACCTAAGACTGGTCAAAATCAGACTATCGAATCAGAGCGTGGAGTTCGACGTGGAAAGCGAGCCTGACAAATTTGTCGATAAATTGCGGCAACTCCAACGTGCGCAACCATTTCGTCCCTTTCGACTCTATCTCACTGATGGAACACAATTCGAAGTTCGACACCCCGAGGCTGCTTGGTTGACGAAGGGGGGGCTATACGTCGGCCTATTTGAAGACGGTTCCGAAGATGACGTGCCGGAGTCGTCAGCATTCTGCTCACTCCTGCATATCACACGCGTCGAAGTCGGCGAGCGAGCTTCTGCATAGGTTTTGGTCGTTTGCCGAAATCGCAGAGTGGCCCAATTGAGCCTACCGCTCCGAACCTATCGACTTACCCTTGTGACTCGTCTCGCGTCGAGCGGTCGTGGCAGTTGACGTACAGCTCTGAGAGTCTCACCATGCCCGACCCGCTTGCGATGCGAGTCAAACATATTTCGCGGGGCCCTAGCTCAATCGGTTAGAGCAGCGGACTCATAATCCGTCGCCGGTGGCGGTATTTTCGGTGTCCTCCCTTTGTTTTTCAGTGTTTTTCAACGCGGGCGTTCTGGTGAATACCCTTAAATGTCGTTCGTTGGGGGTCGGGCGGGCGTCGCGACGCCCGCTCAGTCGTATGCCTCAATGCTGCCATCGGATGCCCGGTGGCCGCGGCGAACTCGGCTCAAGTCTCCGCCTCCCTTCAATCGCTCCCACCATGCCATCAGCGTCGGGTAATCGTAGAGCGTTTGTCGGGCTACTCCGACCTCCCGTGCGACCTTGGACAGATTCGGTCGGTCCTGATCGAGCAGGGCGAGGATAGCTTCTCGCTCGATATTCCGAGGATGAGGTTCGGCGGTTTTCTCGGCAGGTGGCAGGCGACTTTGTGAGCAAAGAGCCTGCAGGGACTCGGCTATCAGCCGTTGACTTTCGGCCATCGAGCGGAGCAGCTCGACGGCTTCGTCTGGAAATTGTGTTGACGTAACGCGATCGGACACGATACGATCCTGTCGTTCGTGGGTAGCCTCATGGACCTGTCGGCCTCGGGGAGTGTTCCTAGCACTGCGATCCGATGGCCGGCACGAAGTTCTCTCGCTCACGCGATGCAATATCTGGCCCGGTGTGTTCTAGCACGCCGGGCCTTTTGCATTGGCGGAGCGGCTCCGTCTCATCCGCTCATGGGCTCGGCCTCCAATGCGAAACCCCGCTGCCGCGGAGGAATGGTCCGCGACAACGGGGCGTAATCACCCGGCAGTGCCGGATGCTGATTTGTATCTCGCGGCGTCCATTCCACGCCAATGGCTGTGGCACGCTTTGTAGCTACAATTCCCCGATGCTGCAACTGCGGTATTCCCCTAACCGGCAAATTTTGCTTTGATTCGGGAATGAAGAAAAAGGCACGGAAGCCAGAAGGCAGCGACGAGGCGACTTCCGCCCGGATTTCCGAAGTCACGCTCAGGTTTCGGACCGATAGAGCGAGGGCCGACTGGTATAAGAGGGCCGCTGCAACAACGCCGACGGGACAGTTTTCGTACTGGGTTCGACTCGCCTTAGACGAGGCGGCTGAAAAAGCGACGGGCGAGCGGCCGAAAGACATCGTGTAGGTCACCCGGGCGATCAGCTCGGCGAGGGCCTCGACGGGGTCGATCAGGGCGACGGCGGTTCTCGTGGTGAGCAGCCAGCAATAGACGTACGGGTAGCGCATGGTTGAGGCCAGAGGCTAGAGACGATGGGCCGGAGACACCGCGCAGCTTCGATCGAGTCGAGCGGCGGCGGAGTGACGCGACAGGCAGGTCCGACAGGGGACGCGTTGCGTTACAGGGCCGGAGAAGCGAACCGGCGGAAACAGGCGGCGTGCCGCATTTCGCGATCAAACTTCGCGACGGATTGCCAGCCGGACCAGAATGAACTGCCGGCGGCGATCAGGTTTTGGTTGTCGATCATTGTTGCACCAAGGTTGCCCCGAACGGGGCCGGTCGTTCGCCGTCCTGGCGTCGATTCCGATGGGTGTAAGCTAGTGCAGTTCCCTCCCCTCCGCAAGATGCCGCGGCGGATGTTTGGATAAAATTTTCCGATTGCGATCTTGTCGCCCGTGGGATGATGCGAATATATTATCGCATCACCGGATTCCGAGCGAGAGGGGGCGACATGACCGACCGGGAAGTGATCCAGGCGGCGGCGGCGAAACTGCGACGAAGCGGTGACCTGGAAGACGCGGCGATCGTCAGGCGGCTCGACGAGATCGCGGCGAGTCTCTACCGACGCGGCCGGCGACCCTCAGGCAACTACATCGAGTTCGAGCGAGCCGTCGCGACCTACGGCAGCCAGCGCAAAGCGGCCGACGCCCTCGGCGTGTCGCAATCGGTTATCAGCCGAACCCTCGCCAACCGCCCTAGCTGACCGGCGATGCGGTTATATTTTCGCATCAGCCTTAGTGTCGCAGCGGGCGACGATTCACGCGCGAAGTTCCGCGACGCAGCGTCTACGGCGACCGATCACCGACCGACTACATCAACTCTGCGATCGAGCGGGCCTTCGGCCCCGAGTCGGCCGATACCGGGGCGGCATGACCGTCAACGAGCCGGGCGGCGAGGTTGCCGAGACTGCCGCCGATGATCAGGCCGAGCGAGCCGACCACGAGGGCGACCACACCCCCGATGGTGAGGTTGTCGGCCGCGGCGATCGGGAGCGTCCACGCGGGCACGAACGCGATCGCGACGACAACGCGGACGGCGAGGTTGGTGATGAGGTGGGCGTCGGACATGCGATTCCTGTTTGAGTCGGTGATTGAGATACGAGCGGCGCACGGCCGCGGACGGATCAGCCCGCCGTGAGGATCGAGGCGAGGTCATCGCCGTCGACCGAGACGCTGAGGATTTTTGCGTGCGGGCCGCACCGGCCGAGTGTCTCCGCAAAAGAGCGGATGGCCTCTTCGAGCGATCGGGCTTCGCGGTGAACGCTGGCCGTTGGAACGCCGGCGTGAACCGATAGGGTGCAATCGTCACCGCCGGAAGCATAAAGCCAGTCGGCAAATTCGACGCTGCCGCACTCCGGCGGCAGCGTCACGTCGAATGAGTAGGTCTTCATCGTCGTCCTTTCATGTCCCGCACGGGCAGTTATCGATTTTGCGGCGAATGTCTTTCGCGTGATTCCCGGCATTTCGCGGTGTCGAGGAAACGAACACAAGGCAGACGCCGGGACACTTGAGCGAGCCGCACGCGTGGCCGCGTTTGTGTTCTTCGTAGGTCCAGCCGCGCCCCACAGCGTATTCGATGGCCTTCGAGATTTCTTTTTTCTGGTGATACTTGGCCATCGTTCCCGCCCTTGGTCTTGCTTGCCCCTGCGATGTTTGAATAATACCCGAAATCAGATTTCATTCAATATAGAAAAAGGGAATATTTCAAAATGCCCGAAAATAAATCGGACGGCCGGGGCGGAGCGAGACAGGGGAGCGGTCGGCCGACGCCGTTTGAGGCGGGGACCGACCGGACTGCGGTTCGGATCAATCTGCCCGGATCAATTGTTGCCGCCGCGGACCGGTGGGCCGCGGAGCGAGGCGTCGACCGGACCGCCGCGATCGCCTACATGATCGGCAAGGTGACCGGCGAACCGGTCCCGTGGCGGGATGGAACGCCCCCGCGAAAAAGCTGATCCGATCAGAATTGCACTTCGTTCAGGTGGGTTTACGCTATGCGTACCACTTCTCACTGATCGGAGAGCTCGATGATGCTGCGGATCGTCACCCTTGGAATTGCGGCCGGGTTCCTCGCTATGTTTCTGGCATGCGGTGGGTCGGATCGGCCGCGGAGTGCGACGTTCCGCGAATCGACACCGGCGCCGCAGGTTCCGCCACCACAGGTCGCCTCGACCAATGAGAGTGCCCCCGTCGAATCGGCCCCCGCGGTAGAACCTTCGGCTCCTCAGCAGCCGAAGATGGGGAGCTACTCAGCCATGTCGATTGCGAAAGAGGCGGTCAAGAAGACCCTCAAAGCACCCTCGACCGCGGAGTTCCCCTCCCTGACATGGTCTACCGGCAACAAGCTGACCACCGATAGCGACGGTCGAATCTGGATCGAATCGTACGTCGATTCGCAGAACGGATTCGGAGCACAAATCCGAACCGAATGGTCCGCCGTACTGCAACCGCTCAGCTCGACTCAAGCGAACATCCTGTTCCTGCAGGTCGGCGAGACCATCGTCGTCGACAAAATGTCGGCCTTGCTGGCTGAGAAGCAACGCGAGCTGGAAGTTGCAAGACTCGCGGCCAAGCGGGCTGAAGCCGAAGCGAAAGCGAAGGCGGAGCGGGAACGATTGGCGAAGATCGATCTGGAACAGGCTCGGCCCGCACTCAACGATGTCATCGCGTCGATCGATCCGCCGACGACCGCCAAGGACATTGATGCGGCGCGGCAGAAGCTGGAAGCGGTCGTCGAGGCTTACCCCGGCACCGGTTCGGCGGAACAGGCTGATGACGAGAGCAGTGCGTTGGGATCGCTACGAACGGTCTTTCTCTACCTGAACGCTGGCAGCAAAGACAAAGCCGCCGACAAGCTGCGGGACGTGATCGAGCGGAAGCCGGGGACGATCGCCGCAAAGGCGGCCGAGAAGCTACTCGCCGACCTGCAGTAGCTCCGACTGCGAAGCCGTCGGAGTCGCTGCCGCAGGCACATTGGGTCGAATGACCCCCAGGCGGCCGCGTTTTCCGAGCGGGCGATTGAGACGGTCGGCGATGGCGTGGGCGAGCTGCCATTCGGCGTCGCGGTGGACGTCGTCGATCACGATGACGGTGTCAGCGTGACAGAGCGGTTCGATCCGGCTCAATATGCCGCGGCGGTTGCCTTCGCCCTGGGGGCCGTCGATCAGGATCAGATCGTAGGGCGGACCCTCCAAGGGCGGACCTTGATGCCGGACTTCGTACCAATCGCCCGCGAGCGGGCAGTGGAGCGCTCCGCTGTCGATGGCGACCTTGCGGTCCTGCTCGATCGCGAGGTGATCACGGACCCGGCCGCGGATCAGACGCGTCGACAGACCGCTGCCGAACTCGAGCGTCCGCATGTCGTGCCGCAGGAGGTCCCGCAGCGTATGCCACGAATCGAGGTCGATCGACCAGCTCGGCGAGTGACCGAGACCGTGCCACCAATCGACCGCGGCATCGTATTCGGGGTCACCCGTCCGGCGGGCCCGTCCGTCCGCCTCATATCGGACGTAACCGGTTTCGGCGGCGAAGACGGCTTTCGGGTCGACCTCATCAGGCACGACGTGAGAGGCCCGCCGGCGTCCGCTGTTGTCACCGTGACCGACCGCCGAGTGCTTCGCGATATGCTGGGCGAGCGACGGATGATAGACGCGGCCTTCGAGGTGCAGCTCGCTGACGGCCATGCCGATCATCGTATCGACGTTCTTGATCGTTTTCGGGTCGGCCTTGCGGCGGGCCCGTTCGGCTTTCGATCCCCCCGCCCCGGTCCAGCCCCGACAGGTTTTCGAGTCGAGAATCCGCCGGAGCTGCCGCGGTTGAAAGACCAGGGCACACGCCCCCCACAGCGACGGCGTGCCGGTGCGATGACAGCCGACCGGTCGCTCTTCGGTTTTCACCTCGAAGCCGCCGCCCCCGCCTTCGCCGCCGCGACGAGCCGTGCGATTCGCGGCCTGCTCGGTGAGGTGGCGGCTGACGAGTTCGCCATCGGGGCGATAGACGCTCCACCGCTGGCTGTAGTGCTTCGCACAGTAGAGCGAGACGTAACCGACCCGCTCGCAGGGCCACAGGTCGGCTTCGAGAAACGTTCGCGACTGCGGATGGACGACGGTGTCGTCCTGCACGATCAGGATCGCATCGGCATCCCCATCGAGCAGGTCGTCGGCGGTCTCGATCCAATTCCGGTAGCAACCGCGGGTCGTCTCACGTCGGACGATCGGCACGCCGAGGCGGTCGCACTCGGTCAGGTGGACCGCACAGCTCCCCGGTTCGGCGAACACGATCGGTTCGAACCCGGCGGACATTAAACTCTCGACGGTCTTGATTAAGGTCGGAGAACGACGCGGGGCGGTGGTGACGCCGACTCGGAAATCCATCTTAATGGTCCTCGCGATTTCGCTGGTGGATATAGAGGTGCTCGCGGTTCTTCTCGGCCGTGAACTCCGAGCGTTCGAGGCCGTCGCGGAACCCGGACTCACGGCCCGCCGTGTAGGCGAACGCGATCACCGCCGCGGCGACGGCGACGGCGATCAGGAATCTCGGGAGGGTGGCGTAGCGATCGAGGTCCGGCATTTAAGGCCCCGCGGACGGGGTGAGCGTGATGGTCGCGGGCCACGTGTAGTGCCAATAGCCGTCGCTCTGTTTGGTGAGGACGAGATCACCACCGGTCAGCAGAGCACATTTCTCCGCCTCATCCGCGTAGAGTGCTCGGTAGAGGGCGATCCAAGTGTTGCGGCTCGTTGAAATATCGAGTCGCAGCCAGCCCCACGGAGTGTCCCACAACCGCAGAGACCCAAACCGACAGTCGTCAGCCGGAGCGGCAAAATTCTCGGTGCCGCCGTGTATATCGTTGTCGGTCCACTCGCACCCCGATGAGTGACCGAGGCGGTGGTATTTGGTGTACGTCGCCGTGTCACCGGGTGTGCAGTCCCAAGTCGTGGTGCGGATGATGTCGATCGAGTCGATGTCCCAATACTGCGGCACGTCATCGCAGCCGCAGGCGGTGACCTTGGGGATGACGATCGCGGAGCTACTCGATCCGCTACTGGCAGAGCTACTCGAGCCGCTGCCGAGGGAGCCGCTGCCATCGGAGGCCGAGACCGATCCCTGGCTGTTCGAACCGCTCGCCGAAACCGAGGGTCCGCTGCCGGAGATCGAACCGGAACCGCTGCCCGATCCACCGCTCCCGGACCCGCCGGTTCCCGATCCCTGGGAGCCGCTTGCCGATGCGGTGCCGGACCCGCTGAGTGATCCGGTGCCGGAGGGCGAACCGGAGCCGGAGGCCGAACCGGACACACTCGGCACGACGGCGATGCCGTAGCTGTTGAGCACGAACAGATCGCCGCCGGTGCCGGGGGCAAATGAGACGAGCAGGTCGTCGGAGTAAGTGATGTCCTCCGGGGCGGCCGCAAAGATTCGATCTCCCGATAGGTCGACCGTCGAAGACACCTGCACGCCGGCCGCATCATTGAACAGGACCGAGACCGGCTGCAGCTCCCACACCCGCAGATCACCGCTGCCGGTCGAGGCGCTGGCCGAACCCCCTTCGGACGTGCACCGCCCGAGCCGCACACCGCCACCATCAGAGCCACCGATCAGAGCGAGGGCCCATCGTAAATCGACCCCGGCGGTCGATTGCCCGGAGCCGGGGTCCGGCTCGACCCACCACAGCTTGAGCGGCCCGGTGGTGCCGGTTTTGAAGTGGCGTGCGAGGTGGTCGCCCGTCGTGGCGGCACTCGCGACGTCGGTCACGGCCGCGTGGTCATCATCGTCATCGGTGACCTCGACCCGCACGAGGCTCGCCCCGATCATCAAGACGCGACCGGTTTCGCCATTCGGGATTGATTCCAGAGCGATCGCCGGTGTCGCGAACGGGTCCCCCGTGTCGAGCGTCAGCAGGCCGGTCGGCGAGTCCTGCTCGAACCCGCCGTCAGCGGGGCCGAGAATCGACCCGGCAACGAGGCAGGCGTCGAACTGCTCAACATCCCGCCCCGTGTCATTCTCGACCAGCAACCAAACCCCATTCACCCCCCGCCCCTTCGACGCTGCCGCAGGCCCGGAAGCGGACCGTGTCCGCCTGCCCGCGCGGATCATGGCGTTCCAGGTCGACGCGCGGAGGTCGATGCGATCGCCGGGCTGCAGGACGGGAAAGGGTTCGTTCATCACTCACGTCCCGATCCCGAGTGCGGCGAAGTCGCTGCGGAGGAAGACGCGTTCGACGTAGGCGGCCACCGGCTGTGAAACCATGCGGCCGGAGGTCGCGTCTTTCGTCTTCTTGCCGCGGTAAACCCACAGATAGTCGTGGCCGCTCTTGGTGATGCCGGTGATGGAGCCGACCGTTAAATTGGTGGCGTTGTAAGAGACTTCGAAATTGAACGTGCCCGCGACTTCGGCATTGTTCCGGCTCTGAAAGCTGGCCCCGACGAACTTTAATTCGCCAAGCTCAAACCCCTTAAACGGGGCGTCGTTGACCGGAGCTTCGGAGGCGATGAGGCTGAGCGTGCGGTAATAACCGGAAGGGATCGTTGAGACATTAAAAATATGCGACTCTTTATAGACCGGCGTGGCGACCGGTACGTCGACCCCTTCGGCTTCGCCCTCCTCGTCGACCCCGATCAAGCCGTTAAAGTCGGGGGCGGTTTCACCCGGTGCGGCGTACGTGTTGACGGTCGCGTGCGAGACATGCCGCTTCACCGTCGTGGTGCCGATATCGATGCTGATATCGGGCGTCGTGCTGCCGTAGTCGCGGGCGGGCTGTTTCTCGCGGGGCTTGACGGTGCCGTAGCTGGCAGTGGCACCCCAGGTGCCGCGGGCCATCCATTCCACGTCGACCTTCTGCAGTAACGCTCCGCCGAACACGTCGGGGACGGCGGCGTCGAGGGCGGCGGCGACGTCGACTTCGCTTTCGGAGCCGGTGACGGTGTAGTACCGCTCGTAGGTGCCGTCCGGTCCGAAGCTGATGCGTCGGCCCGACCATCCGGCGACGACGTTGATGGCCATACCCTGCCCGTGTTTAACCCGCCCTCAGTCCTCCATCCTGTATGCCTCGATCGATCCGGCCGAGCAGTTGATTGCTGCGATCGATCTTCTTGGCGACGTCGTCCCCGCCGACGCCGAGCAGGGCCGCGCCGGAGGCACTGAACGTGCCGGTCCCGGCGTTCGTGATTCCGGTGGCAAGCGTTGCGGCTTCTACGGCTGCGTTCTTCGGCCGTTCGGCGACTACTGGCTTCGGTGCGACTACTGGCTTCGGTGCTTCTGCGGGCTTCGGGGCTTCTGCGGGCTTCGGGGCTTCAATCGGCTTTCGATTGCGGAACTCGACATCGGCGATCACGCGGTTGAGATCGGCCTGGGCCTTTTCAATCTCGTCGGTCAACGCCTTTTGACGTTTCAGTCGATCAGCCTCGATCTCTTCGAGTTGGCGAGCCGCTTTTTCCTCCCGCCGCTTGGCGTTGCTTTGGTCATCCTGCCCCTGCCGACCGCTGCGTCGAACCGACGTTGCCTTGATGACACGAGCCGCATCGGCACTGCGTCCCTGTGATCGCAGGAATCGGCTGAGAATCGTCCCAGCCATCTTCATGGCGTTAATGAGGCGCGGGACCAGCAGTGTCGTGAACTTCACCCAGATCGACGTGAGCTTCGCGACGACCCACTCCCACGCCCCGACCAGAAAGTTTGTTACGTCCTTCCAGCTGGTACTGAGGACTCGCACTCCGATCGATCGAAAATAGGACTGAAAATTGATCCAGATCGACTTGAGACTCGCGACACCCGCCGTCCACGCGAGCTTCACCGCCGCCCAGAATATCTGCAGCATCCCTTTGAAGTCGCCAGCCGCAAACGCGTTCTTAATTCCTTCGAGAACCTTCTTGACCGTCGACAACAGTGGGCCGAATTTCTCGCCCAGCCAGTCGAGGGCCCTTCCGCCGATTTCGGTCTGAGTTAAGAAGTACCCTCCCAGTCCGACAACCGCCGAACCGAGCAAGCCGACACCGGCGATGACGAGGCCGATCGGGGAGAGCAGAAACGTGACCGCACCGGCTACTAGCCCGATCGTTGCTGTGGCTCCCGCGGCCATCGCGCCGACAGTGAACAGGGCCACTCCCAACCCAAAAACAATCGGGACCGCGGCCGCAACCCCGATGACAATCCCGCGATTCCGTTCAACAAATTCGGCGATCTGACCGCTGGCCCGACCCAGCCATTCGGCGACCTTCTGCACGGACGGAGCCAGCACGTCCCCAACCGCGATCGCTGTTCCTTCGGCGGCTGAGAGCAGCTTTCGCCACGCACCGCCGATGCCAGACTCCATCTCGGCCGCCGTTTTCGCCGCGGCCCCGGAAGACTGTTCGAGGGCGTCCATCAGCTCGCGGGCGTCGGCGGCGTTCTTGCCGATCGAACTCGCCGCGGTGATGCCGAGCAGGCCGAACGCTTCATTAAATTTCGCGGCCCGGTCGGCACTGCCGAGATCGGCGGTCGCGGCGTTGATTTCGCTCAGAACGTCGATCAGGGGGCGAGCATTGCCTTCGGCGTCCTTCGTGGCGACGCCGAACACCTGCTGAAACTTCTCACTCTCGGCGGCACTGAGCGTGAGCAGACGCCGCACAGCGGTACCGGCGGCGGACCCCTGAATGCCGACGTTGCCGAGTGCCCCGAGAATCGCGAGCGTCTCATCGAGACTCATGTTCGCATCGGCGGCCACGGGTCCGGCGTAGCTGAGGGCATCGCCGAGACCTTCGACCGTGTTGAAACTCTTGTTCGCCGCGGTGGCGAGACTGTCGGCGACTTTGGTGGCGTCCTCGGCTTCGAGACCGAACTGCCGGATCGTCGCGGCCATGATTCCGGAGGACTGCGTGGCATCGGTCCCGGTCGCCTTCGACAGGTCCAGCACCGCCCCGGTCATCCGCTCGATCTGTGCCGGCGAAAACCCGGCCCGGCCGAGTTCGGTCATCAGGTTCGCAACCTCGCTCGCCGTGAACGACGTGGTGCGACCGAGTTCCTTGGCCTTGTCCCGCAGCGAATCGAACTCCTCGCCGGTCGCGCCGGTGACGGCTCCCACCTGTCGGATCGCATCATCGAACGACGTGAAAATTCGCATCGGGTACGCGAGAGCCGCCCCTCCGGCCGCCCCCAGCCCGAGCAGCTTCCCGCCCATGCCCCGCATCGACTGACCGAACTGTCCGATCTGCCGCTTCATCGCTTTGAGGCCGCGGGTGACGGCGGAGCGGTCGAAGAACGCTTTCACGTACGCCCGGCCTGCTTCGATCCCGCGTTTCTTTCCGGCCATCGTTGTCTCCCATCTGCGGGGTCACTGGCCCCGGCAAAAGATCGCGGCGACGTCGAACAGGTTGTCGGCGGTGATCTCGATCGAGCCGGTCGACTCGGCCCCCAACCCGCCGGTCGGGTCGAATGCGGCCGCAGGTTTGCGATGTTCACGATCGACCTGCAGGTTGAACGTGAGGGCCATCAGCTCCGCCGTGCGGGCCCAATCGTGTTTGCGGCGGGAATCGGCCAGCGCGACCAATTCTCCGTACGTCAGCGGACCGGGATCGACGCCGACCAGACCGGCGAGGGCGTATATGTCGCCCCACAGATCGGCGGCGGTCAGTTCCCGCTCAACGTCCCCCTTCGGTTCACCGGGGGATAGCTTCGGACTGGCGAAGAACGCCGCGAGCTCGGCGAGCAATTCGTCGGCGAGGTCGGACGGCGAGACGGTCCAGCCCCACAGTCGACCGCGGAGCAACCGCCCGAACTCCCTGTCGGACACGGAGTGTCTTTGTGCCTCCGGCAGCAGCAACGCGTAGGCGGCGTCGACGAGGGCGGCTCGGCTGCCGGGGAGCGATTGCGTGAGGCCGAGTTGCATCACGTCGACACCGGCGAGGTCCCGCATTCGCACCGCCGCCGCGACATCGAGCCGGTGAGACCAAAGCCGCCCACGCCGATCCCTCAGTAACATTCGTTACTCTGTGCCTGCGGCAGCGGCTTGCTCATCGTCATCTTCCACCTCCGCGGGCGAGGGGGTGACGGGGGGAGCGGGAGAGGCGGGCGGTCCGGCGACGGCTCGCTGTTCGATCTCTTCGGCCGTGTGGACATTGAGTTTGACTTCCTTGACGCCGTCGGCGGTCCGCACGCGGTGGGTCTGAATGTTTGACATGTCGGGGCCTGTGTCTAGGGTCTAGCGGCCAGAGGCCAGTGGATAACCAAGTCGACCGCGAAGCCGTCGACGACTGCTGCCGCAGGCACGGACGACGGCGTCACGCCGTCACGGTGGCGAAGCTGGGGGCGAAGGAGCTGTCGGCGGCGAGTTTGAGGGTGACCGACATTTCCTGCGTCTCGCCCTGGGCACCACCGAACGGGAACCCGAACACGACGAAGTCTCCCGTAAAGACCTCCTCGTCGACCGTGGTGATGGCACCGCTGGCGAGGGCGATCCCGATCGGTGTTCCCGCAAGAGCTGACGCTCGGAGGGCGTTGTAGAAGGCGTGATTGACCTTGCGGTTGATGTTGAGCGTGAGGGGGGCATCGAGCAGCCCCTGCATGTATCGCTTCCAGATCGACGACTCATCCTCGACGACCGCTTCGTCGGCGGAGAGATCGAGCTGCGGGTTCTTCGTGATCTCGGTGGCGGTCCAGGTGCCCTGCCCCGCGCCGGCGGCGTCGTAATAGGTTTTGCACCGCCTGCCGGTCTTATAGCCGCCCGCCATTGTCTCACCTCATCGAGTTCCGCCACTGCGCGAGGTGGCCGAGGTTCTTTTCATGCGCGGGAACCATGTACGGCCTTTGACCGACCGCAACAGTCCGCTTCCTTGTCCGGCTGTATGCCGATGGCCCCCGTTTCCGGCTGATACGAGCCCAACCCTCCCCCCAGATATCCTCCCCTTTCGTGAATCGCCCACCGGCCCCGCGCCCGGCTGCGGTGCGCCCGACTTTCACCCGGCCGTACCTTTCAACGATCCGCATCATCCCGCCATCTTCGAGGGCCTCTGGCACCGTGCCCTTGATCGGTTTCCCGTCGCCGCCGGGGTGTGTTGATCGGAACCGCATCGGCCCGATCGTCACGCTTTGATCGCGAGCATCGAACGCAAAGAAAATAAACCGCTTGAGCGTGCCGACGTGCGAACTCGGCGGCTGGCCCGGCTGCGATGGCGTCTTGCGCTTGCGGATCGACGACTTCGACGATCGCCGCACAAAGGCACCGAACCGCGACAGGATGCGGCGTGCGGCCCTGTCGAGCGACGACGTGACCTTCTTGTCGAAGAACCGATTCTTAATAAACTTGATATCAATATCAGCCACGGAGGGCCCTCCGATTGTGCCTGCGGCCCCACTTCGTGGGTTTGTGCCTGCGGCAGCTCAGATGAAGTGGCGGTATTCCACGCGGACCATACCGAGGAAGCGGGCATCGGCGAGCAGTGTCGCGGGGTCGAATTCGATCGTGCTGCCTTCGGCCGGGATCCCGGCCCCGTCGATATCGGTCGCTTCGAGGTGGGTGGCGATCTCGTCGAGCAACTGCAGCAGCCCCTCGTAGGTCACCGCGTCATCCCGCTCGCATTGCTGCTGCACCAGGACCTCGACCGGGTAGTCACGCTCGGCGGCGGCCTCATCGCTGTAGGAACTTTCGATCGGTCCGACCGGGACGGCGTCGATCTTGAGTGCGGCGAGGTCTTCCAGCTCGTAGTACGGGGCCGCGGCGACTTTGGCTGCGGAGGTGTCGCGGCTGAGGTCGGCCGCGGCCAGATCGGCGGCAACGGCTTCGGCGATCGTCCAGTGCAGGCTCGGCACGGTCTATTCCTCAGCACCGATGTCTTTGGAGTGCATCCGCCACAACCGGCGGTCCTGATCGCTGGGCCGATAGACCGGCTCGCCGCCGAACGGCTGCAGGCGGTAGACTCGGCCGCGGAACGTGATGCGGTCGCCTTCGACCGGCACGGCAGCGGCCCCGAACTGGGCGGTGAAGTCCTCCGGGCGGATGAGCCAGTCATCAGATCGGACGGTGACGGTGCCGCCGTTGCCGTCGACGTCGGCGTGATCGGTCCGACCGGGAGCGGCAACGACCGATTCGGTCGTGCCATCCTTTCGGCGGTAGGAAACGGACACGCCGCGAAGCCTCACGGCTGTCGCGGCGCGTAACCCGCTGGCTCGGTCGATAATTCCCAAGGGCACAGCCCTCCTGCCGGAGCTGCCGCTCCACTACGGGCTTAACAACGCAAACTCAGTGTGGCCGACTTGCCGCTGGCATCGCCCGCGGCGGAGTTGGTCGCCTTGAAACCGACGTAACGCTTCACGTCGGTCGGTGGACGATAGCGGGCGGTTGCGGCTGCCGCCCCCGCTCCACCGGCCCCGGTCTGCGTGATCAACGCACTCGCGAGCGTGACCGGATTCGACAGGTCCGCAGCTTCCGACGCGACGAGATCGTAGGTCATGGTGTCATCGTCGCCGAGTTCCCCGGTGGCGAGGGCCGGAGCTTCGAGTAGGAACTCACAGTTGGCGAGAAAATCGCCGGTCGGGGTGACCTGCAGGTCGATCGCGTCGGAGGTGACTGCCGACGCATCCGCGGGCAGAGCCTTCGACTGTTTCAGTAGTGCGTCGGCAAGGTTCATAACATTCTCCGCGGGGTCATTGCTGGTCACTGAAATATAAAGCCGATCGCCTCAATCACGCTGCCGCAGGCACATCAAGCCGAGAGGCTTTCGGTGTCGAGCAGGGAGTCGGTAGCGACGATCGGGACGCCCTGGTATTCGGTCGGCGTGGGTGCCGGGGCACCGGTCACCGTGGTGGCCGTGCGGCTCTTTTGAAGCTGCGTCAGGCTACGTCGACTCATCAGCAGGACGTCGGGCCGGTAGCCGACACGGAACTTGCCGAGCAGATCGGCGAGCAGGTCGTCGGTGAGTCCCTTGCCGACATCTTCGGTGAGGTCCTTGATCCGGCCTGCACCGTTGAGGTTTCCGACCTGCAGGCCGATCCGGGCGAGCATGTCCTGCACGTACCCGGTCAAGGGTTTATTGTTCTGACCGGTGATCGTCTCAGTCCACACATCGTTGATTGTGATCGACCCGCCGCGGCCCATGACCCACTGCACTCCCTGCTGGCCGAACGTGAGGGCGTAGACCGACGAGCCGGTGCCGGCCGTCGTGCCGCCCGCGTCGATCGTCATGCTGTCGAGGATCGAGTCGGAGAGCTTCGGGAAACCCTTGGGATCGTCCCCGTAATACATCTGCGTCGCGATCCGCTCGAAAGCAGCATTCGACATCACGGTGGCTTCCTCAGCGATGTACGCCTCCGGCCCGTCCTCGCTGGAATCGGCAACGGCTTTGTCGCATTGCCAACGCGGGTTCAAGATGAAGGTCTCGACGAGGCGATTCTCGTATTCACCGACCACCGTATCAGTTCCGTCGTTCGCATCGCGAAACGAGACGGACGGGTTCTTCTTGAGTACCCGCGTCCTGTAGTTCAGTCCGCTGATCGTGCGGCTGGCGATCAACCGAATTTCGGGGTGAACCTTGCTGGCTTCGTCGATCAGACCGACAGCCATGTCCGACCCATTACGGGCAGCGATATCGAGCAGGGTGGGCATTTCCATCGGTCAGTCTCCTCAGGGCAAAGGCCCGTGATCAGTTTCGCTAAAGTGGTTCCGTTTAAGGCGACCGCGAAGCCGTCGCCCCCGCTGCCGCAGGCCCCCGCTGCCGTGCGGTCACGGCAGCTTGATTCCGCTGGCGATCTTCTGTTGGGCCTCACTGAGGCCCTGCTGTTTCGGTGTGCCTTCAGTCTTTGGTTCTTCGGCCGAACCGGACGACAGCGGTTCCGCTTCGCCCGACGCGGCGAGGGCTGCCTGCAGTCGCCCAGTGAGCGACTTGTTCTGTTCGGTGAGTTCGGCGATCCGCAGCGACTTGGCCTCTTCGAGGCTCTTTCCCTCGGAGAACCACTTCGCTCCGCTTTCGTTGCCGCACTCGACGGTGAACTGGCGGAACTCGGCGAGGGCGGCGGCCCGACCGCTCAGCTGTTCGGGGTCGCCTGCCGGTTCATCGTCGCCGCCGCCACCTTCGTCATCGCCCGATTCTTCCGTCGACTCGGATGCCCCATCGCCAGCGTCCGAGACATCGGTGGCGGCTTCCGCCGGGGTGATAGCCGGGGTCGACTCCGGGGTTTCGTTGGTCGGTTCGGCGGGGGTGTTGTTTAGCGGCATAACTGGTTCTTTCGGAACGACGGCGAGGCCGTGATTCGTGAGGTAACGGGCGACGAAGCCCTTCACTCTCTCCGGGTGTATGCCGGAGAGAGTGAATAACTCCGGCGCGGTGTCGCGGCGGCCGAGGGCGAACGACAACAGGGCATCGGCTTCGGCCGGGATGTCGGTGGCGTGGAACATTCCGGACGGGTTGGCGGCCGGTTCATCGACGATGTCGACCGCCCGCAATTCGGCGAGCCGGGCGTGCGGCAGGTTCTTCGTATTGAGCGGATCGGGGGACTTGAATTCGGAGTCGTCCCAGGTCTCGAAGCCGTAGTCATCGACGAAGATTCGCCCGCCATGTTCTTCGAAGTGGGCCTTCTCCGCCTCGTAATCAACTTCGAACACGATCGACGCACCGAACAGTTCGGGATCCTCTTCGGCCAGCCCCACCACGTAGGCGGCGAGGTCGCCGTCCGGCGTCTTGTGGCTCATTTTCGACAGGTGCAAATCTCCCCGGAGGATATCACCGTCGATCTCGCTGAATGTCACCCGACCGAGTTTCTTGCCGAGTCCATCCGAACTGAGACCAGGGTGAGTGAAGCGAGCCCGGACCCCGTCGCCGAACCCGTCGCGGACCTGCCCGAGGAAATCGTGATCGATCCAATAGCCGTGGCCGAGAGCTTCACTGCGGGTGATCACCGCGAATCCGGGGATGATTCCCGCTCCGAATTGCCCGCCGCTGTCGGACGCCGCGGTCCCTTCGGCTTTCAAGCCGCGAACGATCGCGGATCGCAGGTGTTTCGGCCGGTCTTTCAGGGCCTCACTCATCTTCGTCATCGTTCTTCCCTCCCCCCATGAATTGACTCAGGTCGAGCAGCGGCTTCGCTCCGGGCGTGACGCCCTTTTCCCGCATGTACTCCTGCTGCTCGGCGATGCGGTCGACGACGTCTTTCAGCGTTCGGCCAGTCCGTTCCTGAATGATTTCGTCGTAATCCTGAAAACAGTTTTCGACCGCCTTGATGTCGCCGTCGATTTCCCGGCTCTTGTCGAACCAGGGCACGCCGCGGGCGATCCACAGCCATTGACCGTCGATGTCGTCAAAGGTCAGACCGTAGCGGGCCGGGTCGAGTTCGCCGCGGGCGATCGCCATGCCGACACGCCACCGCGTCCAATGGTTGAGCAGGTCGCGGTTGTCTTCCCGCTTTTCGTCGCACGCCTTGAGGTAGATCGTGAGGGCCGCTTTCGAGCCGAAGAAGTTGGTGTGAGCCTCATCGAAGAAGCTGTAGGGGATGTCGAGGCTCTTGAGGGCGATCCCGACCACGACCTGCATGAACTCGATGAAGGACGATCCCGGCTGATTGGAGTGCAGGAATTCGGCCTTTTCGTCCTTGTCCATGTGGAGCGTGAACGGCCCCTTTTCGGGTTCGAGCTTAAAGTCGGTTTCAGCGGGGTCCTCATCCTCGTCGGCATCTTCGTCGAGATCGCCATCGTCATAGGGATCGGCGAGCCTCTTGTAGATCGCCAGGCCGAACAGTTGCACCACCTTCGCCTTCGCGAGGGCGTAGTCGATGCCTTCGTAGGCGTCATTGAATCGATTGAGTGCGGACGCCAGAGGGCTGATGCCGCGGTGTTGGTCGACGCGGTCGAAATAGCCGTGCAGATAGAATCGGCTGGCCGGAACCGTTCGCTCGAATTCGAAGCCGGTGCCTTTCCGCTTGTGGATAGCGTAGGCGACCGGGCGACCGCGGGCGTTGACCTTCACGCCGTGAATCCACTCACCCTCGGGCATCATGCCGAGTTTATTGCGGATACGATCGCCCTCGATCATCTGCGTGGTGCCGTCGTTGATCTTCACCCAGCCGATGTCGCCGGCGACGGTGCGGAGGGCTTCGGACAGCCGCAGGGATTTTCGCAGTGAGTGCCGACCGGAACTGTCGAAGTTCTCCCGCTTCGAGGCCGTCTTGATGAACTCATCGCAGGCGTCATCCCACTCGGCGTTGCCGGTCGACGATCGGAACTGAAAAGACGAGACGAAGTCGAGGTGGCGGCGAATGGCCCACGCCCCGACCTCGATGTTCCGCCGGGCATCGTGAGCGGTGCTGATCAGCTTCCGGCGGCTCGACGCATCCAGTTCTTTGTCTTCGGACTGCGTCACGCGGGTTCGCGTGCGGCGATGCGTCTTTTCCTCGATCGCATCGTAGCCGAATGAGCGGGCCACCCTGTCGGT
The DNA here is from genome assembly GCF_007744515.1 of Stratiformator vulcanicus. NCBI lineage: Bacteria > Pseudomonadati > Planctomycetota > Planctomycetia > Planctomycetales > Planctomycetaceae > Stratiformator > Stratiformator vulcanicus. The sequence goes on from NZ_CP036268.1 coordinate 4,985,992, forward strand.
GAGTCGGCGAAACATCAGTCACCGCTCCCGAAGGTGGGCGTCGCGTACGGGTGGCCGGTCTTCTTGCCGAGCCGCTTTCGCTTCTTGCGTTTCAGCTCGGCGAGGCGGGTGCGGGCTGCGGCAATATCGAACTTGTGCGTCGTCCCATCGGCCGACGTTTCGGTCACGCCGGAGTTGAGCAGCTCTTCAAGGTCCGCGATCGCGGCATCAAGTTCGGCATCGGTCATTCGGCTCGCCCTTTCGGACGGGCTATATGTCGGCGGCGGCACTACACCGGAACGGAAGCGACCGTATCGGGCATATTGAGCGTGATCCGGTCGACGCGGACCTGCCCGCAGTCGAGGCACTGCTTGCGTTCCCATCGGACGTGGGAGTAATGCGAGCCGTCCGAACGAATGCCCCCGTAGGCGAGTTCGCGGCTCCACAGCGGATCGGTTGCTCGGTTCGAGCCGCATTTGCGGCAGGTCGTCTCGATCGCCGGCGGCTCATCGGAGAATGGTTCAGGGGCGGGAGGGCCGATCGGTTCCTCATACTGCCGGGTCGGGGATGTTTCCGGCGGTGATTTCGTCGGGGGTGTGAGTGTCTTCTGCTGTCGTTTCGCTTTCGCCGCCTTCGTCGCCATTGTGTTACTCCGAGTAGGTGATGCCGCGGCGTCGGCGGCCCTTGCGTCGTCCCTGTTTTTTCTGCCCTCTGCCGGTGGGCAATATGTCAGGGAGCACGCACCCGATGACGCTGGCCGCGACGGCCGAACCGACGAGGTTGTCGAGGAAGTGGTTGTCCGGAGCCCCCGGCCTCACCCGCCACTCATCGACCCGCCTCCCACGGCCCTCCGTGATTGTGCGGAACTCGGCGGTGAGGTGATCGGCGATCAGCTCGTGGCGTCGACCCTCGGAGCCGAACAGGGTCAGGCTCGCCGCGTCTCCCTCGGCCGCCGCCAGTCGCTTATGCACGAACGACTTCCAGACGTTCGGATCGAATAGGACTCGACGCACGCCGGCCTTTTCGTCGATCCCGTATCGCCAGTGGTGGCCCACTCGCTCGGCGGTGTCGCGTTCCTTCCACTCGGTCATCGGCACGTTGGCGGCTTTGACGGCCCAACCTTTCGCCGCCCGCAGGATGCGCTTGTGCTTCGACCGCCGGATCACGCGATGCACCAATTTCGATTCGTAGCCCTCGTCGATCAGAGCGAGGCTCATGTGCTCGGCGAGGTCGCCGGTTTCTCGAGACCAGTCCCGGCCGCAGAGGTAGTCGATCAGCTCTTCGAGGCCCTTCTTGATGGCCCCCTCGGTTGTCGCCTTGGGGTATTTTTCGCCCAGCGGAAACCAACAGTCACGCAGACTGAAATACGGGAGCGTCTGCTCGGGCCAGGTGCCGTAGTCAACAACGAAGCCGCGGAACGATTTCGACCAACCGCCGACCGCGTAATAGAGCAGCCGGTCATGCACGTCGATGTGACAGGTCAGGTAGTCCGTTTCGAGCGGGACCACGCCGCGATCAACTTTCGACAATCGCTGCCGGATTTCCTCAGCCGACAGGAATTCATCGCCGTCCTGCGAATCGTCGAGCGGGTCGTTCTGGTATTCCGCGAAGAATGACTCCTTGTTCGCGAGGTAGAGGTTCATCGCGTGCTGGATGGCCGAAAGGTCTTCCTCCTGCTTGCGGTCCTCCCAACTCGCCTCGGCCCCGTCATCCATCGCCGCCCGATGCTGCCGGTAGAACTCCGTCGCTACCGATCCGTCGCCATCATTGCGGAGGTCATCGGCTCGGATTTGCCAGTACCGCTCCCACAACTCGAGAGCTTCCTTTGACGGCAGGCTTTTGAGCATCCGCTTCCGCTCGCCGCGCCAGATCGGATTGATCGTGCGGTTGAGCATCCGGTCGGCCATGTCGCCGCGGTAGATGACCGTGACGGCCATCAGAATGCTGATCGACTCGCCCGGACCCGCCATGCCGCGGACGTCGCCGTTGAGGATCCGTTCTCGCGTCCGGCTTTCGCTCGCCGACGCGGCCGACTTGCGGGTCTGTGGGTCATCGACCAGCACCACTTTGGGCCGGACGATCCGGCCATCAGGGAGCGTGTGCTTGACGCCGCGGATGCGACCGCCCGTCAGCCCGGCCGAGACGATCGCGTAGCCGCTCGACACACTGCCCTCGATCGTCGGGAAGACCAATCGATCCTGCGTGATTCGCATCCGCGTCGGTTGCCCGCAGCAGGTTTGCCCGCGGGTCCGATTGTTGATGCGTTCGAGACAGGCGATCGGGTAGCAGACCTCGGGGAAGTCCTCGAACAGCAGCTCGTTGACTTCGAGCTCGCTCTGCACCATTTCGAGGTTCTTGCCGGCGGCACCGTCTTCGGCCGCGATCAGGACGGCGAGCGGGCAGTGGCCGTATAGCACGGCCCACAAGATCGCGAGCACGAAGATCGTCGTTTTGCCGGAACCGCGCGGCATCGCCTGGGCTTTGAGCGTTCCGTCGAGAATCGCCACCTGCGTCTTGGCGATGAAGTCGATGTGATCCTCGGACCACGCCAGCGGGAATGCCGGGGCGTGATAGGTTTCGAGGTAGAGCTGCAGGTTCAGCCGACAGGCGGCTCGGCGTCCGGGGTCGACGACCTCCGGGATGGGGCCGATGTCGCGGCCCTTGGCGGACTGGTCGGCCTGCCGCTTCCGCTCCCGTTCCTTACGTTCAGAGTATTTCAGGATTTGCGGTGAATCGTCGATCTCACTGCTCATCCCTCCGGCCTGCAAGCAAGTGTGTCTCTATTCGCGACTGTTCCCGATGTAATAGGGAATCGGACCGCGAAAAAGTACCTTACGCCTTCAGGCATACCTCGATCTGCCCAACGGCGTCGCCCACTGCCATGAGCCACGGCCACCCGGCCAGCGCCTGCGGCAACTGGTACCCCTCTCCCGCCGCGACCACCTGCGTGACGGCGGACCCGCCATCGTCGTGGCACGGCACGTACACCCCGCCATCGCTCATCGACCCATGCCACGTCAGCGACGTCAGGCTCGATCCCGCGAGCACAGCCACAGCGCCAAACGCCCGCTCCCGCAGATCAATGGCCCCGGTCGTCGCCAGCGAGTCGGTCACCTCGACCGCTTCGACCATCGGGTTCCGCTCAATCCCACTTCCCACGTTCACGCCCCCTACAATGGTGTGAGCATACCCACGACCGGTTTCCGTTGCGGCGGCTCACCGCCGCCCTCCGCATCCTCCCCCCACAGCAACTCATCCCCGTCGCCGTCCCCCCACATCAGGACGTCATCCTCTCCGTCGCCCCAGGCGATCACGTCCGCCTCGTCCATCAGTCACCCCCGAGGTTAATCACGATGGCATTAACCGACGCAAGATATTCCGCCGCCTGAATCGCTGCGGCCGTCTCGCGATACGCGTGCGTCATCGCCGCGAGCGCGATCCCGCCGTCGACAATCGCCCCCTCGTAGTCGGCCAGACTGGTGAACACTACGGTCGAATCGTCCGCCCCGGTCGCCGTGACCTCATCGTCCGCTGACCACGCCGCCCCCGTCGCCGGGTTCGTCCGTCCGAGCCGGATCGCGTCTCGCAGATTGTCGAGTTGCCCGCGATACGCGAGCGCCGACAACATCTCGGCCTTGAGTCGCCGCCCACCGCCGACATCAATCCCGGCCTGCTGAGCCGCCGCGTAGGCCTGATCTAGTTCCGCTATCTGTCCCGCCCTCGCCGCCTCCAATGCGGCTGCCTGAGCAGCTTCCGATGCCGCCGCATCAACCGCTGCCTTTTCGTCGGCGGTCATCTCAACGATCGTCGTCCCGTCCACAGACAGCTTTCGGTATCTCGGCTCGATGCTCCGAATCCTCTCAACCTCGGACATGTCATGGGTAACGACAATTACGGAATCGTCGTCTTCGAATTGACGAGTCTCGCCGACCCGCTCGACAGTTAAATCCGATTTGAGCCACGCCACTGCCATTATTGTATCTCCCTGCGTCTGTTCGCCCTGCGAGGAATTGAATAGCTAAAGGTCAGCGTAAATTTAGAGCCATTCAGCGGACTGACTCTCCACTCTTGAAACGACGAGGCCATTGATCCGTCTTGAATCACACTGACTATCGACGCATCACCCGCATCCACAATCTCTTGTAACTGAGAGGTTACATTCCATGATTCTGTAGACGCCACCACCGCTTCATCTGTGTAAGACGTAGTCTGGCTGCGATTCTTAAAATTAGTGGCGGGTACAGCAGAATTACCTGACAACTCCATCCGACTGCGTGTCGTACGATTCGCTCCCGCTCCGACGATCGAACTGATAGTGCACACTGCCGATTCGACTATGGCTCCTGACGGGATCGTCTCCCCAAGCACAAATCTGGTGATGCCGTACCAGACTGCATTGCTGTCTGAGTCTCGGCCTCCGAGGTAAAACAGCCCATTGTAAAATGTGCTTCCCCGCTGGATGGCATAATGCGACGCGGTCGCGCTACTCATCGTCACGCCCTCGGTACAAACAGGACCATTCCGGCGAAGAGCAGATCGTTCACGAACGCACTGTCCTCCGGGTCGGTTTTAACAAGCGATAGATCAAAGAAATCCCCTAGCTCCAAATCCATCTCTCCCGCACCGTCGCCGATCGGGATGACAAACGTATCGACCGACATCGGAAAACTGGCCCCTAATGACGGCAGGTCGAAGTCGCCGATCTCGATGTCGACGGATCCCGCGTCATTGGAGTCGCCGTCTCCTAGTTTGCGATAGCCGAGAGTATACGCGACTTTGTAATCTCCGGTCGTGTTGGTCTGCCGATGAATAATGTAGCCGGTAATCGTGCCGCTCAGGTCGACATCACTATTGACGTAAAAGGCGTTCGGGGCGTGCAGCATCTCCTCAAGTGTATCGTCCAGCAGCCAACCTTCATTCAGGCATCCCCCTGCACTCAGAACGGACCCCCACTCGGGATCGTCCCCCGGGTTGGCACTCCACGCCGCAGCGGGCAGGTTCACCACCAGCGGCGGCGTGATCAGCCCCGCAACCTGTGCGAGGCTCGCCCGCGTCGCGGTCGTCTCCCCGTCGCGTTGCACCGCGATCTCATCGACCAACGCCAACGCCGACGCCGCCGTCAGTTCGCTGATTTTCTTCGCAGCCATCAGACCTACCTACTCTTCGTGGTCCGCGTCGAGCAAAGCCCCCAAGGCTGGTCTCACCTCGCCGTACCGCGACCAGACCCGCCGATCACCACCCGCTTCGGCGAACACCACCTCGGTCACGAACTGACCATGCAGCCGCACAAAGTCACGCACCACCCGCTGCGACCGCTCACTCCCATCAAACCGCAACGCAATCACCCCCACGTTAGGAGGCGACCCACCGCTCAGTGGTGCCTGTGCCTGTGACACCACTTCTTGGTTCTGTGCCTGCGGCAGCGTGGCCGACGGCTTCGCGGTCGGCTCCGGGTTCGGCACCTCACCCTCTACCGCTGGTGGCTCCACAACAGGCGGCTCAGCAACAGGGGCAACCGCATCAACCCCCGCCTCCCCCAAGCCCGCTCCGCTCAGCACCAACAACTCCGCCGCATCCTCCGAGGTCAACGGCAGCTCCCCCATCGCCCCCCAGGCCAACACCAGCGGCTCAGTCCACGGGTCACCGAAGTCGATCGCCTCGGCCGACAGCATCCCCTCAGCCACCGGCCGCATGTCATCGAGCGTCTCATCCCCCGACATCGCCGGCACCGGCTGATCGAACGTCGCGATCTGTTCCAAGGTCTCGGTCAGACGCCCCAGCGTCTCGGCGTCAAGACTCGTTTCAATGTCGGCAAAGGTCAGCATGATTGAAGCGGTGGGTTAAAGGTGATCAGCGAGGTGATTTATTAAGACCCAGCGGGGCGGGGCGTTCCGGCTCCTAAGACCGGCACTCGCCCCGCCCCTTCTCACAGGGTTGTCAACTGGCCCTTACAGGCCGATTTCATCCAGATCGGCGAGCATTTCCTGAGCAAGCCCGGCGTGTTCGTCTTGAAGCTGACGCAACTGGGCCTCCCGCTTCTCGATCTCTCCGTCGAGCATCCGATACTGAGCCAACCGATTATAAATCCGCTCAATCGCCGGAGCCGCCCGCCGCAACCGCTCAAACTCCCCCGCCCCCGGATACCCCGTCACGGGGTTTTGGGCCTGCGGCAGCGGGTCGGTGTGAGGGGCCGCGGCTTCTCCAACCGCACCAGGCTCCGCCCCCACCGGCGACCGCGAAGCCGTCGCCCCCCCACCTGCCGGAGGCACAGTCCCACTGTGTGGGGCCGGAGGCACAGTCCCACTGTGTGGGGCCGGAGGCCCAGTCCCACTGTGCGGGGGGAAGCTGACTTTGGCCGGTTGCGTTGCCGGTCGATCCGTATCGGTTGCCATTTTAAGACCTCATTGTGATCAAAATTAAGACTGAGAATTAAACCCGCGGCCGCCCACCCACTTCGTGGGGATGTACCTGCGGCGGCTGATAAGGCGGCCCTCCTTCATAAGGCGACCGCGAAGCCGTCGCCCCCCCACCTGCCGGAGGCACCCCATGCGGCGGGGTCGCCGCCGGGAAGGCGTGGGCGGGTGGGGGTTGATAGCCGTAGGGCGAGACGTCATCGATATCGAGATTCGGGTCAAACCCGAGCCGCTTTAAGATGCGACGTTTCACCCGCCGCTCGACGAGCCATCCGATCCAACCCCCGATGCCGGTCCCCAACCCGAGCGCCGCCAGACCGGTCGTAATCAACCAATGCACGCCGAAGCCGACGACCGCTTGCACATACCCCCCGCTCCCCGCGGGCGGTGCCTCAACACCACTCGGCACCGGAGGCGGAACATTGGTCCCCGCTTGCGTATTCACCACGCCAGAACCCGCCGGAGGCACAGTCCCACCGTGTGGGGCCGGAGGCACCCCCTGTGCCGGGGTCGGCACCCAGCCTATTTCGCGCATGAATTCGCGGGTCGAGGCGTAATCGGTACACAGGCCGAACGGGTATTTCACGTCGAGGGCGTAAACCAGCCCGACGAGTTCGCCGTTGTAAAGCACCGCGCCCCCCGAATCACCGGGACGCACGTTGGCGTCGAGGTAGGCCGTATCCTGCAGGTCGGACCGCACCGCCGATCCGTCCGTGTTACCCAGGTCAACATCATGCCGGTAACGGCTCGATCGCTCGAAGAAGGTCTCGCCCCCCGTGTAGGTCTGCAGCGTCACCTCGGACCCGTCCGGCGGCTCACCGCGGGCGAACACCGCCACCGGTAAATCGAGATTCGACTCGAACGTGAAGACCGCGAGGTCATACTTCGTCGACACGGCCCCCAAGGCCGCCCGCGTCTTGGCATTACCACCGAACGGCCGCAGATCGATCGACAGCGACGCCGGCCGAGCAGCTTGCGAATCGAAGGTCACGACATGCTTGTTCGTGAGGCCCCAATACCGGTTGCCATCGCGAGCCACGAGGACCGAGCTCCCAACCTGCACGCTCCCTAACGGGCAAATCTTCCGCCCGAACACGTCCACGATGCACCCCGCCGACAACGCCTTCGCCTCCACCGGATGGGCGACACACACGACACGGTCGTGTTTTGGGCCTGCGGCAGCGTTGGCGGTGGCGAGCCAACAGAGGGTGATGGCGAGGCCGATTGCGATCGCGATCAACCATGGCAACACACTCGGACCCGGAACTCGCATGAACTGATTTCCCATGACTTTCACCTCACCCTTTGAGCTATCACCCCACTGGCCTCTCACCCCTGGCCTCTGGCCTCTTCAGTCACTCCGGCGGAGGCCGATATTCCAGAGCCACCTCGACCGCCGCGTTGACGAAGGTCGGATGGTTGTCGACGTTGACATGATCGGCATCGAGCAGGCCGCGATCGTCGATCTTGGTCACTTCCGGGTCGGCCGCGACGAGCTGATGCCCCCGTGGCATCGCCATCGTTTGACGCCAATACATGACGCGGCTGACGTTGTCGGGCACCCTGATCCGGGGTCTCCACCCTGAAATCGGCAGCTCCCCCACGAGGGCCAGCCACCGCGTGGCGAACAACCGCGAGCGATAGACCGGATCGCACAGCACCATCGCATCGACGGTCACGCCGCGTCGGCGAAGCTGCTCGGCGAGCTTCATCGCCCCGTACCCGGCCCCCCACGAATAGCCGATGATGACCACCCGCAGATCGCAGCCGTTGCGAAACGTCAAGATCGTGTCGGCGACATCCCGAAACCGCGAGTTCCAGAACATCAGGTGCGGCAGGAATCGGACCGCGTCAGCATGCCCGAGCAGCTTCCGCCAAATCCCGAAGATCCCCGAATAAGGCGACCCATGCCGCTGCAGGAACCCCGTAATGCAAACCACATGCGTCGACACCCGCTTGGGTGAGGGTGCCTGCGGCAGCACTTGCTCGACAGTCGCTGATTGATCCGACACCGATCGATTCTCACCCGAGTGAAGATTTCACCCGGAGGTATGCCGCCCACTGCGTGGGTCTGCGGCCGCGCAGGGCGGGCTGTGCCCGCCGGTTGAGAGGTTAGGGGTGAGAGGTGAGGGGCTGCTCATCCGGAGCTTTTCAGATACCTCCGAGCCAGCTTCTTAATCGCTTCCCCGGAATCGACCCGTTCGACCAGCTTCGTATCGCCATCCGCCCGGATGCCGTCGACCTGTTGCCGCTTCAACCCGAGCGTCTCGGCCATTAAGGGGTCGAGCCCCCCTTCGGAAAGCATGTAGTAAGCCGTCACCGGATCGGACTGCCCGTCACGGTGAATCCGCCCGGTGCATTGCTCATGCACGCCGGGTGACCAATCGAGCTCCCCGAACACCAACGTGCGACCGCGGTTCTGCAGGCCGTCCAGACCCGCCCCGCTTCGCAAGCTGATAATCAGCAGATCGGTCTCGCCGGCGACGAAGCTGTCTTTCGCCCGCTGCTTGGCCGCGGTCGATTCCTCGCCCGTATAGAACGCCGGGTGAAACTCGCCGAGCTTCGACTGCCAAAGGTCATAAACCGCCCGGTGCCAGCCGAACAGCACGACCGGCTCCCCGCTTTCGATCAACATCCGCACGAACGCCGCCACGAAGGGAGCCTTGGCGATCCCGGTGGCCTGCCGCAGGATCATCGAGAACTCCGAAGCAGCTTCCATCCGGGAGCTGCCGGTGAGTTTCTCCTCGCTGAGGATGATCCGGGCCAGCTCTCCGGCCGCATCCTCGATCCGGCTGAGGGCCTTCTCATCGCAGTCGACGAATTGCGTCACCCGCGTCAGGTCGGGCAGTTCTCGGTCGACATCCCGGCGGGTCCGTCGCAGCATCAGGTGATTATCCTTGAGCCAGCACCCGAACGCCTCCGCCTCCTTGATCCGCTCTTTGTTCGTCCAGACGGAGCACCATTCGCGGATGAATTCGTCACGTCGGCCGAGGGCGTCCGGCTTTAAGACCCGAAAGATGTTCCAGATTTCCGAGCCGTAGTTATAGATCGGCGTCGCGCTGAGTCCGATGACGTATTCGCACTGATCGGCAATCTCGGTCGACGCCATAAACTTCTGCGAACCCGCGTGTCTTAATTCCTGGCACTCATCGAACACGATCGCACGGCAGTAGGTCCGCAGCACATCGGCCCAACCGGCCAGCTTGTGATAGGAGCTGATCAGCACGTCGGGACCGCGGCCGAAGAACGCCGGCAGCTCGTACGGCGTCGATTTCTTAAGAATGTGCGTCGACAGATCGGGGGCGAATTTATTGATCTCCGCCTCCCACTGCCGCGGCAGATGAGCCGGGCAGACGACGATCGCCGGTCGGCAGTCGGTGCGGATCAATCCCGCGATCGTGGTGACCGTCTTGCCGAGTCCGAGGTCATCGGCGAGCAGCAGCCGCGAAGTCGCCGCCCACAGATCGGCCGCGACCGCCTGATAGTGCCGCGGCGGCAGAGCCATCGGCACCGGCTCCGGTCGATAGTCCGACCCCGTGATCTGCCGCAGACGCAGCAGCTTGTCCCGGTGCCGGCGCGACTGGGCGGTGAGATCCTCCCGACCCTCGATCGAGAGCGGAAAGCGATCGCAGAACCATTCGAGATTCCGACCGACTTCCGGCGTGTCGGGCAGGGAGACGACCCCGGCCGCCGCGGTGGGGATCGAGCGGAATATCCGCTTGACCCACAGCTTCACGTGCGGCTCGCACTCAATGAGCCAGCGGCCTTCCTCCTTCCAGAGCCGCCCGTATGTCTTTGCCGCCTGCATTAAAACACCCCTGCCACCCAGACCACTCGAAACGGTTTGCCCCGCAGCTGCTGCATCGTGAAGCGATGCGTGTGTCGGCTCGTCACCAGCACGATCGCACCGAGGTCGGTCACGTCGGCGTACCGCATCAGTTGCCGCAACACCGCCGCCGGACCTCCCGCGACCTTGCACTCGATCCCGATTCGCCCCACCCGAAAGTCGATCGGCCCCACGCCGGTCTCCGACTCCCGCTCGAAGGTGATCAGCAGCGACCGCAGCAGTCGCTCGATGTCATCCTGCATTTCCCGCTCGGTCCCGAACCGAACCCGATGCCGCCTGATCTCATCAGCCAACCAATCAACATCACTCACGCCGACACCTCATCTTCGAAGAGTGAGATTTGCCCGGTGTCGGCTTCGGCGGTGTCTTCGACTTCGCCGGTCTTAAGATGCGACGTTCCGCCAGCTCGGCGTACTCCGGGTTCAGCTCGATTCCCCAACCGATCCGCCCGAGATCGATCGCCGCCCGGACCGTTGTCCCGCTGCCGACAAACGGATCGAGCACGACGCACGGCACCAGCTCGTCGCGGGTGTGTTCGTGATCGCAGGTCGGTTGCCAACCGATGGTGCGGAACGTCGTTTGGTGCCGGTTTGGATCACGGTTGCCGACGATCGATCCGTTCTGTTGCTCATACGGCGAAGCCTCATCATTGCTCGCCCGGTTGACCTTGCTGTTCGTGCCCGGTCGTGTCGCCTCGCGGTTTCGCTCCACGATCCTCTCCCAAGGTGCCCCGCATGTCGGGCACGCTCCGACCGCCGAGGTGCCGGCCTTAATGCAGGTGCGGGGGACCGCCGAGGGGAACGTCGCGAAATGAGCCTCGCCGAAGGGTTCGGTGGAGAACGTCCATAGGTCACCACCGCCGACGTCGGCGTTCAGGAACTCCCAAAGTGCTTCGGCGTCGTCGATGCCGTAATCGGCCGACCAGACGCCCCGCTTGTTTCGGTCAGTCGGCAGATCATCGCGAGTCGCGTTATAGACCGACGCAATGAAGGACGCGTTGGCTTTCACGCCACCCGTTGCCGCCTCACGTACCGCGACCGAGTCATAGAAATAATTTGGGGACTTCGTGAGCAGGAAAATATACTCGTGGGCTTTGCTGCAGCGGTCGCGCACACTCTCCGGCATCGGCGATTTCTTCGCCCAGATAATATCCTGCCGCAGATACCAACCGGCGTCTTGCAACGCGAGTGCGACACGCCACGGGATGCCGACGAGGTTTTTCTCTTTAAGACTCTCGACCCCCTTGTGGGCGTGCGACAACGGGGATACGTCCGCACCGTCTCTGCGATTCGCCGACTTATTCCGATTCGGCCCGTCGACCGGGTAGTCCGCGACGTAGGCGTGTTTGCCCGCGTGGCCGCTCCGGACTCGCTTATTGATTCCGGACGGAGAATGCTCTTGCGTTCGCGTCGACGTCAGCCCACTCTTGTCCTGGCCGTTCATCGACCCCTTCGGCTTGCTGACATAGGTATCGCCGAGATTCAGCCACAGCGTCCCGTCGTCTCTTAATACCCGCCCGACCTCATCAAAGACCTCGACCATCCGGCTGATGAACTCAACCGGTGACGCCTCAAGCCCGATCTGCCCTTCGTGCTGATAATCGCGCAAGCCCCAATACGGCGGGGAAGTCGCGACGCACTGCACCGATCGGTCCGGCAGGTCCGATAGCCGATCGAGCACGTCTCCGACGAGGATCCCCCAGTTGCGGCCGGAGTGATTGAAATCAATGCTCACTCATCACCCCCTTCCGTGACCGCCGGCATCGCCCGGAAGGCTTCGAGGTGTTCCAGGTTGCTCAACCGTCGAGCCGACGCGACCGCATCGATCGCGGCGTTCCCGAACTCGGCGGCGACGTACCGCTTCTCGCCGGTCTCTTTTAAGGTCACCTCCCAAAGTTTTAATCGCTGCCCATCGTCAAAGAACGCCGGCCCGATATCCTCGACCAGGTCGCCCAACCGCCCGTAAGCATCCATCGCAAACCCCTCTCGTCTCTGGCCACTAGACACTCGCCCCATCAAACATCCGCCCCCGCGAGCCCGCGTCGCGGTGTTCGCTCCCCGATCACCCGCTCGATCTGTTCGAGCGTCTGCAGCGGCCTGTCCCTCACGTCGACGATGCTGTACCGCAGCACCCGCCAGCCGAGTTCCGCCGCCCGGTTATATTTCTCGATGTCTCTTAAGACCCCGCCCTTCGAGCGATGCCCGCTCGGACCGTCACTCAGAATCCCGCCCTCCAATTCGACCGCGACTTTCATGCGCGGCCACGGCCACGCGAAGTCGAAACGCCACTTGCGATCCGTATCGAACGCGAACTCCCGCACATAGTCCGGAATCCCCTCCACCCCCAGCACCTCCGCCCGGTTTAAGAGTGCCTCAAATTGTGCTTCAAGTTCGGACATGAAAGTGGCTAGAGTCGAGGGGTTAGAGGCTAGAGGTCGCTGAGTGATGATTAGGCCGGGTCACTGCTGCGCGGCGAAGATCTCTTCGTTGACGTTAAGTCTCGAATCAAGCAGAACTGGATGAAACTCGACGATTTTCTCGGGTCACCACAATGCGGACGGAGGATGAGATACCGCAGGAACCGCGACAGCGTCTTAAGGTCGCAATCTTTCGGAAGCGTATCGCATCCTCGAACGACGGTCAGCAGTACGCCCTGATACCGCAGCCCGAGTCTGCACACCCAGTCCTGTAAAATGCCGTTTTTCATTGCTCTCTATCTCCCTATTAAGATTTTCGATTAAGACCTCTCGGCTCTAGCCCCTGGACTCTCGCCTCTCTCATCGGTGGAATTAAATTGCTGCTCGGCTCTTAAGATTCGCCTGGCAATCCATGCCGCCACGGGGGCGGCGACACCGTTGCCGCACATGCGGTAGCGGGCCGTGTCGCTGATCTCGACCCTCTCGCCGTCGTCTCCGGCCCCCCATCTGGTCCAGTCGTCCGGCCAGCCCTGAAGCCGCTCGCATTCCTTTGGGGTGAGTCGCCGAACGCCGAACGTGGTCTGCAACACATTTTGAGTCGGATCGGTACTGCAATTGAGGGCTGCCGTCCGGTCGCCCTGCTCCGTGACGCCGCAATTGCCGGAGGTCCGATACGAAACCGGAATTAAGTGCCCTTCCTTCGTGTCGCTGTCCGGTCCCTTCGCATCCCGTTCCTGCAGGCACCACGCGGTCTCGGGGATGAGCCGATCCTCCTGAGCCGCATTGTCCGCGTACGGCCGTGCCGTGATCGGGTGAGACAGAAAGGGAACGCCACCCGAACCGTTGGCCTGTCTTAATGTGCCGGCCGGCCCGACGTTCGAGCCGTGGCATTGATAGGCGATGAGGTGTCCGGCCTGTCCTTGATTGTCATCTGGGCCACACGTTCCAACGCCGTTCGAAGTGAGGGCGCTAACTCCCGCCCCCGCTTCTCGGCTCGACGGAGGATCCCACGACACGCTTTCGGACTCAAAAAGTATTTCGGCGGGATCGGGTCCGTTTCCAAGGCGTCCGACAATGAAGACACGGCGGCGTCGCTGTGCCACTCCGTCGTATTGAGCGTCAAGCATCCGGTAGGCCCACCGATACCCGAGGTCCCCCAGCGTCCCGAGGACGATTCCCATATCCCGTCGCTTGTTTGATGACAGAAGGCCAGGGACGTTCTCGATGAGAACCCAACGGGCACCGCTCGCATGAGCGAGACCTGAGCAGCGGAAGAACAGGGAGCTTCGCTCGCCCGCCAATCCCTCACGGCGTCCAGCCACGCTGAGGTCCTGGCAGGGGAATCCGAAGCACACGAGGTCGGGTCCGGATCGTCGAAGAGCGTCTTCTGTAGCATCGTCATTCACGTCCTCGGTTCGCTTCACGTCAGACCAGCGGTGCTTCAACACCCGGTTGCACGCCGCGTCCTGTTCACACTGAAACACCGGCACCATCCCCGCCGCTTCCAGACCGAGATCAAACCCCCCGGCCCCCGTACACAGGCTGCCAAATCTCATATCCCACCCCCACTTCGTGGGTTTGTGCCTGCGGCGGCATGACTCCGGCTTCCCGATTGCTGCTGCCGCAGGCGCCGGCCCACGAAGTGGGTTAGAAGCCGAGGTCGGTCTCGGTGTAGCCCGCCGGTTCTTCGGCTCGGGAGGCGTCCAGGAACTGCGTGCGATTCTCCGCCCATGTCAGCGGCACCGTGCCGGTCGCCCCGTCGCGCTGCTTGGCGATAATTAAGTCCGCTTCGCCCGGTCGGTCGCCCTTGTCGAAGAACGATGGGCGATGCAGCAGCATCACGATGTCGGCGTCCTGCTCGATCGCTCCCGACTCCCGCAGATCGGAGAGCCGCGGCCGCTTGTTCTCTCGCATCTCGCTTTGCCGGTTGAGCTGAGCCAGCACGATGATCGGCACCTCGGCCGTTCTCGCGATCGCCTTGAGCTGGCGGCTGATCGTCGAGACCTGCTGCTCGCGCGGCACCCGCCGATCCTCCGGCTCGATGAGCTGCAGGTAGTCGACGATCACGAGCTTGACACCGTCGCCGGTGGGGCCCAGTCTTCGCCGCCGGTACCGCCGGACGATCGCCCCCATCCGCCCCGTCGTCGCCGCCGGTCGATCGTCGATCACCAGCGGCAGGTTCTGCACCTGGGCGTTGCGTTGCAGGATCCGCTCCCGTTCGTGTTCGAGCAGGGTTCCGGGTTCCTTGATCCGATGCGAATCGATCGCCGCCAGACTCGACAGCATCCGCACCGCGATCTCCTCCTTCGATTGCTCGAGACTGAACAGCAACACGCCGTCCCCCGCCTCGGCCACGTTGAGCGCGATATTCCCCGCCAGAGCCGTCTTGCCCATCGAAGGCCGGGCGGCCAGCACCACGATCTGACCCGGCCGCAACCCGTGCGTCAGTCCGTCGAGGTCGAAGAACCCGGTCTTGAGCCCCGGCTCCTGCCCCGTCTCGAAGGCTTCCCACGCCGTTCTGACCGCCACGTCGAGCGACACGGCCCCATCGTCGTGAACATCGTCCGAAGTCTGCGACAACGCATCCCAGGCGGATGCAACGACCTCTGAGACATCGCGGGTCCGGTCGTGAGCCGTTTGGGCCATCGTCAGCCCCGCGTATAGCACCGCCCGCCGCAGGGCACAGTCCCGCACGATCTGAGCGTAATGCACCGCGTGACCGGCCTGCGGCACCGCTTCGAGGCAGTCGAGCAGATAAGCGGGGCCGCCCGCCTCGTCGAGCTTGCCGTCGCGCTGCAACTGCTCGGCCACCGTGACCGTGTCGACCTTCCGACCTCGCTCGTACAGGGCCCACGCCGCCCGGTAGATGAACGCGTGCCGCTCCCGGTGAAACATCTCCGGCCGGAAGAACTCCCCGATGTCGTCGAGCTTCGACGCCTGCAGCAGCACCCCCCCGATCAACGACCGCTCCGCCTCCAAATCCTCCGGGGGACTTCCGTCCCGTTGTGCCTGCGGCGGCATGACTCATCCTGTTTTGATTGTTCGTTTCGCTCACGACTGATGCCCCTCACCTCTCGCCTCTAAACTCTCACCCGCAGGCAAAGCCTGCCCATCGATCTCGGCGACGATCGCGTGGGCCTGCCGGACGATCTCGCTCGTCGTGACCTTGGCGAAACTCCCGCGGCGGAGGGCGAGGCGAAACCACCGCACGGCGTCGAGCGGCGGCTCATCGTCGCGGAGCTTCCGGTCGAGCGGCGGCGGCAGGTCCGCGATCGATTTCGCCTCGGTGACCCGCAGAGCGAGGGCATGAGCCAGTCGCCGGTGATCCGACCGTTCGCCGGCAAGTGGCCACGGCCCGCCTCGCTCCGGAGCCTCGGCGAGCCACCGGTCGAGCCGCCGCGGATCGGCGAGGATCTCCGGCGTCAGCGGCGAAGGTGCCGACGACGACCCAGGGCGAGGCGAAGCCGAGCCTCCCCCCTCCTTCCCCAAATCCGAAGCCCCCCCCGGGGGGTTTGGGGGGTTATATTCTCTTTTCTTATCTGGTAACGCTTCCGGTAACGCTCCGCCCGTTACACCGCCGTTTCCGGCCCCGTTACGGTTGCGTTTCTTTTCGCGGTGTTGGGCGACCCGCCGATTGCTCTTAGCCCTTTTCTTGCTTGAGGTTCCGAGAAATCGCTCGAAGTTCGGAATGGTCACCGCCCCGTCACCTTCGGCGGCGAGCCATCCGACCGCGATCATCGCATCGGCGAAGCCGTCAAGGTGTACGTGCCGGTCGATCCATTTTGGTGTAACGCTCAGAGCGTTACCGGTTTCACTGTGAGAATCGGCCCACGACCAGAAGCGATGGAGCTTGCCGACGATCAGGTCTTCCTCGACATCCAGACGGGTCGACATCGCGATCACGTCCGGGTCGGCGGGCAGTTCCTTCCGCATCATGATCCACTCAACCGCCATGAGAGGCCCCCCGTTGCTCGGCTGCCATCCTCGCCCTCTCCTCGGCCGCTCGCTCGGCGATCTCCGGGCTGGGCTTCGGCTTCGGTCGTGCGGCGTTCTCCGCCCGCACACGGGCGTCGGAGACGGCGTTCGCGAACTGCAGTTCCACCTCGCGGCCCCAGCCGTACCGCCGGTTCATGTCATGGGCGAAGTTCACGAGCAGGGCGAAGCCGTCGGTCGAGGCGGTCACGGTGCGATGCCCATCCACGTCGGGACACTGAACGATCCGCTCCGACGCCTTAACGAGCAGCTTCACCTGCTGCTCCGCCTCCCACTTCACCGCCGGCCGATCCGATCGACCGAGATAGTTCAGGTGCGTCGAAATCAAACTCGTCAACCAATCCCACACCCCCGAGGGCAGCGTCACGCTGCATTGGGCCTGCGGCAGCTTGGTCGACGGCTTCGCGGTCGACTTGCGGCGTTTCTTAGTCATCGGTGCCTCCCTGTGTTGGGAGAAGCTGCCGGACCTGTTCGGCGATCAACACAGCATCGTCGAGGAACTGAATCTCGGGATCGGTCGGCAACTGGTCATCATCAACGTTCGCATGATTGGCCGCGACCTGTCCCATCGACTCGATGCACTCGGCCAGCTCACTCGGCGACATCCCCCGGTGAGGCTGCCGTCTCCGAAGCCCGTTCACTTCAAAACCGAAATCAGTCATGTCTCAATTCCTTAAAAGCTGCCGCAGGCCCAAAGTGACGAAGTCACCGATCCCGAGACAGCGGCATGATGATGAAGGTCCACGAGCCGACCGTGGCTTTTAATTGCGAGTCGCCGTCGGTGAATCCGAAGTCGATCACGTCGTCGCCGGCATGTTTTAAGAAACCGGCAATTAACGTGACGTCGAGCGTGATCACCAGGTCGAAGTCGCAGGCCACCGGCAACTGCACTTCGGCCACGCCGAGGTCTTGCGACGCGGCCTTAATTTTGAGCGTGCCGTCGGATAGGAAGTACAGGTCGATTCCACGCGTCTCTTCGGCCGTCGTAACCCGTGCCTTCTCGACCGCCTTTAAGAACGGGGCCGCCGGGATCGAGACATTCTTGGGCGTGTCCGGTGGGATCACCGTTCGATACCGAGGAAAGCGACCCTGCATCAAACGCGTCTGCAGTCGCCAGCCTTCCGACCGGAACGCCGCGGTGTTCGAAGTGAGCATGACTTCGACGTCCGCTTCCCCGTCCGGGCAGAGTGCCCGCAGGACCTGCATTGCTTTGGCCGGTACCACCGGCGGAGCATCGGCCGCTCTTGGCTCCGATGGCGCGATCACGAGTCGCTCGACCGATAGCTGCCGGCTGTCAGTCGCAGCAAAGACCAGGCTGTCAGCGTCCCGCTCGAACAGCACACCGCCAAGGACATACAACGACGACGTCTTATCGCAAACGAACGCGACGTGATCAATCACTCGCCTTAATACCCCGCCGGGAACCGACAGTGGATCATCCCCGGCAAACGCCGCCTCCGGTGGAAACTCCGCCGCATCGGCGACGTTTAATTTCCACTCATCGGCACCCGAGCGGATGACGAGGTTGTCATCAACGGTCAGGTCGATCGATTCCTTGCCGTTGATCAGCCGGAGAATTTCGCCGAACTTCGCGGCCGGGACCAGCGTTTCAAACATCCCGCCGCCGATGGTCGCCTGATCCACTTCGGCCACGAGATACATTTCACTATCGGTGGCGTGTATTTCCAGCTTCCCGCCCTCGCCGACCAGACGGAAGTTCTTTAAGACCTCCATCGGTGTTGTTTTCTTGGCAACCGGCAGCGCGAGAGCGACCGCCTTCTGCAGTGCGGCTGCTGACACGTTGCAGCTCGCCGCGGTTAAGGAATGCGGCATCGGATAAAAACCTCCCCGTGCGGCCGGGTGATGAAATTGGCCCAACGCCCGCCGCACGATCGGACGCGATTCAAACAGTCTTCGACTGATCTCTACTTCGGTCAGAGACAGCTCGGCCGCGGCCTCGCTTCTCGACATGTCATCCCGCTGAACCTTCAACACGACCTCCGCGGTGACCTCGTCGAGACCTGCCACCGCGAAGGACCACAGGTCCTCGGCTTCGATCGCGAGCGTGGGATCGGTGGCGGTTTCGGCAGCCGAGTCGCCGTCGAACGTCACCGGATCGCAGGTCGCGGTCTGTTCCCGCTTCTCTCGCCGACCGTGGCCGCGTGCCTGCATCAGGCAGGCCCGCCGCACACTCCGCCGCACGTAGTGCAGCACGTCCCCCTTCGACTCGTCTTGCCGCTCGAAGCACCGCCAGACCGCCTCCATCGCCGCCGACTCCATGTCGTCGCGATCGACTCGCGGAAACCGCTTCGCCATACCGGCGACGATCGGTTCCGCGACCGCGAGCAGCTCGACGAGCTGCTCATCGGGAGTCGAGGGGCGAGGGGAGAGCGAATCAGCCACGGTCTACTCGGCCCCCACTTCGTGGGCTTGGGCCTGCGGCAGCTCGGTCGGTCCGGCCGGACTGTCCGCTCGCGATACCGCCCAACTCGCCGCACTGAGCCCGGCAAAGAGCACGACCATCGAGACGACGAACATCACGCGCGCTTCGATCACCCACTTCCGCATTTCGTCGTGATGGTCAGACACCGCCCGATGCGAATGGCCGACCTCTTCGATCCATTCGCCGAGCTTGTCGCTGCGAACGGCGATTTGCGTCACCGACCGATGAGCTTCATTCGCGTGCTCAGCCGCCTTCTCGCAATGAGCCAGCGTTTCATCCCGCAGCACCGTGCAGGACTGCTCGGCGGTCCGGCAGACCAGGGCCATTTCGATCGGTTCGAGCAGCAGACTCCGCAGCGAGTCCCCCTGATCTTCGCACGCGGCGATCACCTCCGACGTGTCATCCACATCGATCGTGTTCAGCCACGAGCGGAAGTGATCGAGCTTCCGCCACGTCCCGGCCGACATCGTGAGCGTCTTATAATCGTGCAGCCCGACCGAATCGGGCTGGCCCGTCACCTGCAGGGCGTTCCGCATCGCCCGCAGCCACCGCCGTTCGTCGGGCGACGTCCACGGCCCATCGTCATCCTCATCGTCGAGCAATGACAGGAACGTCTCGATCTCGCCGACGCAGGTTCTTAAGAATTCGACCGGAAACCGAATCCGGGTCGACGCCTCATCGAGCCGCCCCTCCAGATTAAACACCCCGTTCGCCGTCGCTGTAATCACGTCTGTCTGCGACATTAAATCACCTTTCGTAAGAATTAGACTTTCCCTCTGGCCACTCACCTCTCGCCTCTCGCCTCTCCCTCACTCCTCCCAATCCACAACGGTCAATTTCCACTCGCGGCAGTAGCGTTTGAGCCGGTGGGGCATCTCCGCATCGGGGCAGAACCAGTCGACCCAGATCGCCCGCGTGTCGAATTGGAACCACGGCAGTTTCACCGCCCAGTGCCCCGGCCGGAGCCGGCGGGCCTGTATCTCGGCCGAAGGCGTCACGCGTCGGCCGTCGCGGCGGATGCCGCTTTCGGTGACCACGATCAACCGCATCTTCTTAATGCGTCTCACGACCCGGCCTTTCGTGAAAACTGTGTCGGAATCGCATCGGTATCGATCAGCCCGGTCGCGGGCACCGTCATTAAATCCGGGTCGGCCTCAAGCAATTTCTCGACCGAGACGCGGGCCTTCTCCGCGATCCGTTCGACATACTCGCGCCGGTGAACCTGTTTGGTGGCGTTGTAATACCGAGCCAGCTCCAACGCGGCATTCGCCGCCCGCAACCGATCGGGCACGCTCCCCGATGGCCCCGAAGGCAGATCGAACGCGAAGCCGATTAAGACTCTTAATTCCGTGAGTTGTCGGGAATCCATGGGGATAGGCCAGAGGCTAGAGGTGAGAGGTGAGAGGTCCTGTCTCACGAGTCTGCTGAATCCGGCAGCAAATGCCGGACGCACTCCGGAACCGGGTACTCATTCCCCGGCGTGCTGTATATTTTCTGAAGAGGACGCTTTTCAACGAATGCCTTAAATGCAGTCGCTGTCCGGCGGAAGTGCTCCCGCTGCCCCTGGTCACCCACGTGGTGGCGTCGCTGATTGTTAATCAACGACACCATCAACGACTGGGCCGCGACCTCGTTATCAAGAGCCGATGCCTGCCCGCAGAGTATCGCGCAGAACCGACGAAGCTCTGTCTCGTGTCCCGCATAGAACGCTCTAACCATGACCGCCCTGAACGGCACAGTCGTAATGCCCCGGACATTCGTTTGAATCGCTGATTCAACGACATCAATGCCGTCTGTTAATAGATCAACGGCTTCATCGACGATCGCGTCAGATACCCGAGACACCTCCTTCGCTCCCATTTTAAGGTCACCAACGAGGGTTCTCCTTGCCGTACTGATCCGCACCTGCGTTGTCGGTTCGCCCCGCATCTTGCGATCATCGCGGAGTGTGCGACTTACAGACTTATCCGTGCCACCAACCTGTTCAACGCCGAATACTACTAAGGTCGTGAAGGGCTCGCCTGACCGCACACAAGCACCGAGCCGATGCTGCCCGTCGTAGAGTTTCCCGGTCTTGTCAAATGCGATCGCGTGGGCGTTTTCGAACCACACCCCGCGCTTCATGTCCTCCGAAAATCGGTAAACCGATTTCTTTATATGGCGATTGTTGTCGATGTGATGATGATTCAATATGTCTTCGGCAGCGTCTGGCGGGATAACCGCTCTGGTTATAAACCGGGTCGAACATCCCGGAACTCTGACCGGCTCCGGCCAGCCGTACTCATTGCAGAATGATGCCATCCACGCTTCGTAGTGCTGCGGATTATCCATTTCATTAACCCCGTGTTGAGAGAGAGAGAGAGAGAGAGAAACCAAAGCAGATTGATGAGACTAGGTGCGTTTAATTTGCAGCCGCTGAGACGACGCCGAGCGGTGGTTGACTGGCAGCCGTACCCAGTTTTCCGCTTTCCGCTTTCGGCTTTCGAACAGTTCGCCGCTTCCGCTTCTTCTTCACCGGCCCCGCCTTCTCAAAGGAGAGGTATTCGATCTTGCGGCGGCGTTGTTTCTTCTTCGCGGCCTCGATCGCTTCGGGACCCTGAGAGTCACGCAGAGCGGCCTTGTAGTCGGTCGGCTTTTGCCGCTTCGACCGCACGACGCGGATGTCGCCACTGCCGAAGGCATCGACACCGCGGGCCTTTAATTCCGCGTCGATGACCTCTTTGTATTCGTCGTAATCACTCTTAATGTCATCGGCCCGCTGATACTGTTTTCGGTATCGCTGCTGCAGGTCGGCTGCCTTGGTGATCAGTTCCCCGAGCCGTTCATCGGACAGCCCATCCCGCCGTCGCCTCGCCATCACATCCGCCTTTCATTAAGGTCGGCGCGTACGCTGAGCGCAGACGCCGCACTAAGGTGTTCGACCGCACATGCGATCGATAGAAATCACTCTCGCCTCTGGCCACTCGCCTCTGGCCTGTTTCGAATAGCCGCGGCAGGATTCGCACCTGCGACCTCCGGGTTATGAACCCGGCGAGCTACTGGACTGCTCCACGCGGCGTCGGTCTTAATAAAACTCGGTCACCCCCTTCTTGGTCCGCTTAGGTGCGATGTTCTTCGGTCGCTTCACGACCTGCCGGTCCTGTTCGAATTTCTCGATGTCGGACACGAGGATCCGATATCGTGGTTTGCCCGTCCCGCCGCGGTCGCTGATGTCGATCGCCCGCAGTTCCCCGCTGCGGATCAAGACCCGCACCTTCTCCGGAGTCACCCCGAGCCGCTTGGCAACTTTCTTCGTTGATATGCGTTGGCCCTTGGCCGTTGAAGGTGACTCGATCGGTGAATTGGCGAAACCAACATGCTCTTCCGTATTCCTCTCGTCCTCACTCACGTGGAGTTGCAGGCATACGTCAGGGTTTGGCTTCAGCTTAAGTATCACCCACTGCCTCCGGGTTACGGTCCACAAGTGGTCGCCGAACTCGACTTGGTCCCCAACGGCAATACGGGTAATCCATTCGTCCTCGGAGAACTCGCGTAGCGTGCGCCCTGTCTTGGCTTCCGTGTAGCAAATACTGGTTGATATTTTCATCGTCTTAATCAATGTTCGCTTGCGAAAGCTCGGAGGTGATCTGGATTAATACAATCGTGATTCCCGCAAGTCGTCACGATCCTTTTTGAACTCCCGATGGTTCCGATATAAACGAAGTAGCTCGCTCGTCGAGCGTCCACCTTTCGCCCGAGAAGCTCAATTTCTCCCGGCAGGCTCCAACATCCCGTCGCGATATTTGTTTCACTTGCTTCCTCTAATCGACGTTTCACATCCTCGGGGGACTCAACCACAGCGACACCCTGTGACACGGACATAAATTACCCTTTAATCCAGCGACGTGATCGAGCCCGCTTTCGCCTCTTCGACCGTGGCGCGGAACCCTCGGACGATCGCCGATCGATGAAATCGTTGAGCCATTCCCGCCGTACCCGATAAGTCGGGCGACGGCTTTCCGGGTTCGGCGAGGCATTGAAGCTTCGCAGTCCCCTCTGTGGGTCCGTTGAGTACAGCCGGCAGAGGTCGCGGACCGTTTTTGCCGCAATGCCGAGTTCGTCGGCGACCTGCTGAACATTGAGAATGTTGTTTGTGGTGGTCATCGTTTCTGCCCCTCTATAAGCACTGAGGGTGCAGGTGGATTTGTCAGGCGGCGACAACTGCGTATTCGCCGTAAGTGATTGCGTGGCCTGAATTAAAAAAATCCACAATTTTTAACGGCGTCACCATGCTGTCATGCTGGCGACACATTCGGCAGCAGCCAGTGCCGCACGTGTTCGGCAACCTTCAGGAGTCGATGCTCGAATATCTTCTCGCGGTACGTTGCGGCCATCGACTGATCGGAGTGGCCCATCATAAAGTCTGTCGCTACTTGGTCGGCCGAGTCCCCAGCGATCGTCTCGAACGTGTGCCTCAACACGTAGAAGTTAAGCCCACGTCGGTCGAATTCTCTCCCCTTCAATAACTTTTTGAACGTCTGGGCCACGATGTCGATATTTGTAATCTTTGAGTCTCCGTCTTCGACCTCCGTCTCCTTCACGCGCACGTACCTCGCCCCGGTCCGCGTGAGGAACACGAGACCAGCGTCTGCGGGATCCTTCGGGACTACTCGCACCGTCATTGCCAGCCGAAGCATAAGTTCGGTTTCGGGCCAGAGCGGGCACCGCCTCTCCTCTCCGGTCTTTGGCCGCGGGAAATCGAGAAAGGCGTGGCCATCAACGTAGAGCAAAGCCCGGCGTGGCAGCGTAGCGACATCGGTGTTCCCGAAACCACAGTTGATTCCGAGCAGGATCATGGCCCGCATCTTCACATCGGCCACCGGTAGAAGTTGCCGGATGTGTTCCGCGGCGATCAGCTTCTTTTCCTGTTCGTTCCTGTGCCGCTTCATTGCCCGTTTTCCGGGCTGCTTGAAGCTAGGCCCGAAGCGAACCTGAACGGGCAACAATTCGGATTCGAACCCCCAAGTGAACATCATGCGGACGTGAGTAATTTCGCGGCGGAGCGCGTGAACGCCCCTGCCCTTCGTCAATCGCTCCCGGACCCGCTGAAAGTCACTCGGCTTGATGGAGTCAGCCGGGGTATCGGGACCGAGGATATCAACGACAGTTTGAGCGGTACGGCGGTAATCACCCCAAGTGCGGAGGGCAAGCTCTTTCGATTGCACCCTCGCCCGCTGGTCATCAAGCCACTCGTCCGCTAGATCAGCGATCGTCGTCCCCTCACCACGGCGAACTTCTCGCCCGGCTTGCAGGTCATCCTTTTCGTCCAGATACTTTGCGAGGGCATCCGCTGGATTAGCCCACACTCCGAAAAACTTGGTCTTTCCCCGTATCTTCTTCGCCCACTGACCGTTTCGGTGTGGATACAACGGGAAATCAACAGATGGCTTCGCAGGCTTATCATTCATGATCGGGCGTCGTACCGGGCGTCGCTACATACTTGACACCAATGTACAACACAGCCGAAAATACTGCCACATAACAAGTTGGGGCCCTAGCTCAATCGGTTAGAGCAGCGGACTCATAATCCGTTGGTTCCGGGTTCGAGTCCCGGGGGCCCTATTATTTTCACCGTCAGTTCCAGTCTCCGCCCGCTCAATGGGAGCGAGCCGAGCGACCTCGCTTCGGCCGCGAATCGGCCGACTCCGTGCAAGTATCCGTGCGCACTTCGATTACCTGGCTGTCTGCGACGACGAAGACGCGGTCGCCCTCGACCGGTGAGATCAGCCCGCCATCGACGAAACTGCTGAAAGCCGGCAGGACGAACTGCGACGCGCCAAGGTAGAAGCAGGGGAGCTTCAGCGTCTCCTGCGGTGTTGCCGCCAGCTTGACCTTTGGATGCAGGTGTCCGGCCAACACGAAGGGGTCGTCGGCTGATCGTCGCGGCGCCGCTTCACTCGCATCGAGCGGGAAGTGGCGCAACTCGAACGGGCCGAAGCGGTGTGGCTCATCGACCACGGAGAAACCCCACTCCGGAGCCGGATCGCCCGCGGATCGATCGTGATTGCCGCGAATGAGAATGCACTCGAGTTTTGGCACCATCTTGCGCCACTCGGCAATTTCCTGCATCGTTGCCGCTTCATCGCGGCCGGTGCGGGCGTGCATCAAGTCGCCCAGCACGATCAGTCGCTCGGCTTTGTGTTTCGTCACGCAATCGGTGAGCCGCAGCAAATCGCGACGCATCACTCCGGCGGGAATCGGAATCCCATGGGCGCGAAAGGTCGCCTCCTTGCCCCAATGCGGATCGGCGATAATCAGCGCGCGTTCGTCGTTCCAGAAGACCGCGTGATCGGGCAGCAGGGTGAGCAGTTCACCGGCCACCTCAACGGGGAGTCCGTGTTGCACTTGTATCCTTACCTGTTGAATTCAGAATCCGTCCTCAATCGATCGTGCAGCCGCGACCCCCAACATCGACGGTCACACGATCATCCCGCCGCCTTCTCTAAGGCGACGCTCATCCGCGAAATGCGGGCGGAGAGCTTCTCCGACGATAGCTTCTCACGCAAGCGATCGACCATGAGTGGAAAGCCGAGCGGCGTCGGTTTTCGAGGGTTTTCCACCACAACTCGTGACCGGCCAATCGCTTGCAGCGTTTCAAACATTCGGGAATGTTCGAGTTGACGTTCGAGCACTTCGTCTCGCGCCTGCCTCAGCAGGAGGTTAGACGGATCATAGTTCGCGAATACGTCATACAGCAGCCCGGTCGACGCCTGAAGCTGTTTTGCTGTCTTTCCGGAGCCGGGATAACCGACATACACCAGCCCCGCGACGCGAGCGATCTCGCGGAACTGCCGCTTCGCCATTTCAACGCCGTTGAGGCTGTCGAGGATGTCCTCCCGCAAATTCGCCGGGTCAAATAATCCCTCTTCCAAGGCGCGCTCCAGCGGGGCTTCCTTCGCTGCGAGCAATTCGAAGCCGTAATCATTCATCGCCATCGTGAAGGTGATCCGGTCAAGCTGCGAGAGCCGAAAAGCACACAGCGCCGCGAGCCCCTCATGCACCAGCCGACCGGCGAACGGATAGAAGAACAGGTGATAGCCCTCGCGCGTTTTCGTCCGTTCAATCAGCAATTCGTCCCTCGCCGGAATCCGCGACCAATCCGCTTGAAGCTGCAGCACCGGTTTGACCGCCTGCATCTCCGGGCAGTCATATACCCCGCTCTTTGCCTGTTGCAGCTTTTCGCGGATCGCCGTCGAGAGTTCATTCGAAAGCGGCATCCGTCCGCCGGACCACCGGGGCACCGTGCCGGTCTTGTTCTTCGCGACGCGAACCCAGGCCTTCATGTCGAAGAATTTGACCAGCTCCAACACCCGGCCTGCGAACAGGAACCGGTCCCCCGGCTTCATGCGAGACACGAACGACTCTTCGACCGTGCCGATGCGTCCGCCTTTGAGATAACGCACTTCGATCGCGGCGTCGGATGCGATCGTGCCAATGCCCATGCGATGCCGCTTGGCGACCTGTTTGTCATCGACGCGATACTCACCTTCGGCGTGTGCAACGCGGCGGTACTCGTCATAGGCCCGAAGCGCCTCGCCGCCGCGGGTCACGAAGTCGAGCACCCACTCCCACTCGGCGTCGGTGACATCGGCAAAACCGGTCGTCCGGCGGACTTCGTCGAGCAGTTCGTCGCTGCGAAACCCCCCGCCCAAGGCAATCGTGACGGCGTGCTGCACCAATACATCGAGCGGCTTTCGCAACGCCTGCCGACTCTCGATGTGCCCGCTCGCGATCGCGTCCCGGCACGCGGCGAACTCGACCAGTTCCAGCGCGTGCGTCGGTACCCCGACGACTTTGCTTGGCCTGCCGGGGGAGTGCCCGCTCCGCCCTGCCCGTTGCAGCAGACGTGCGACACCTTTCGGGCTCCCCACCTGCAGCACGCAATCGACGGGGGAAAAGTCGACGCCGAGGTCGAGGCTCGACGTGCTCACGACGCACTTCAGCTTCCCCTGCCGCAGGCCGTCTTCGACCCACCGCCGCGTCTGTTGTGCGATCGATCCGTGATGCAGTGCGATCAGTCCCGCCCAATCGGGCCGCTGCTTCAGGATCGACTGATACCAAATCTCCGTCTGCGATCGCGTGTTGGTGAACAAGATCGATGAGTTCGCCCGCTCGATCGCCTCGATCACCATCGGTAGCTGCCGAATCCCAAGATGCCCCGCCCAGGGAAACCGCTCCATCGTCTCGGGGATCAGCGTTTCAATGGCAAGCACCTTTCGGGTCGTCGCGGAGATGAGCCACTGGCGCGGCTGGGTGAGAGGTGAGTGGTGAGAGGTGAGTGACGCGTTCGTATCCGGACCCTCACCTCTCACCTCTAACCTCTCACCTCGCTGCGATAGCAGCGCCGCCATTGCTTCGTCGAGGTTACCGAGTGTGGCGCTGAGGCCCCAGATGCGGAGGTCGGGCCGCCAGCGGCGCAGGCGGGCGAGTGCGAGTTCGGTCTGCGAACCTCGCTTTGTTGAGAGGAGCTCGTGCCATTCGTCGACGATCACGCAACGGAGGTCCGCAAACCGCTCTTCCGCGTCGTCGCGCGTCAGCAGCAGGCACAGGCTCTCGGGCGTTGTGATCAAAGCCGTCGGCAGCCGCTTCCTCTGCCGGGCGCGGATTGCGGCGGAGGTGTCTCCCGTACGAGTCTCGAGCGTCCATGGGATGGCGAGGGCATCAAGCGGTTGCCGCAGTGCCTGTTCGGTATCGGCGGAAATTGCCCGCAGCGGGGTGATCCACAACACTTTCAGCGGCAGTTCTTTGGCTTTGGTCCCTCGCTTGCGCTTCGGGCTTGTGTGTTCTTCCTTCGCCCGCTTGCTCTCCGCGAGATATTCGATCAACGGGCCGAACCATGCCGCGTGCGTCTTTCCCGTCCCCGTCGTCGCGTGCACGAGGCCGCTTTCGCCGGCGAGATAAGCGTCCCAAGTCTCGCGCTGAAACGGAAACGGCTTCCAACCGCGCTCGCCAAACCAACCGCGCACACGACGTTTCGCGCGCTCGATCGACGCTTTGGTCAGCTTGGCAGGAGTTTCGGCGGAAGACAGCGGGGTCACCTCGGACTGCGCACATCACTCGTTATGATAGGCGCCCTTTCATTGGAGGCACCCATGCTGGGCGATCAGGACCGCGATAAGATCATCGAAACCGTCAAGCGAGAGAACCGACGGGCCAATCGCACCGGTCTCGGCGTGTGGTTCGCCCTCGGCGCCCCGGCTGCGTACAGCCTCGCCTACCACTTCCTGCCCCGTTATCGCGAGGCCCTCGTAGGCCTCGCCGTCCCGGCGGTGGTCATCTACCTCATCATCCTGCTCGTGTGGTCCCGCTCCCTGCTTCGCCGATGAAGTGAGCAAACAAGCCCGCAGCGCCAGCAAGGGATCCAAGGGAAAAGTCAAGATGTCGTGTGACCCGGACACCGTCCGGGCGGCAAAGCCGCAAGAGCAACCAGCGGAGTCGGAAAAGCTAACGAATACAAGCCGCGCACGGAGTAAGCGGATATCGCACGGGTTGATCCGCTTACTTCGTGCGCGGCTTGTCGAGGAACCTCTCGGAGCGAAATCCCTTGCTGGCGCTGCGGGCTTGTGTGAGGGGTGCACAAGTTAAATGTCAGGCAGCAATTTCTTAATTGCGTCCAGCGCATCGGCCTCGTCCGCTTTCTTGTCCGTCCGCCATTTCGTGATCCGCGGGAAGCGAACCGCGATGCCGCTCTTGTGGCGACTCGACAGCCGGATGTCTTCGAAAGCGAGTTCAAACACTTGCTCCGGTTTCACACTGCGGACCGGGCCGAAGCGTTCGATCGTGTTGCGGCGGATCCACCGGTCGACCTTACCGATCTCCTCGTCGGTCAATCCGCTATAGGCTTTGGCGAATGGGACCAGTTCTCCCTCATTCCACGCGGCGAAGGTGTAATCGCTGTACAGGCTCGCCCGCCGACCGTGGCCGCGCTGGGCATAAATCATGACCGCGTCGACCGTGAAGGGCTCGATCTTCCACTTCCACCACGGCCCCCGCACCCGCCCGACCCCGTACTCGGAATCGTTGCGCTTGAGCATCAAACCTTCTGCACGACGCTCGCGACTCGTCTCCCGCAATTTGGCTAAATCTTCCCAAGACGGCGATTGAACAACCTCGCTTAACGAGATCGCCAACCGCTCCCGGTCCGCCGCCCCCTCCAACGGCAACGTTGATTCAACCCCCTCACCTCTGATCTCTAAACTCTCAACGAGCGACGCAAGTCGCGCCCGCCTCTTTGCCATCGGCCACGTGCGAACGTCTGCCCCGTCCCACTCCAGTAGATCGAATGCAATGAAATGCGCCGGCACGTCTGAAAGAATTTTCTTGCCGAGCGTCTTCCGCCCGATCCGCCGCTGCAACTCACCGAAGGGCAAGACGTTGCCCTCCTTCATTGCGACGAGTTCGCCGTCGAGGGCCGTGCCGTCGGGAAGCGCTTCGATCACCGGCTGCAGGTCGGGAAACCGCTCGGTCAGCAACTCCTCACCGCGCGACCACAGAAAACTCTGCCCCGATCGGCGGATCATCTGTGCTCGGATACCGTCCCATTTCCATTCGACCTGCCACTGCGTCACCTCGCCGAGCGAACTCGGCTCCGCTTCCAACGGATGGGCGAGGAAGAACGGGTAAGGCCGGCTCGCTTCAAGTTCCCCATCGTCTTCGGTGGAGATGAGCGACCGGAAGAACTCCGGCGTCGGCTCCCATTGGCCCATCAAGCGATGCGCAACGAGGGCGACATCGATCTCGGCGACCTCAGCAAGTGCCTTCGTCACCGATCGCTGCTGCACGCCAACGCGAAAGGAGCCGGTCAGCAGTTTATTGAAGACGAATCGCTCTGCCCTGTTCAGGCCAGACCACTTGCTCCACAGTATTTCGCCCTGCTCTTCGGGTGAAAGTTTCTTCAATGGCAGCAGCGTGTCCTCGATCACGGCGTGCAGCGGCTCAGCGCTCGACACGGTCGCTTCGGGCAATAGGAGCGCGATCGTCTCGGCGAGATCGCCGACGACTTCGTAGCTCTCCTCGAACAACCATTCCGAGACCCCCGCCGCTCCGATCGCCGCCGCCCGCAGATCACCCGACTTGATGACCCGCTTCAGCTTCCGCCCCGTCAGCACATGCACCGCCCACGCGGCGTCCTCGGGTTCCGCTTTGCGAAAGTAATCGACGAGCGCAGCATGTTTCGCGGAGGTCTTATTCGTCTCATCAAGACGGGTAAACAGCTCGGCAAACAGGCGCATGCCTGATTATAGCGGGGATATCCACACAAGCCCGCAGAGCCAGAAAGGGATTTCGCTTAAAACTCGCCGATCCGCGCACGTCGTGAGCGAATCTCCCCAACAAGCCGCGCACGTAGTAAGCGGATCGAGCACGTCGCGGGGCCTCCAAGTCGGGATGCCTCCCCGTGATCCGCTTACTTCGTGCGCGGCTTGTGATCAATGCATATGTTTTACTTCGGGCCCGCTTTATTAATTCGCGTGGCCTCGCGTTCTGCACCGGCGGGGTCGCCGTAGATGTCCCCTCGGCCATAGGGAACTTTGCCGGTGGGCTGCTTTCGACCGCCCGTCTCGCGATCGTAATAGTCTTGAGAGTAGTTCTTGGGAATGGTGTCGCCTGTCGCGTACTGCCAAGCATCCATAGCTTCGCGTAGCTCTGTAAGAATTCCCTCTGCTGCGGAGTCTCCATCGCCTTGGCGGAAGCGGTCGACCAGATTATCCGTTTGCGTCGCGTCCTCGGGGCGATAGAACTCCTCCTCGGGCCGCGGAGCGAGGAAGACGTCCGCTTGGGCCTTGCTCAATTCACCTGCGTCCCGTTTCTTCCGCAGGTCCTGATGCGACGGCGAGCGCACGGAATCGGCCGGGCCCTGCCACGCATATTGCGGACGCGCATTGCGAATATAGAGCCAGCCGTCCTCGCGTCGGACCGATCGGCCGTGGGCTTCGTAGTCGTGCCAGTTATGCTCGCTGAAGGCATACTTGCGGAGGTCGTCATCCGGATTCGCAAATAGTTGATCGAAGCTGACGCCCTGCACCTGTTCGGGAATTTCGACACCGGCGAGGTCGAGGACCGTCGGGCAGATGTCAATCGCGCTGACGAGGCTGTCGCAAGACGAGCCGGGCTGCGTGATCCCGTTCGGCCAATGGGAGACGAACGCCGACTTCATTCCGCTGTCATGCACGCGGGTCTTGGCCCGGGGGAACGGCCGACCGTTGTCAGCCATGACCATCAGCAGGGTGTTGTCGAGCGCCCCCTGCCGCTGCAATTCATCCCGCACCTGTCCGATGAACCAATCGAAGCGCGTGATCTCGTTGTAATACGAGGCGAGGTCCTGCCGGGTGTCGGGCGTGTCGGCCAGATACGGCGGGACGACCACATCGGTCGGATCGTGCTTCGACCCATAGAGGTCGGGCTTCCATTGGACATCAGCATCCCAATTGCGATGAGCGTCATACGCGGCAAACCAGAAGAAGAACGGCTGGTCCTTCGGCCGATTCTCCGTGAGCTCGACCCAATCGGCTTCGCCACCCGACATGTTCTTCGTCTTGCCACCGGTCTTCGTCGACCAGACCTCGGAGTCGTCGACGCCATTTTGCGGCATGTGGTTTTTGCCCGATAAGGCAGTGTAATAGCCCGCCTCTTTCAGAAGTTTCGGAAACTTAACGAGATACTCCGGCAGCGGGCGATGCAGTTCGCTCGCCTCGCCATTGTTGTGCGGATAACGCCCCGTGATGATGCTGCAGCGGCTCGGGCTGCAACTGCTCGCCGTGAGGTAGAAGTCGGTGAACCTCATGCCGCCCGACGCGAGGCTATCGATGTTGGGCGTACGTGCCGCGTCGTTGCCGTAGCAGCCGAAGTCGTTCCAACTCACGTCGTCCGCGATGAACAGGATCACGTTCGGCCGGTCATCGGCGGATGCGGTAAAGGAGACGGAAAAGACACAGAGCAGCGCGAGCGAGCGAATCGAAGTCATCGGCATCAATATCCGGTTGAAGTGCGTGCTTGACGTCATTGAGCATCGGCGAGGCAACAGACGTCGTCAACGCTCCCCTTATAAGCCGCGCACGAAGTAAGCGGATCGAGCAAGTCTGGATGCCTCCCCGCTATCCGCTTACTACGTGCGCGGCTTGTGAATCATCATGTTATCCGCTTACTTCGTGCGCGGCTTGTGAATCATTATGGATAATTGGCTCGCACGTTTTCCGCGGCCTTTGCGACGGTTTCGGCGATTCGCTTCTCCCGCGTCGCGGAACGTTTGGCCGATTTGATCCACCACAGAATGCCCTTCTTGACGGAATCGGGGAAGGCGTCGAAGTGCTGTTTCGCCGAACGATTCTGCTTCAGGGCCTTCGCCAGATCGGGAGGAATGACAAGGTCTTCAACGTCGTCAAGGACCGTCCAGCTTCCGTCGGCTTTTGCCTGCTCGATTTTTGCCCAGCCCGCCGG
The DNA here is from genome assembly GCF_007744515.1 of Stratiformator vulcanicus. Classification (NCBI taxonomy): domain Bacteria; kingdom Pseudomonadati; phylum Planctomycetota; class Planctomycetia; order Planctomycetales; family Planctomycetaceae; genus Stratiformator; species Stratiformator vulcanicus. Next base: position 5,018,556 of record NZ_CP036268.1, read on the forward strand.
GGTCATCAGGCCGTCACTCTCCAGTCGCTCGACGCGTTGCTTGTTGAGCCGTGACCACGGGCTGCCCGGCTTCCGGGGCGAGATGAGGAGTTTCGTCCGTTCGGTATCGACCTTGCCCGGTCGGCTGTCGATCCACCCGAAGCAAAGGGCCTCTTCAACGATCGCGTCGTAAGGCAGATATTTTTCCGGCACCGCCTTCCGGTACGTCACGAGCCAAATGCTCTCGGATTGTTCGTGGTGCTCTGCCAACCAATGCCGCCACTCGTCGCGAGAGGCGACTTCGACGTGTTCCAGTTCGTCGATGGCCGACGGCAACGCTTCCGGCTCCGCTTGGGTTCAGTCATGTGAGAGCCGCGAACGATCCGCTTACTGCGTGCGCGGCTTATTCACTCTTGTTATGAGTGTGTCGATCTTTGCGATTTGAGGCGATCAACGAAAGCATGATGGGCTTCCGATTTCATGCCCTCGGCCAACACATCGAGAACCTGCTTCAGGTCACCTTCGACCAATGCCTGAACGTCAAGCACGAGGCCGGGAAACGTCTCGCTTTCGATTCGACCCGAATCATCGAGATCGAGTTGTTCGAAGTTCCCCTCGCGAAGCACGAACCAAGCAATTGACTGACTCTGGGTCATCCACACCAGATATTCTCTGACGCCGCTGCGGCGGTAAGCGTGCAGCTTCTCATGCAGATCGTAACTCGCCGAACTGGCCGCGACTTCGCACACGAGTTCCGGGGCATTTTGAATGTAGCCCTTCTCCGTCATTCGCGTCTGCCCGCCGTACTCCGGCTTGATTCGCAGCGAGGCGTCCGGCTGCGGACTATTGTCGATATCGAGTAGCACCGTGCTATTGTCGGCAGTCCCGACGCCCGGTGTCGAAGCCTTATAAAATGACAGCCAGCCGATCAGATCTGAGTGCGGCTCACCATGACGATCAGTTCTTACCGGCGATCCCATGTAGACCCTCCCATCAATAAGTTCCGCCTTCTTCAATTCCGGCATCGCTTCGTAACGGCGCAGAAACTCCGGCAGAGTGAGGTGATCGCCGTTGACCAGCGGCGGCACCTCCGTCGCGGATTCCTCGCGCGGTAAAAGTGCTTGGACATCGATCGACAAGGTCTTCTCCCCAAATCTGGCCCTCAGATCACTTCAATTTAATCATACGGTAAAAACGTTGCACTCACACAAGCCGCGCACGTAGTAAGCGGATCGAGCAAGTCTGGATGCCTCTCCGATATCCGCTTACTTCGTGCGCGGCTTGTTTGCGGAGCATCCACCTACTCGCCGCCCCCGCTCTTCCCATCGCCCGTCTCACCAGTCTCCCCGTCATCCGACTCCCCTTCCCACCACGTGTCGAGCATCTCCGCCTCGTAGCCTTGCTCCCGCAGGCGGCGGACAACGGCGCGGCGGGAGCCATGGGTGGCGAAGACGCGTTCGGCTCCGGTCGCTTCAATCGAATGGAACAGGCTCGGCCAGTCGACGTGATCGCTGAGGACGAATCCGCGGTCGACCGCCCGCCGTCGACGCTGGCCGCGGACGAGCATCCACCCCGACGCAAACCCAGTCGCGACGTTCCCGAATTTCCGCAGCCACGGCGTGCCCTGCGCGCTGGGCGGGGCGATCACGAGGGCCCCCTGCCAATCCTTTCCCCGCTCGCCCCGACCGGCATACTCGGTCTCAGGGAGTTCAATGCCGGTCGCGCGGTAATCGCGATTGCACATCTCCACGGCTCCGTGGCAATAAATGGGTGCGATCGACGGGTCGACTCCGGCCAGCAATCGCTGCGACTTCCCAAGAGCGTAGGCGAATAGCACGCTTACCTTTCCCGCATCTCGGTTCGCCCGCCACCAGTCGTCGACCTGCTCGAAGACCGACACCTGCGACGGCCACTGGTAAATCGGCAACCCAAACGTGCTCTCTGTGATGAAGGTATGACAGCGAACCGGCTCGAAGTTCGCACAAGTACGATCAGGGTCGGTCTTGTAATCCCCGCTCACGCACCAAACCTCGCCACGATGCTCAATCCGAATCTGAGCCGATCCGAGGATATGCCCGGCAGGATGGAGCGAAACGTCGACGCCGTTCATCGTCAGCCGCTCACCGTAATCGAGCGTGTCGATCACCGCCGACTGGCCCATTCGCGACCGCAACACGTGCTCGCCGTCGGTCGCCGTCAGATACTTCTCGTGCCCCCGCCGCGCGTGATCGGCATGGGCGTGCGTCACCACGGCTCGCGCGACCGGTTTCCAAGGGTCGATGTAAAAATCGCCCGCGGGGCAATGGAGACCGCGATCGGTGAGTTCGAGTACACTTCCCATGACAGCAGTTTAGGACGCAGCCGGGAGGAGTCACGTAATGGATGAAAAGTCAGCCTTTCGCGAGGAGAAGTTAGCCGTCGTCAGCGATGCTGCTGAAGCTCTCGCTTCGGCGTGGAAAGCCGACGGCTTCAAGGGGCGAAAACGCAAGCAAGCAGTGGCTCGGTTAGCGGAGACATTCGGGCGTGTGGAAGCACTTTTCCCCGGCGTTCGCGGGACGGCTGAAAGGGTCTTCGAAGCCTATCTGACACCGTGTACCGTTCGTGACGCCGAAGCGATTCTGGCTGATTTGGAGCGAACCGGCCCCTTTCCGGTGGAACATCCGCTGCTGGAGCGTCTGTGGGCCGCGGGCGGACCGGACATCGAACAGGTGCCGCCGACCGATCGGGTGATCCGAGCGCGACTGGGCCCCGTCGGCCTGATCCTCGACGGCCCGCCACGCCGTCACAGCGGATACGATAACACGCCGCTCAACGCCGTATGCTTCGCTTCGACCGGAGGCGACGGCGATCACTATTCGCTGATCCCGATCGACGGAACGATCACAGCGCAATCGCCCGTCGTGCTTTCGTTTCCCTCAGAGGAGGAACCCGTTTTCGTCGGCGAAAACCTGAAGCAATTCCTCTGCGCCGGACTGCATTGGGGATACTTCGATTTCTTCGCCAATCTGGAAGACGAGCAGTCGGAAACCGCGGGCTGGTGGTTCGGCGAAGAGGTTGATGCCCAGCAGCAAGAATTCCTGCGGTCGCTTGCCGAAGAACTAGATTTAGAACCGATCCCCCCGGCGACAGTCGATCCTGACGAACTTTGGGCTAAGTTCAGCCCTCTGCTCGAAAATCGCTCCGACGCCATGCTTTAGTTGGCCGTGCCGTCTACTTCGTCAGCCGCACGAATCACGTGAATCTCGCCGGAGTGCGGGTACTCCTTGATCAGTTGCCCGTCTTGCTCGTAGACCAGCGCGGTCTTCGTGCGGATTGCCCGCTCCCGGGCATCTTTGGCGGCTTGGTCCAAGCCCCTTTCAATACCGGCGATCCAAGCTCGGAACTCCGGTGACCGGGTGGTTCGTTTAGCCGCCGTATTACTCATCAGCAGGGCCCTCCGCAAGCTTTCTCTTGGCGTATTTTGAATTATCGTACAACGTCCAGTAGTCGACAAGCCCTTTGTAGACATAGTCGAAATTATCGAGGCCGCGGCGATAACGTCGGCGGATCGTCTCTTCCGGGATATTGTGACCGCCGTGTAATACCCGTTGTCGAACGCGTAGAACGGCTTCTTCAACCGTGCTCAATGTAAGAAACAGGAGTTCTACACGGTACCCGTTCGCCTTCCATTCGACGATCCGCTTAGCGTACGTTCGGCCCGATAAGGTTGTCTCGAACGCGAAGCTGACTCCTTGTTCGGCGAGTTGGTCGAGACGTTGCAACATCGCGATTCCCGCTCGGATCGCCGTCGCCTCGCTATCCGGATCGGGCAGGCTCGCCGCAATTTCGTCCGCATTGACGAAACGCTCCGGCGGGAACTCGCCTCCGAGATACGCCTTCGCGAACGTCGTTTTCCCAGCCCCATTTGGCCCGGCGATAATGAGAATGCGGGGGCGGTTCTCGGCCACGATTTTCTCTGGATGTTTCCCACTTTCCGATTTCGACCCTGCGACTATACTAACGCATCCACAGGACTCGCACATCGTCGTCACGGATGCCAAAATACGATCTGCGTGAGAAACTCACGATTCTCGCCGACGCGGCGAAGTATGATGCGTCGTGCGCCAGCAGCGGGGCCAAGGGAGCGCGGGATAACCGCCCCGGGCTTGGCAGCACCGAGGGCATGGGCATCTGCCACAGCTATGCCCCCGATGGTCGCTGCATTTCGCTGCTAAAAATCCTGCTGACGAACTACTGCATTTTCGACTGCCAGTACTGCGTCAACCGCATCAGCAGTGACACTCAGCGCGCCCGGTTCACCGTCGATGAGGTCGTCACGCTCACGTTGGAGTTCTACAAACGGAACTACATCGAAGGGCTGTTCCTCAGCTCGGGGATCATCCAGAACTCCGACTACACGATGGAGCAATTGGCCGAGGTCGCTCGCAAGCTGCGCCAGGAGCACAGCTATCGCGGCTACATCCATCTGAAGACCATTCCCGGGGCATCCGAAGAATTGATCGAGCGGGCCGGCCGACATGCCGATCGATTAAGCGTCAATATCGAGTTGCCGACCGAACCTGATATTAAGAAACTCGCGCCGGAGAAAAAGCTGACCGACATCGAGGACTCGATGTCGGAAATTAAGACGCGAAAAGATGCGGAACAGAGCGATCGACGGCAGGGCTTCCAGGTGCCGACATTCGCGCCAGCGGGCCAAAGCACCCAAATGATTGTCGGGGCGACCGACACACCCGACCGATCCATTCTCGACACGTCGAATCGCCTCTACACGCGACATCGGCTCAAGCGGGTCTATTTCTCGGCGTTCAGTCCGATCCCGCATGCCGATGCCCGGCTGCCCGGTCAGGCACCACCACTAATTCGAGAGCATCGCCTCTACCAAGCCGATTGGCTGATGCGGTTTTATGGGTTTAAGGCCGAGGAAATCACTACTGCGGAAGAACCGAACCTCAGCCTTGACCTCGATCCCAAGACCGCGTGGGCACTCCGGCATCGCGGCCTCTTTCCCGTTGACATTAACAAGGCATCCCGTGAGATGCTGCTCCGCGTGCCGGGGCTGGGCGTCCGCAATGTCAAACGGGTGCTGCAAATTCGACGTTTTAAATCATTGCGACTGAGCGATCTTAAGAAACTGCGGGTGCCGCTCAAGCGGGCGAAGCCGTTCATTATTACGTCTGACCGCAATCCTGCCGCGGATTGGATCGACTCGGTCGACCTGGCGAAGCGATTTGAGCCGAAGCTGAAGCAACTGACGCTCTTCGACGCGGCATCCGGAGCCGCAACGGGTGAGCTATGATCGCTCGTTCGGTCTCGTGCTTTGACGACTGGCGACCGGTTGCGCGAGAACTACTCAATTGCGATGTCCCGCCTGAAGAAATCTGTTGGACGAACGGCAGCGGACCCTCGTTGTTTGACGAGTTGCCCGAGACATCGACATCGCAGGCGACCCGGCATCAGGTGCCGCCGAAGTTTCTCGAGCTTGCAAAAACCGCAGCCTGCCATCGCGATGCGGCTCGCTGGGAACTGCTCTACCGCACGCTATGGCGGTTGACGCATGGGAAATCGCACCTGCTGAGCGACCCGACCGACGACGATATCCGCCGATTGCAGATGATGGAAAAAGCGGTTCGGCGGGACGCGCACAAGATGAAAGCCTTCGTGCGTTTCCGCAAGGTGGAGCGAGATGGCGACGAGTACTATATCGCCTGGCACCGGCCCGATCATCAAATAGTCCGGCTCACCGCGCCGTTCTTCTCACGCCGATTCGGCCCGATGAATTGGTCGATTCTGACCCCGGCGGAGTCGGTGCATTGGGATCAAACGCAATTGACCTTCGGCCCCGGTGTCCCGCGATCGGAGGCACCGGCGGGTGATGATTTGGAAGAGCTTTGGAAGACCTATTACGCGTCGATCTTTAACCCCGCGCGGGTCAAAGTGAAGGCAATGATCGCCGAGATGCCGGTGCGACACTGGCCGACGATGCCGGAGACTGAGTTAATACCGGACCTTCTGCGACAGGCCGAAACGCGTACTGAGCGGATGGTCGAAGTGACGGACAGCAACGATCGCGGAGCCCGCCTCTATTTTCCTGACCAATTTGACGGCCTTAACGAGTTGCGATCGGCCGCAGAAGGCTGTGAGGGATGTCATCTGCATGAACCGGCCACGCAAACGGTCTTCGGCAAAGGCCCCGCCAACGCCCGCCTGGCTCTGATCGGTGAACAACCCGGTGACATCGAGGACCAAGCCGGTCAACCGTTCATCGGCCCCGCGGGAAAGGTGCTTGACGAATGCCTTGCGGAGGCCGGGATTGATCGCGACGACATCTATATCACCAACACGGTGAAACACTTTAAGTTCAAGTTAATTTCTGGAGGGAAGCGTCGTCTGCATCAAAAACCGAACGCTCGTGAAATTTCCGCCTGCCGACCGTGGCTCGATGCCGAAATGAGCGTGGTTAAGCCAGACGTAGTCGTTTGTCTCGGCGCGACGGCGGCCCAATCCGTCATCGGACGCGAATTTCGCATCACGCGACAGCGGGGCGAGATGGTCACGAGTGACATTTGCACGCAAACACTGTCGACGTGGCATCCATCGGCGATTTTGCGGCAACCTGGTGGTGATTGCAAAAGGGCAATGCAGGCGGAACTCATCGACGATCTTCGCAGCGCCATTTCCGCTTTGAGCAAAGACGGTTAACTACTATCGCTTGCCGACGCATCGGATCGAGACTTCCAATCGCCCCAGTGCTCCAGATAGTGCCGGAACGCGGCGCTGTCGTCCTTGCGTTCATCGAGCCACGCATGGGTCTTATCGACGATCTTTTGCTCGTCTTCCAAGGGAAGCTGACCCGTTAAGACGCGCGACCTTAAGAATACGAAATACGAATCGAGCACATCGCAGCGGCAGTAGTCATTGATCTCTGCGACTTTGCCGGCGTCATACATATCCTGCACCTGCGAGCCGTCAATGCCGGTCTTGCCCGGCTTGCCGATTAAGTTGGCAAATAGATTTAATCCGCCTGTCAGACGCACAGCGCCGAAGTTCGAGAGCAAGTCCATCAAGTCGATGTGCGCCGCGTTGTTATAGCGGTTGCGGCGTTGCTCAAAACTGCGGCCGTCGACGTTAAACCACGCGGGCAGGCTCAATCCGTAGCGATACGCCGCGAACTCCATCACCGGCAGGTCGTAACCGCGTCCGTTAAAGGTGACGAACGTCGGGCGGCGATAGGCTTCCCAGCCCTTCCAGAAGTCATGCGTGATTGCCGATGCCCGGAACTCCGGTTCATCGAGCGTGACCAAGTCGATGAGCCGAAAGTCGCGACCGACCTTAGCCACGGCGACGGAAATCGGCACGACGAACGTCGGGGGCAGAACATCTTTGCCGGTCTGTTCGATCAGCTCGTCGCGGTGCCGGCGCAGAGCTTCGGCGGATGTGAGTTCTTCGTTCGGATATCGAACCCGAGCGATCAAATCACCGTCGCCGACGGTTTCGACGTCGAACACCAGAAATGAGACAGGCGACGACATCGGAAATCTGATCTAAAGGCGGCGTCAAGCGGACGGTGCAAGCAGATACTCGTCCTGTGTTTCCGAAGTCCCACGGTCATCATCGACCGCGGGGAGCGAGAAATGAAAGGTCGTGTTCGTGCCGGGGATTGATTCGACCCAAATCTGTCCGCCATGCTGCTCGATCACACGTCGGCAGAACGCCAAACCGATTCCCGTACCTGAAATCGAGGAATCCTTGGCATGTTCAGGACCTCGGAAGAACATATCGAATAATTTATCGTGATACTCAGGCTCGATCCCGACTCCGTCGTCGGTGACCGACAAGACCGGGCCCTTGTCAGTATGCTCCGTTCCGACGTGGACGTGCAGCGTGGGCTTACCGCCGTACTTGATGGCGTTGCCAAGCAAATTTTCAAAAACTTGCCGCAATTGGACGGGCCGACCTCGCACGACCGGTAATGGGTCATGCGAAATGCTCACCCCCGCCGAGGTCGCCCGATGGCGAACGGATTCCCAGGCAGCCTGAAATGTCTCCGAGAGGTCGACCTCTTCGAAGGGAATCGACTGCGAAGCCCGCGAAAACTGCAATAACTCGTTGATCAGTTCGTCGAGATTGGTGACCGATCGGGAAGCCGCCTCAATCAGTGCCGTCGTTCGACCATTGAGATTTTCGACGCCGGGCGAACAGATGTATTGTAAGCATCCGGAAATGATCGAGAGGGGGTTGCGGACTTCGTGAGCCAGCGTGTGCGCGAACCCTCGTAACTCTTCGTTGCGGCGTTCTAAATCGCGGGCTTGCTTCTGAAGCGCGACGTGATTGGCTTTTCGAACCATCGCGTAGCGTAAACTTCGCTCCAGCAGGGCCCTGGTCAGTTCCGATTTGACAAGGTAATCCTCAGCGCCTTGATCGACGATATCCGCTCCCAGCCGCACGTCTTCATGAGACGTCAGCACCACGATTGGGACGTCGGGATAGTCTTCTGCCAGAACGGGTAGAAAGTAATCGGGGTCGGCATCGGGCAAACCGAGATCCAACAGGATCAGCGTAATATCTCCGTCGATCAACCGCTCACGTGCCGCTCCGAACGTCGCTGCGTGCTCAACCTTCACGTCGGCCGACTGTAAATCGTCGAGATAACGTTTGATCAGACGGGCATGATGATCGTCGTCTTCGACGAGCAACACGATGCCCGAGAGACGGTCGGGAGTTTCGCTCACGGCACGAATTGCTCAGGTTCCGAAAGGATCAGATGGCGGCCAGCGGACGAAACGTGTGGCTGGAGGAATCAACGCCGCAGTCGGTCGAACGATTATAGCAACCCCAAAATCGAATAATCGCAGACACCTTACGCGTGTAATGATCATAATCGGTTGGCTTCAGAACGAAACCGCGGGCTCGCTCCTGGTAGGCCAAGAGTCGATCCGACAGGTCTTCCGTACAAGATAATACGATGACCGGCACGCCGTGCCAGCCTCGCAAATTCTTGAAATACCGCAAAACCACGTCCCCGGTTTCGCCGGTGAGATTCCAGTCAAGGACGACAAAGTTCGGCTTTCCCCGATTGCTGGCTTCGATGCCTTGGACATAGCTGGCAACGGCCAAACAAGAAGAGACGCGGTCGATCGCCAAATTCGGATCGACCTTTCGAGCAATTCGCTCAAAAAGTATGGCGTGCCCGTCGTCGTTCTCGACCAGCAAAACGCGACCCATCGCTCGTTGTCCCACCTAACCCTTTTCAAGCGGCTTTCCTTCGAACAGCGCAACCGATGGGACGATTTTACGCGTAAATCAATCAGTCGACTATTATCAACCTCGTAGAAACCACTATTTTTTTATTTCTGACTCAGGAAAGGCAAAATGGAAGGTCGCCCCTTCGCCGGGGGCTGACTCGACCCAGGCCCGCCCCCCGTGGTGCTGCATAATCTTCCGAACGGAGGCAAGCCCGATGCCGCTGCCCTCGCCGTCGCTGTGACCTCGCTGAAAAAATTGGAAGACGCGATCATGGTCCCGTTCAGCGATTCCAGCACCATTGTCGGACACGAAATATCGAGATTCATCGGCCTCTGACGATCCGCCGACCGTGACCTTCGGTGCCTCACTGCCGCAGCCATATTTGAGGGCGTTACCGATCAGATTATCGAGCACCCGGCACAATCCGTCGAAGTCTGCCCACGCCGACGATAGTTCGTCGACCTCCAGATTCACTCCTTTATCACGACACTGTGACTCATACCGGTCGAGGACATAGCGTCTGATCTGGTCTCCTTCGACCCGGCTGCGTGAGCGTGCCACCTGCTCCAGACGACTGAAACTCAGCAAATCATCGATGGCCCGATTCATCTGCGCCGCAGCCTGATCAATACGGGTGGCCGAGTCTCGGACGTCGTCCATCTTTCCGCTCTCGAGGTCATCCGCCATCAACCCGATGAAGCCCCGGCACGTCACAAGCGGCCCTTTGAGGTCGTGGGAAACGGCTGCGATCAATTGAGTGATCTCGTCGTTCGTCGACACGAGTCGGCGCTGAAGCTGCGACACTTCATCAGCGCGCCGCCCCAGGAGCGATTCGATCGACGATTTCAGTAACTCGGCGACTTCCAGATTTGCCTCGGTCCAGGGGACCGATCGCCCACGGACCGACTCTGCGAATATCGCGAATGAATTCCTTGGCGAAAGGCGATCAAGCGGGGAGTCCGATTCGCTTACCGATGCGGGTCGGTCCTCGACTTCCCGGTAGGGATTGCCAGCCCATTTGATCGTTCGAACCGTCTCAGGGCGAAAGAACAGGATGGCGTCGCCATTGACGAATCGCATTGCCAGCACGCCGCAGCAATTCTTACTGAATTGGCTGAAATCGGCGGAGAGTTCAGCGACTCGCTCAAGACGACTGATCGGCCCGCCGACAGAATTTTCGATCTCGTCAAGGATACGCGTGACGTTCTTAAGTTCGGGCGTCGTGCCCAGCAGCCGGGTTGTCCCGCCTATAAAGACCGCCGCACCGGTCGCCTCAACCAGCGAGAGAAATGGCCGCTCGTATTCCACAAGCGCGTCGCTGATCGAGGCACGCGTTGCCGCCGCCTGAACGATTTTCGCGCAATCGGCATTCGCGGCAGCTCGCCGCCGTTCGGCAATGGCCTGCTCGGCCGCGGTGATCTGCCCCATGACGACAGCGCCCAGCATCTCACAGGCTGCCCGACGTTCGTAAGAGACGAACCGAGGGCCGCGGTGATGACACGCAATCAGCCCCCACAGCCGCCCCCCTTGAACCAGGGAAATCGACATCGACGCTCCGACGTCCATGTTGCGCAGATATTCGATGTGTGTTTCGGAAACGCTGCGAAGCACCGCGTGAGAGAGGTCAAGCGGGACGCGAGCTTGCCGATCGTCGGAGGCGACCACCGGTGATCCGGGGTCGTCCACGTCGACGATCAGCCGCAATAAACTGCGGCAATAGAGCTTCCGGGCCTGTTGAGGGACGTCCGACGCCGGGTAGTGCAGCCCGAGGAAAGGCTCCATCTCCTCAGGGCGATCTTCGCCGATCACGACCCCGTGTTCATCCTCTTCGAACCGATAAAGCATGACCCGGTCGAAACCGGTGTAACCGCGGACCGCCCGAGTGATTTGTTGCCCGATCTCATCGAGATCGCTCAATTGCGCCACGTCCGCAAGAGTTCCGCGAACAAATTCGAAGTGCTGATCGATCACTCGTCCACGCGGGCTGCGGGCATGAGCCTCGGTCCTCGGGTTTTCCAACTCGACAATGACGCAATCGCCGGTCCGGTGGACGACGCCGTCGAATGTCACGCTCTCACCGCGGACGGCGATATCGAGTCGAAGCGGGTTGTTCTTTCCGGCAGACAAGTCGTGCAAGCAGGACTCGATCACATCGCGGAACTCGCCGGAGAACACACTCGGGGCGGATTGACCGAGCAAGTCCTCCGGCCGGATCCCGATGAGTCGTTCCGAATTATCCGAGACCCGGACGATCTGCAGATCGCCCGCGTCGAGGGCCATCAACAAGCCGTGAGATTGCACCCGACCGAGAAACTGAATCGGTTCCCGATCACATCCCTCCGTGAACTCGGTCGGCCCGACCAATTTTGTCGCGTATTCGCTCACTGCTGCGTGACCAATTGATTCGGTACGACCCAGTCACCGAAGCTCGAAAAAGTCGCGCGGGCCGAATCGACCGCCGCGGCGATTTCCGCTTCGGCTTCGACTAGCCGGCAAGCCGTTTGAGAAAATGCCTGCCACATCATGCCGGTGGCGTCACGATATCCTTCGAAGAATCGAACCGCCGCCCCTTCCGGCAGACCACGCGGCGGACCGTACCGCCTCAGCAGTACTTGCCCTCCCAACGTCGCACCCTCGAGGACATACATCCCGCCGATCAAGTGCGACCGCGTTGGGAAATCGGGGAGCGTGAGTTCTTCGGCAGAGCTTCTCTGATCGCCCACCACCGGAACCGCTTCATTCAATTCTCGCAGATCATTGCGAAGCCATTTCGACTTCTCCAGCCGCTCCGAGCCGAATTCCCGGACGATGAAGCGATCCCGCCGCACGATTTCTTCGAAGCATCGATAGTAGGCAGCATACCGCTCTAACAGCCGACGATAGCTGTCAATGTCGCCAAGCGCCTCCGCCGGCCGAATCCGTTGTTCAATCCGTTCATGCAGATCTCTCGTGCCCGACCGCATCGCGGACATGACATCCGCGCGGGACGTTGAATCGAGACCTTCGGCAACGGAATTCAATTTTTCTCTCGCAGCACATCAGTGTTTAAGGAACGATATCTACGCTGCTGCCGGGTAGATTTGAATCGCCACGCAACTCTCAGTCGACGAAATCAACACGTTAGTTTCGTGATTAGTGCGATCGTGAGGAAGTATATCGACTCCGGCGTCGTCCAGGGCGCCCCGCTGGGAAAAGGGGCTTTCCCCCACCCGCAAATTTGCGGGGGGATGCCAAGAGAGCTTCGGCTTCCAGCAAAAATTCAGTCGTCCGATTCGCCAAGTCCCCGAAATTGCGGAAGGTGCTCGGCGAGGAATCGGCGAACGCGTTCGTTGTATTCCGGCGGTCGGCGGTCCGAATGATTCATTCCGGGGAGCGTCATGAACTCGACCGGCCCGGCCGTCGCTTCGACCAAACGCTCGGCATGAGCATAGGGAATCAACCAATCGCGATCGCCATGCGATACGAACAAAGGCTTAAGGTATTGCGATAGGAGATCGATCGAGCCAAACCGGTTTCGCATCCAGCGCTCGGTCGGCAACCAGGGCAGGCGTGCGGAAGGCACCTCGGTGAGACGGGTGAATGTGCTCTCCAGCACAAGTGCCGCATGCGCCGAATCGTGGGCCAGATTCACCGCAACGCCGCCGCCCAGTGATTGCCCGACGATCACTATCCGCTCCGGGTCGACGGCCCGATCCTGCGTTAAGTACTCATAGGCCGCGCGGGCGTCGATATAGAGCCCCGCCTCGGTCGGCGTGCCCGAGCTTCGACCGTATCCGCGATAATCAAGTACCAGAACGTCGGCTCCGAGTGCGTCCTGCCAGCGGCTTCCGATATGCCGCCAGCGGCGAATCGAGCCGGCATTCCCATGAAAGAACAAAACGACCGGTGACTGCTCCGCCGGAAGTCGCCGGTATTCGTCGGGGCATTCGTAGAACGCCGCGTGCAGCTCGACTCCAACTTCGGCGGTCAGCCAGACGTCAGCCGCTTCAGCAACCCGGGCGGCAGGAAAAGGAACGGCCGGGCCCCAATTGTAGAAGACCGAGAGCCGCTCAATCGTGCGGAGCATCGCAACGAACCTAAGACCCTAGAAAAGCGGCGGCGCACCGTGGCACGCCGCCTGAAAACCTTCAATCAATATCGGCGTTAATCCCCTGCGTCGAACGCCCGATCGTCCGGATCGCCGCCGCTGCGGAGATACGCGATCAGGTCGAAAATCTCTTCTTTCGAGAGGACATTAATCAGGCTCTTGGGCATCTCCGATTGCTCCGAGAGGAACCGCTCGTCGATGTCGTCTTTCATGACCTTGGTTAGTTCGCGAGCGAACGGGTCAGTCCGAATCATGATGTAGTCCGGCTCATCCTGAATGACCCGTCCGGCCAGGACTTCACCGTTGATCGTGACGATCGTTTCATTCTTGTACTGGTCGGAAATCGCCTTCGACGGCGCGACGACCGACTCCAGCAAATACTGCGGATTGAAGCGGCCGCCGACACCGGTGATGTCCGGGCCGGTGTCGCCGCCGACCCCGCGAAAGCGGTGGCACTTCGCGCACTGTGCTGCCTCGTACGCCGCTTTGCCGTTCTCGAAGGACCGCCCCGATTCGACGCGATCGAGCTGACCTTCGAAGTCGTCGAGTTGCCAGTTCTGCACAAACTGTCGACTCGTTTCGATTTGTACGACCTCGACGCTCGACTCGCCGGAGATCACATCGGCCAAAGCTTCCTTTTCATCTTCGCTCATATGAGCGACCGCGTCGTCGCGGATCTGCTCCACGAATTTCTGGAAGCTCGCACCGCCGCGATACTTCTGGCTCGCGAGATTGATCCAACTGAAGTACGCCTTCCTCAGTTCCGGCGTCCAACCGGTTTTCATGTTTCGCAGCACGAAGATGTAAAACATCTGCTCCTGCTGCGTCTGAGCCTGTTCCAATCGCTCCATCGATTTTTCGATGATGATCGGAGCCTCCAGATAGACGAGCAGCTTCGTCAATTCCCGACTGACGAAGTTGTTCGGATGCGGCACGAACGGAGCGAGCCGATCGACCACCGATTGAACGACTCCATCGTCCTGCTTGCCGCCGAGGCGGATGAACGCGAGTTGGTACGCCCGCAGCGCGTCGAGCATTTGCTCTTCGGAAAGGCGTTTGAGCGGCAGTTCGTTCAAGCTGGCGATCACGTCAGCCTGCATCTCATCGCCGGCCGTGCGAGCCAATGCAACCATCGCCTGAATGCGTCCGTTCGTGTTCTCCTCGGCCAACGCCCGTTTTTTCCAAGCTGCAAGCGGCTGATTTTCAATCGCGACTCGGGCGGCATAGCGAATGGCCCGGTCGTAGCTGTTGAGGTGCGGCCACAGGAACTCGACCGCCTGCGGATTGCTCGTGCGGTGATACTCTTCGATCTTGTGTCGCAACATACGAGCTTTCTCGGCCCGCGGGTTCTCCGCCATTTGCGTCGGCGCTGTCGACTCATCGCCGACATACCGCACACGGTACAGGCCGGACTGAGCCCGCCGCCCGCCGATTGCGAAGTAAAACGCCCCGTCAGCCGGATTGACGACCGCATCGGTCACCGGCAGCGGTCGCCCTTTGACGAACGTTTCGAAGTCGGCCCGGTAAGTCGCTCCGTCCGGCTTCATGTGCACGGCGTAAATCTTGCCGTAGGTCCAGTCGTTGATATAGAGCGCTTCGCGATATTTCGCCGGGAACTTGGCGTCATAGCCGAACTCGATCCCGGTCGGTGAACCCAGACCAATATCGACGACGCTGCCAAAGCTGTCCGGGTAGTACTCGGGCCACTTGCCGGTCCCGAACCGCCAACCGAACTCGGCCCCGGAGATCGCATGGTTGACCCGCGTCGGCCGATACCAAGGCGTCCCGGTATCCCATTCCATATCGGCGTCGAAGGTGAAGAGTTCACCGTCGCGGTTGAAGGCGATGTCATAGGGGTTTCGATATCCCGCACAGTGCAGCACCCACTCGGTCGCTTCCGGATCGGTGTGAGCAATCCATCCTCCCGGTGCCATCCGACCGGTCGCGTGCCCCCGTCCGTCGGGATTGCGCGGTAGCAACAGGTCTTCTTCAAAATTGTTGTGCGGTGAATCGGCTGCTACTGGGGTTGGGACGGAAGTGTGATTGCCCGCGATGACCCACAGCCGACCATCGGGTCCTTTGCGAATCGCGTGCGGACCGTGCTCGCCGCCGCCATCGAAGTCCGTCAACTTTTTAGCCGAGTCATACTCACCGTCCCCGTCGGAATCGGTGACCTTGAACAGCCCCGAGTTCCCGTTTCTAACCACATACAACCCGCCGTACGCGACGAGCAACCCCTGTGCGCTGCCGACATTAACCGGGATCTTCGTGACCTTCGTATCGGACGTCGGTTTGCCGATCGGAGCGGGAGTGACCCGATAAAGACTGCCGTATTGGTCTGACGCGATTAGTCCGCCACGGTCATCGGGCGTGAGTGCAACCCACGAACCTTGGTCCCCCTTCGGCACTGAGTAGACAAGGTCGACGGCGAAACCCTTCGGCACGTCGATGTCGGAAACCGGTGTCGCCGCGTCCTCCGGAGGCTTTTGACCGAGAGGGATATCGCCCCATGGTTCAGCGCCGAGGGCCCCGAGCGAGGTCGCAGCCTTCCACTGGCCGGCTGCGGGTTTGTATCCGTCTTTGGCCCAGCCGAAGTCTTTCGGCGACTTCAGAACCTCGGTCTCCTCGCCTGAGACAACGTGAAAATCTCCTTGTTTTTTGTAGTACCGCCCCTTCAACTCAAAGATGACGCCGGCGGGACCGCTGTCGTTCTTGACGTAGATCGCCAACACGTTCTTGCCGTCACGCAGGTGGTATCGAACATCTTCGAATACCGGCTTCCTCCAATCGTCGCTGCGGACCAGTTCCTCGCCGTTGAGGAACACGCGGATGTGGTCATCGCCCGCGACCGATAATTCCGCGTTCGTCACCACGCTGTTGATGTCGAACACCTCGCGGGCCACGATCGTTTCGCCCGCGGCCGGCTCGCTGCCCGCCCAAACCCAGTCGGGCGAGACTTCCTTGGCATCGTCGGCGACCAGCGGCGACGAATGGCCGATTAGCAGGGCAACGCACAGGCCGAACGAGCCGACAAGGCCCAAGACTCCGGGAGCGCAAAAGTACTTCATCGGATCACACTGGCTGCGGAAGATTGGTGAGGATCCGGCCCGGCAGTAGTTCGATGCCGTGGCAGGACATTTTGGAGTTTCAGTCGCCTCGCCCGCAGGTATTCCCCCGACCGAGTTGACACAGACAGTATAGGATCGTTCCATCAAGGTTCGCCAGCGCGTATGCCTACGAGATACCGTAAGTTCGGCATCGACGCGTTTCGGACTGCGGGCACAGTATCGATTCCGCGGGTTCATCCCTGTTCGTTTGATGCCGGTCGATCGATGCGATCGAATGATCTGCCAAGTTTGATGACCGGTCGATTAATTTCAGCAGCGTCTGCGTTTCCCAAGTATGAATAATCCAACGCCAGCGACGAGGAAGTGATGAATCTCCAACAAACCTTTGGGCGACCTCGGGAAGGCGCACTGAGACGAGGACTGATCCGGGGGCTGTCGGTCGCATTGATCTTTATCGGCTTGAACTGCGCGGTATTCGCTCAACCGCCGCGCGGCAGCACCAAACAATTGGACAACAAGGCCGAGCAAATTCGGGACGAGTTCGTTCGCGAGACCGGTCTGCTCGCCGAGGAATACGAACGATCCGGAGAAAATGACAAAGCCATCGTTATGCTGCGGCGGATTCTCGATGTGCGGCCTGACCTCGTCCAAGCCCGCGAAAAGATCAAAGAGATCGAAGAACGACGCCTCTCGGCGAACGAAGTCACCACCGAGATTGACGTCAGCCGCGGTTGGGTCGGCCCAATCACCAACGTGCAGAAAGGGAAGCCGTTCCGGATTTCCGTCACCGGCGATTACCGCATCGTCTACTCGAAGTTGATCTCCGGAGACGGCCCCCCGACGAGCGATGACCCGGCAACCGGACTTTACGACGGCATCGCATTCGGTCGCTTGATGGGAATTGTCGCACCGGCGCCGCAGGCCGCTTCCGGTCGGCGTCCCTCGGGGAACCGCCGCGGTGGCAATAAGAACGGCGGACCACCGGAGCCATTTGTGATCGGCGCCGATGCTTCGATTTCACCACCGGAGAGCGGGCCGCTGTACCTGCGCGTGAACCTCCCAACCGATTGCCGCGCGACCGGAAAACTCAAGGCGACATTGACGGGCAATATCGGATCATAAACTCCGGCGATTCTGATCCGCTCGCTATCTCTATCTCTTAACCAACAAAGCTTGAACGAGTAACAACCATGCGTCCCGTTGTCTCAATCGCGACTGCGACGATCACCGTCCTTGGCTTGATTGCCATCAGCACTGAAGCGCCGGCCGAAATCGTGACGAAAACTATTGAATACGAGCACGACGGCACGCCGCTCAAAGGCTTCCTCACCTATGACGATACCGTCGAAGGTCCGCGGCCGGGCGTGCTCGTGGTCCATGAATGGTGGGGGCTGAACGAATACGCCAAACGCCGGACCGAAATGCTCGCGAAACTCGGCTACGCCGCCTTCGCACTCGACATGTACGGCGAAGGCAAGATCACCGAGCACCCCAAGCAGGCGGGCGAATGGGCCGGACAGGTTCGGCAGAATGTCGAGTCGTGGCGGAGTCGCGCCTTGGCCGGACTCGAAGTTCTAAAGTCTCAGCCGGTCGTCGATCCGGAGAGGCTCGCCGCGATCGGCTACTGCTTCGGTGGCGCGACCGTGCTGCAACTGGCTTACGCCGGGACTGATCTCAAGGGCGTGGCCAGCTTTCACGGCGCTTTACCCATCGCATCCGACGCCGACGCCGAACAAGTTCGCGCGGACATGTTGATCTGCCACGGAGCCGAGGACGGCTTCATCACGGCTGAGACGATTCGTGGCTTTCGGTCTGCGCTCGACGAAGCGGACAAACCCTATTCGTTCGTGGAATTTGCCGGAGCGCGTCACAGCTTCACCAACCCGTCGGCTGACAGCCACGGCATAGATGGCTTGAAATACGATGAGCGGGCCGACGAGCAGAGCTGGGCGTTTCTGAAAGTCTTTCTCAGCCAGAAATTCAGCCGAGACGGCAAGACGAGCGATTGAGCTGATCTCTCCGCGCACAAAAAAGCCCACGGGTTGCACCCCGTGGGCTTATCGCGTCAATACTCGGATCAATCCTTACAGTGGAATGCCGAGGAGTTCTTCCTCTTCTTCCTGAATGATGATCCGCGGCGTAACCATGAGCATCAGGCTTTCGGTCTGGCGACCGAGGCCCGTGTTCTTGAACAGGCGGCTGATGTAAGGCAGCTTGTTCAGGATCGGCACACCGGCACTATTGCGGGACTCGCGAAGCCGCTTGATCCCGCCGAGCAGCACCGTACCACCGTCCGGCACGCTGACCGTCGTCGTGACGTTCACGATTTCAAAGATCGGCTGCTGAACCGTCAGCGTCGTACCGCCGCCGACCGCACCAGCGGCACCGGCACCGGCCACGCCAGCCGTTCCGGCCGTTCCCGCCGTACCTGCGGTTCCTGCGGTCCCTGCGGTTCCTGCCGTTCCAGCCGTTCCCGCAGTACCTGCCGTTCCAGCCGTTCCGGCCGTCTGCGTCGGTAGTGCGTGGAGCAGACTGCTTCGGGCGGACATGCCGCCCCCGATCCCTGCGATACCAAGGGCACCACCGGCACCGCCAGCGAATCCACCGGCACCACCGCCGAAGCCGCCAGCACCTCCCAATCCACCGGCACCGGCCGCACCACCGAAGCCACCTGCCGCACCGCCTGCGGCACCAGCCACACCACCGCCGGCTGCACCGGCTGCACCGGCGATACCGCCGGCACCACCGCTGGCGAACGAGAACGTCGCGACGTCAGTAATGTTGGTGAACGCCGGGATGACCGTTAGTCGGACGAATCGACGATCCGCGCTGATCACCGCCTGCACCGAGAGGGTCACCCCTTCACTGAGCACGGTAATCTGCGGTGTGAATCCGACGCTGAAGAATCCGACCGTCGGGATCAAACTCGTCACAAACGGCCGCTGCACGGTGTTCTGAACCGTCGCCTGCTGTCCGTTGAAGAGCGTTACCTTCGGGGCGAACATCAAGTTCGACCGTTCGCTGCCCTGAGCAGCCTGAATGAAGAAGAACGCTTCGATATCGCTCAGCACGGCGAAGCCCAACTGAGCACCGACGGCCGGGTCGAATCCTCCGAAGTCAGGCACGCCGACCGCGAACGAACCCTGCTGAACGGCAACGTCCAGGTCGGACGTAAACGTTCCCGGTGCCGACAGACCGACCACCGTTCCCTTCCGATAGGCATCCCGGTCCCGCAGGTCGCGTCCGGGAGGATCATTAAAGAAGGTGCCCGGCGTGGCTGCCGAACCGTCGATTTCACCGAATTCGAGGCCGTCATCCGGGCCACCGATCGTGTCCTGAATGTCGAAGTCGAAGTCGATACCGATGACCTCGAAGAATTCATCCGACACGGTGATGAACCGCACTTCGACCGTTACCTGCAGGTCCTGCAGACGTCGCAATTGCTGAAGCAGGTCGCGAATTTCTTCGTGAACGGTTTCCGTCTGGCGAATGACCAGCGACAGGGTCGTTTCGAACGGCCGGATCGATCCGTTTCCGTTCACTTCGGCCCACGTCTCCGGAGAGATCGTCATCACGATCAACTCTTCAAGACTGTCGAAGTCGACATTCTGATTGCCCGCGGTGGCCCGCGGTCCGCCGAAGCCGGAAGAAGCTCCCGGCCCGAACTGCGGGACGTCCGCCCCGATCTGCATGAAGCCCTGCCCCACTTGCGGTTGGGCAAACGAGGGAACGCTATAAGAGCCGCCCCCCATCGGCGAGCCGGAGTAGCCCGTGCCGTTGGAGTTCATGGCCGTGCCGCCCGGGGCGACAAAGTTTTGAATCGGAACGACGAGGTCGGCCACCGGATAGGTGCGGACGACGAATTTCCCTTGCTTCCGCAGGTAGCTCGTAATCTTGAGGACTTCATCCTCGACGAGATATCCGAGCTGCAGCGGTTCAAGCAGAATGTTCAGAGCACTCTTAAGTCGGATGCCTGAAACGTGAATGTTGACCGGCGTGTCGGTCGTGATGCCGACCTCGTCGAGTCCCATCTGATCGAGCACGATGTTGACGTCGGCAAGCACCGCGAGGTGTTCCACGACGTTCTTGAGCGGCTCGTTGTCAAAGTTCAGCGTGACCTGACGCTCGAGACTCCGCTCGATTCGCAACTCTTCCTGGGTCCGAACTTTGTTGTCCGCACCGTACTTGCTGCGGTTGCGCGTCAGCTCTTCCCACTTCGAGATTTCGGGGAATTCGATTTCCCCGGTCATGCCCATGGCACCCTCGTCAACTTCACGCAGAACTCGCAGAACGTTGTCGGCCTTCCCTTGTCGAATTCGATCGTTCTCAAAGTTCGCGTAGGCGAACTCACTCTTCCAAACCATCGAAACGACAGCCGGGTTTTCCGGATCGAGTTCTTTGGCCTGCTTGGCCAGAACAACCGCTTCGGCGAACCGTCGCTGCTCCATCATTTCGTTGAAGTCTTCGACCATGCGTGCCAGTTCGCGTTCCCGCACGATGAGTGCGTTGCGACGCTGGGCGTTGCCTTCGAGGACCTCTTCGTTTCTACGTTTCTGATCGATCCGCGGCTTCATCTGCTTGGCGTAGGAATCGATCGATTCGCGGCTGCGGCCGAGCTGCCGGAGCAGCGGCTGCTTGGCTTCCTCTTTCACCGAGGACTGACTCACCGATTCGGACGTACGGTCCAAAATGGCCGTCGCTTCGTCCGGGTTAATCTCGCGAAGTCGCTCAGCGCGGAAGATTGCGTTCAGAACTTCCGTCCGCAGACGATCGTACTGAGCCGCTTCCCGGCCCTGAGCGGCTCGCAGGCGATTCGTGCCGGGATCAAGCGGATCCCCGCCTTCCTGCGCCGAAGTCAGGCGAATGTTTTCATTCCGCGGGGCAAGCTCTCGCAGATAGTTCTGCAATTGCCGCTGACGGAACGGATCGAGTTGCTGCTTGGTTTCGAAGGCTTCGCGGAAGGCCGTGTAAGCCGCTTCCCGATCGCCTGCCGACAACATCTGAGTACCGTAGGCGTACAGGTCTGAAGCGTCCGGACCGTTCGAAGCCAGCAGGTGCGGCGCTCCGCCGTCCGGCGAGTGCGTGCTTCCCGAGAATCCTCGCTGATCGGCCGTGACGATGCCACCAGCCGTCGGGTCGGATGCTTCGGTCAGCCCGACGCGTCCGGCACGACCACCGTTCGGGTTCCCCCAAACCGAGTCATCACCCTGAGTGCCGGCTGCGGCAATCGTGGGAGTTTCATTCGTACCGTTCCCGCCCCGGAAGCCGGGGGCGAACAGGTCGTTACCGTTTCGATTCGACTCGGCAATTTGAGTCGGCGACGAACCACGCTCCGGCGTCAGCCCTTCATTCGGAACGGGTCCGAGTTGGGCCAGCAGACGCTCGGGACGATCCTCGAGAACACCGTAAGTCACATCGTACTTCGCCGCGGCGCTGGCATAGCGCCGTGCCTGGTCGATATCACCGGCTCGAAAGGCTTCTTTGGCTTGGTTCAGCAACGCGACGGCTCGCGCCTTTTCCGGACTCGACGCTCCGGTAGGATTCGACCGCGGAGCGGAAGGATTTCGTGACGATGCATTCCCTGACGATGTCGGCGACGCTCCCCGATTTCCGGTTCCGGCAACCATCACACCGCGCTGCTGCTGCTGCACCAATTGAGCCACGGCCCCTTCGATGAGTTCAGGGCGGTCGTCAAATACGCCGTAAGTCACACCGAGATTTTTGGCCTGATCGGCTTTCGCAAGTGCGGAGTCGAGGCGGCCGGCCTGCATATCGAGGCGAGCCTGTCGGAGCAATTCCGTCGCTTTCGACTTGCCCTGATTGGACGTGTTATTGTCGGCAACGATCACCTGCTTTTGCGCGGTCTCGGCTTGAGCGATTTCGCGTTTGAGCAAATCGGGTCGTTCATCGAACAGACCGTAGGTGGCCGGCAGTTTTTCCGCTTCGCCCACTTTCGCGACGGCGCCTTCGACGTTGCCGGCGGCGAGATCGCGACGAGCCGCAGTCAGCAAGGCGTGGGCTTTTCGCGTCGCATCGTCTCCGGTTACGACGTCTTTGGCGACGATCGTTCTCGTATTCGAACGGCGATTGACTTCAGCAATGAGGTGTTCGGGACGTTGTTCGAACAGACCCCACGTCGTCTTGAGCTTCGAGGCCTCCAACGCTTTCGCACGCGCCTGATCAAATTGACCGGCGTCGAGGGCTGCGCGAGCTTCCTCCATCAGTTCATTGGCCGATTTGCCCGATGAAGCGACGGCTTCCGCTTCGGCGGCGGTCAATTGAAGCGAAGTCTCGTTCCAATTAACGCGGGAAGCGCCCCAGTCGTCGGTGGCGAAGTTGTCGATCGCGTCCGCGCCGCCGGCCTGAAAGACCGACGAGTTCGGATTGCGATTGATCTCCGCGAGAAGTCGTTGCGGTGTGTCGCTACCGGCCGGCCATTCGACCGGGAGCTGCGCCGCGGCATCTGCCATTTGCTTGGCCCCCACGATATCACCGGAGGCAAGAGCTCGCCGACCTTCCACAAGGTAGAGCTTCGCCGTGTCCTGATAGGCACCGCGAGCCGAACCACGATCGGTACCGGCGGCAAACTGCGCCTTATCGAGATAGTTGTTCAAATCCTGCTGCTCGAACGAATCGAGTTCGCTACGACGCGCCAGCGCCGTTCGAAGTGCGACCACGGCAGCGTGATATTCGCCGCGTACGTAGTGGTCTTTCCCTCGCTTAAGCAGGACCTGCGGATCGGCAGAGCCTTGCGAGCCCCTCCCGTCAGCGAACTGGTCGGCTTCGACTGTGGTAACGGGGCGATGATCGGCTGTAAGCCAGACCACGGCGAACAGAGCCGCCGTTGACGCCGCCACGATTGCGATGCGTTGAGCCAACGTTCCTACCTCCTTCAGGACTTCGTCTGGCTGATACCGCCAACGGCCCCGGGCGAATCGTTCGCCCTCCCTCTCGGCCGAAAGCTGCTTCTCTAACTGTCCGTTCTCGGCCGTTAGGCCGAGGCTGATCTGTCCGTTGAACGATGGGCCGAACGCCATTGGTCCGGGCACATTCTGCGCGACAACTCCGGCACGAGGCCGAAGCAGTTGGGTCATAATGAAGCCGCGTCAACAGGGTCAACCCGAAGTTGCCGAAGAATCCCCACTTCGATCAAACCTACAATTACGAAGTCATGGAACGAGCGGCCGATCCCAGAATTTTTGGCCGACCACCCTGAAGGATTTCTTCATCAGCACCAGCCGCGCACGTAGTAAGCGGATAGGAAAGACGCAGCAAGCTCGTTACCCGCTTACTGCGTGCGCGGCTCGTCTCGCGATGGGCGCAAAAAAACTCGGGGCGACGGTGTCGCCCCGAGTTTGATCGATTCAAGTTGCCGCAATATCGCAAATCCGTGTCAATGAATTCGCGTCTCGATCGACGCTGATTTCATCAGGTCGGCGATGACTTCATCGGTCGTCGCTTTGCGTGCTTCTTCGGCAAGGATGTCGCGGATTTCGTCCTGCACTTCGGTCAGGCTCCGCGTTCCACCTTCGTCACGCTCGGAGACCCGGATCAGCCGGAAGCTGCTCTTGTCTTCGATCACGTCGCTGACGCCGCCGACCGGAAGATTGAAGATTGCCTGCTCCCAGGTGTCGTTGCTCAGCGCTCCCGGCTCGGTCCAATTCCACTGACCACCGCGCTCGGCTCGCGGGCCGTGTGAGTGCTTCTGTGCGACCTCGGCAAACGGCGTCCCCGATTGAAGCTGGTCGACGACGACCCTCAGTTGGTCGAGTGCCGCATCCCGCCCGCCTGCTTTGCTGAACAGAATAACGATCTGCTGCCAGCGGGCCCGACGGGTCAGCGTGTAGTCATCAAGGTGGTCTTCGTAATACCGGACGATCTCCGCCCGACCGATCGACTTCTCCACCGTTTCGACGCCCGTGTGCAAGTAGGCCATTGCCATTTGCTGTCGGCGGAACATGTCTTTGAGCTCATTGAGGGACATGCCCTGTTCTTCTTTGAGCTTCGGCTCCAATTCGTATCGAGACGAAACGCCGGCTTTGGCCTGAATTTTTTCCAGTTCGCCCTGCCAAACCTGATCGATCGCACCTTCCATGGCCTCGAGCCGCTCGGGCTTCATCGAGTTCTTCAGCGCCTGCGTCAGCAGTTTTCGCTCGATGTGTTTGTCGAGGTCTTTCCGGATGAGATCTTTCTTGATTTTTTGCAGTTGGGCGGCGATCGCCTCGTTGATTTCTTCTTCACTGAATTGATCCGCCTTGGCCGCCTTCACCCGCATTTCAGCTTCGGCTTCGCGGAATCCCTTGGCGTAAGGGGCGAGAATATCGGAAGCGATAATCGGCTCCGCATTGACCGTCGCCACGATCGAGTCTTCGGTGAGTTCCGTACTCTCAGCGGACACCGTCAATATCTCACCGGCGTCGGCGGAGGCATCGGCATATTGAGCCTTCCCGACGGGATCAACCTCGACGTACGACTGACGGATCGGCGGCGGACCGACGACCGGATTCCGCACGTTGGGCGACTTGCGCAATGCTTCGCAACCCAGCGAAAACACTGGCAACAAACAAATTACGATGAACCGTCGCGAGGCGGTCATAGGTCACGGCTTCTCGGAAGGTGATTCCGACCCGCCCCGGAATGGGACGAGCGGCGATGTGAGTTCATCTCCAAGGTCACGCCAGGCGCGCACCCCTTCAACAAACCTTATCGACCGTGCGGAGGGACTTCTGAATTGGAGAGAGAGGGCCGGAGGTTCTAGAAACTTAAATCGATGGCCGCAACACCGATTTCAGACGTTCCAGAACAGCAGCGTCATCGGACAGGTCGCAATTCATCCGGCAGAACGCCTGCTTGCGGTCGACCACCCGAAAATCACGACCGATCCGTTGCCGAAGTGCTTCGATCCGCGATTCGTCTCGATAGAGGAAAGCTGTGTCGTCCTGATCGATGCGGATTTCCTCGATCTTCCAGTATCGCGCAAAGACTTGCAGTCGTTTGACTTCGATCAGTCGCTCCACAGGCGAAGGAATTGGCCCGAATCTATCCCGCAACTCATCGACAAGTTGCGTGAGTTCTTCCTCAGATCGCACGTTAGAAAACTTGCGGTAGGTCTCGATCTTCGGCCGACCGGACGGAATATAGGAGTTGGGAATAAACGCAGAGACGGGCAAATCGACATTCACCGTCAAAGGTTCGCGCGCCTGTTCGCCTTTGAGACCGCGGACGGCGTTTTCGAGCAATTGGCAATATAATTCGTATCCGACGCTCGAGATGTGCCCGCTCTGCTCATTGCCGAGGATGTTGCCGGCCCCGCGAATCTCCAAGTCGCGCATCGCGATTTTAAAGCCGGCCCCCAGTTCACTGTACTCTTCGATCGCCTTGAGCCGCCGCGCCGCGTTTGGCGTCAGCGTGCGACCCTCTTCGAGAATCAAGTAGCAATAGGCTCGATGCTTATAGCGGCCGACCCGCCCGCGGAGTTGGTGCAGATCGGCGAGGCCGTACTTGTCGGCCTGATGAATGAACATCGTGTTCGCGTTCGGGATGTCGAGCCCGCTTTCGATGATCGTGGTCGCCACGAGGATATCGATTCGGCCGAGGACGAATTCGGACAGCGTCATTTCCAGTTCGTCCGCCCCCATTTGACCGTGAATGATCCCGATCGACGCCTCCGGCACGATCGCCTGCAATTTGTCGGCAACCGCGCGGATGTTGTGGACCCGGTTATGCACGAAGTACGCCTGACCGCCGCGGTTGAGTTCCCGCACGATTGCATTGCGAATCAGGCCCGGGTTCCAACGTGAGATCCGCGTTTCGATCGCCTGCCGGTCCTGCGGCGGAGTCACCAAATTGGAGATGTCGCGAATACCGAGCAGCGACATGTGCAGCGTTCGAGGGATCGGCGTCGCCGAGAGCGTCATCACGTCAACATCGAGCCGCAACCGCTTGAGCGATTCCTTAATTTCGACGCCGAATCGCTGCTCCTCGTCGATCACGAGCAGCCCGAGGTCTTTGAACTCGACGTCTTTTGAGACCAGCCGGTGCGTGCCGATTACAATGTCGACACCGCCTGTCTTAAGCCCCGCAACGATCTTGCGTTGTTCCCCCGCCGAGCGAAATCGCGATAGCGATTCGACGGTGATCGGGAACTCGGCGAGCCGGTCGGAAAAACTGCGGAGGTGTTGTTCGCACAGCACCGTTGTGGGCACGAGGACCGCCACCTGCCGCCCCGCATCGACCGCCTTGAAGGCTGCCCGTAGTGCGACTTCCGTCTTGCCGTAACCGACGTCTCCGCAGATCAGCCGATCCATCGGCCGCTCGCGCAGCATGTCGCCTTTGGACTCGTGAATCGCCTCCACTTGGTCGGGCGTCTCGGTGTAGGGAAACGCGTCTTCGAATTCCTTCTGCCAATGGGAATCAGGAGGGCAGGCGATGCCGGGGGCCGATTCGCGTGCCGCCTGCATGCGGATCATGTCGGCCGCCATATCTTTGACGGCTTCGGCCACCCGCTCTTTCTTACGTGCCCACGTCTTGCCGCCAAGTTTCGACAGCGGGGGCGCCGCCTTGGCCGCCCCGATGTATTTCTGCACCAAGTGAATCAGCGAGACCGGCACGAAGACCCGCAGCCCGTCGGCGAATTCGAGTTCGAGATGCTCTTCCTGCTGATCACCCTTTTCGAGGAGCTTCATCCCTCGATAGCGACCGATCCCGTTCGTCAGGTGGACGATCAGATCGCCAACCTTGAGGTCAAGAAACGTGTCGATCGCGCGGGCATCGTGACGCTTACGGCGCGTGAGTCGGCGGACCTCGGTCCGGCCGAACAGTTCATTGTCGCCGATGATCGTCAGCCGCTCCGGCACGAGCCGAAAGCCTTTCGTGACCCGGCCGATCGTGAGCGACACGCGAGAGCGAAATGCCGAAAGCGGAGGGCGGAACGCCGACTCGTCGGTCGCGGTCGCTTCACCGCTCACCTCCTCTTCCGCCTCGGCGGCGACGAGCATTTCATTGAGCCGGCGGCGTTCTCCCTCGTTGTGGCAGGCGATCAGCACCCGTTCGTCCGGACGGATGATCGATGCCAATTCATTGATCACTCGCTTCCGATCGCCGGCGAATCGCTCAACGCTTTCGACGTCCAGGTGAAATGAGCGTTCGGCACTATCGGCCCCCAACGTGGCAATCGCCGCCGTCGGATGATCGGTGATCTGCGCCAATGTTTGCTCGACGCAGAACAGCCCGCCCACATCGTCGAGTCGGTCGAGATAGGTCCGAGCCTCCTCGATCAGGCGCTCCAACTCGACAAGTACAATGGGCGTGTCGCGTTCGACTAGATCGAGAAACGAAGTCCCGTTGGCGTTTCGTTTTGCATTTTCAGGGTGGGGGTTCTCCGGTCGCTTACGCTCCCGGCTCGCCTTGTTCCGAGTAGCGTTGCTTGCCTCGTCGTTTACGTTGATCAGCGTGAGACGAACCTGTTCGACGTCTTCGACTTTGCGCTGCGTGTCGACGTCGAACCGCCGCAGTCCATCGATCTCGTCGCCGAAGAATTCGATCCGCAATGGGTCGACCGCGTCGGCGGTCCACACGTCGAGAATGCCGCCACGCATCGCGAACTCGCCAGGCCTTTCGACGGCGTCGACCCGCTCGAAACCGCGGCTTACCAGCCAGCCCATCAGTTCATCCGGCTCGATCTCGTCGCCGGTCCGAACGAACCGGGTCGCATCTTCGAGCACTTCCCTCGGCGGGATCGGCTGAATCAATGCTGGCAGACTCGTCACGATCAGCGTCGGACCGGCACCGGCGGAAAGCTCTTCGATCAGCCGCAGCCGCCGACCAAAGACCGGATCGGCCGCGGAATGCTCGCTCGGCAGCGATTCCCACGCGGGGAACACCACCGGATCGATGCTCAGAAACGCCGAGAGATCTGCCGCGAAGTCGTCGACATCGTCCGTCACGCAAACCAGCGGCTCAGAACCGCCGGTGGAATCGCCAGGTCGCGTGGCAATCGTCGCCGCAACGAGCGCGCACGCCGAGCCCCAGGCTCCGTCGATCGAGACGCTCTGCCGTTTTCTCAGCAGCGTCGCGATTTCGCCGAAGTCCGCGTTGTCCGCCCACAACCGCGGCAGGTCACCAAGTCCCGCCGCCTCCGCCTGTTCCGTCAGCGACATGCGGGGATTGTAGCGTGACGCTACGACTCGTACAGGCGATGACGACGCGGCCACTTTCAAACAAGCCGCGCACGGAATAAGCGGATCAACCAGACGGGTTGGATCCGCTTACTCCGTGCGCGGCTTGTGAAGAGCGAAATCCGCTTACTTCGTGCGCCGCTTGTTCGATTTCTACTTCGCCCCGACGACGACGCGATCGTTATCGGGCAGCACTTCTTCGCTGACATCAGTCACAAAGTCGCGCACCTTCTGCTTGCACTCGCCCGGCGGGGGCGCGCCGACATTCATGCCAACACCGGGGTTCTTGATCAGCGAAGGCACCATGTCGAGGGCCGCGCCGGTGTAGGTGCGGAACACCGGGAAGTCGGTATCCGGGTTCTTGTCCAAGTAGTTCTGCATTTGGATTTTGAGCTTGTCGTGGGCCACCTTCGGATGCCGGTGGTGCGGGCCGTGTACGAAGATGTCGAAGTTCAGGTAGGTACACAGGCGGGTGTACCAGTTTTTGCCGACGACGGTTCGGGTGCCGAGCATCGGGTCGTAACTGGCCATGCCGAGGTGTTCGGTGAATTTACGAATCGACTGGAAGAACCCCGCCACGCAGTAGGGGATGAACCACGCTCGGAAGTACATGCCCCATTGATCGAAGTAGGTGCAAAGCCCAAAGACGGTACCCCAGAAGAGGACCATCATGATGTATTCATTGCGGACTTCGCGCTTCGCGTCCTCTTTTAGCGGCGACTTGGGATGCCAGTAGATTCGGCCGTAAGTGATCGGCGGACCAAATATTCCTAAGACGAGTTCCATCCATGCGAAGATCCGGCGGAACCAGGTCGAAGTCTTCGGATCCGAATACGGCCACAGTTCCCAGTCCTCGGGCCGATTCAGGTAAGCGTGGTGCCGAATGTGCGCCTCGCGGTAGCATGTGTAGGGCACGAGCGAGGCAGTACCAATAAATTTGCCGAACCAGACGTCGAACCAGCCGATGCCGGTCAGCGACTGGTGCGCACACTCGTGAAAGCAACTCGTGTAGCAAAAATAGAAGTAGCCCAGCACGACCGTACCCGCCGCCCACAACAGCGGGTATTCCAGCGCGTAGGGCGACATCAAAAACAGCATGACCGGCAGGCCGAACGGAATGTGGCTGAGCCGAAGCAGGCTGTACTTGGCGGCAAATGACTGACGTTCTTCGTCAGTGAATGCGGTCCTCGATGACATGGCAACTTTCGCGAGACGGTCAAACCGCCTGACAGAAGAGAAAAGCTCCGTCCGAATGTTTTTGCATCGATCGACAATACTCCCTGCCGACCGGATCGGACTCCTGACCCATCCCTATTTTTTTGCATCCACACCCGGAATTGCAAGGTTCAGTTTCCGCAACATCGAGGAAATAGGCAAACTGGCTCTGCAGAGGTTCCAAGGCTGATCCTTTGGTGCCGAAAGGCAACACCGCACATGGTAAGCTCCTCCAGTCCGCCCCGGGAATCCCCCGAGGATAATCTGCCACAATCGAAGACATCGCTTTTCGCTGCGTTCGGTCATGCGATCCGAGGCGTTCGAAAACTCGTCGTTGGCGAGCGAAATGCGCGAGTCCATGCGGCCCTCACCGTCGGCGTCATCGCACTCTCGGCCCTATTGAGAATCAGCCTGACGCAATGGTGCCTCATCGCGCTGGCGTGCTGCCTCGTCTGGATTGCCGAGGCAGCCAACACCGCGCTGGAGCGACTCGCCGACGCCGTCCATCCCGAACGACACCCCCTCATCGGCGAAGCCAAAGACATCGCCGCCGGGGGCGTCCTGATTGCCGCCGGCATCGCTATCGCGATCGGGCTTCTCGTCTTCGTGCCCGAATTGCTTGATCTTATCGCGAAGAACGAATCCTCACCTGCTTAGACGCGACCGACAGGAAGCAATCTTCGTCTCGCATCGTCTCACGGCTGCGATAACCGCTTCGCCGACTCCCGCGCGGGCCAAGGCAGCACGCCGCAACGTTCCGTCCACGCTGCATACGTCGCCGTAATTTCCGCGACCCGATCGGGATACTTCGCGGACAGATCACGCGTCTCGGAACGGTCTTGCGACAGGTCGTACAGTTCCCAGTCGTTGCCGTGAGAGGCGACCAGTTTCCAATCGCCAATTCGCACTGCTCGGTGGCCTTCGTGCTCCCAGAAGAGCGGTTCTCGCTCGAACGACTCGCCGCGAAGAGCGGGCACGAGGCTCGCACCTTCCAACGGCTTTCGCTTCTGTCCGTCGAAGCCACTCGGATAGTCTACCCCAGCGACGTCGAGGCAGGTCGGCATCACGTCAATAATGTGCGCGACCTGATCTGTGAACTCACCGCGCGCCTCGAAACCCTTCGGCCAATGCGCAACGAGTGGTGAGGAGATGCCGCCCTCGTGTGTATATTGCTTGTACTTACGAAACGGCGTGTTGCTCGCGTTCGCCCACGGCTTGAAGTAGGCAGTGTAGCTCTCAGGCGACCCGATCACGGCTCCCGGAGTCGCTTTCCGCGTGTGCCCCATCGGGTTCTCATGGCAGCCGCCGTTGTCGCTGAGGAACAGGATCAGTGTGTTCTCGAACTCACCCTTCGCCTTGAGCATCTCGATGATTCGCCCGATATTGCGATCCATCACGTCGATCATCGCCGCGTAGACGGCCATCCGCCGGTCCATCTCCTGCTTTTCATTGTCGCTGAGCGAATCCCAGGCGGAGACGACCGAATCGCGTTCGCTCAATGTCCATGAGTCGAGCGATAGTCCCATTTCCCGTTGCTTCGCCAAACGCTGCCGTCGGTGTTCGTCCCAGCCTGCGGTGAACTTGCCCTCATACTTCGCGATGTCTTCCTCTCGCGCCTGGATCGGCCAGTGGGGGCAGATGTGGGCGAGATAGGTGAAGAACGGCTTCTCGGCGTCGATCGACTCCTCCATGAATTCGATCGCGTAGTCGGTGAAGATATCGGTGATGTACCAGTCGCCCGGCGGATCGAGTCGCTCATTGCCGAGCGTTAGGAAACGCTTCCGCAGTTCCATGGCCTCCTTAAAATAGAAGCCGCCGCCGCTTGGGGTGCCGAAGTAACGATCGAAACCGCGTTGCAGCGGCCATTGGGGCTTGCGGTCGCCGACGTGCCATTTGCCGATCGCGTTCGTCTGATAACCGGCTTCGCCCAGTGCCTCACCGATCGTGACGCACTCCTCGTTGAGGTAGCCCTGATACGACGGGTGGCCGTAATCGCCGGTCATGTGGCCGACTCCCGCCTGATGCGAGTACAGCCCCGTCAGGATGCTCGCTCGCGACGGGCAGCAGCGGCCCGTGTTGTAAAACTGCCGGAAGCGGAGCCCGTTCTCGGCCAGAGAATCGAGATTGGGCGTCTCGATCTCGGAGCCGTAACAGCCGATGTCCGAGAATCCCATGTCGTCGGCGAAGATGATCAAAATGTTCGGTCGCTCGTCCGCCGCCATGGCCGGGGCAAACGGAATCGCCACCAATGCGGCGATGAGAGTCAGTGCGATACGCATATTTAAAACCCTTTCTTGATTCGTCATCAAATTCGCGGTGCGATCCGCGGTCTATTAATAATCCCACTGAAACGTGTGGCCCGGACACCGTCCGGGCGGCGCAGCCGCAAGAGCATCCAGCTACCGGCCACAAAAGACATTCAGAGTCCAATTCGTCTTCGAACCTTCCACTGAGTGCTCTGGTTATTTGCAATACAAGCCCGAGGCGCAAGCCGTCGGGGAAAAACTCTGCGACTTGCCGCTACTTACGAAGCACCGGCCGCTGAGCATCGACCTCGTCGCGCCAGCCGTTAAGTTGCTGCTTCAATCGCTCGACGATCTCAGGCCGCTTGGCAGCCAGATCGGTCGCTTCACCGGGATCAGTCTCGAGGTCGTACAGTTCGACCATTCCGCCTTCGTATGTTTCGATCAGCTTCCATCGCCCGGCGCGGATCGCACTGTGCGGCGTTGCCCCGCCGCTGTGGTAGTGCGGGTAATGCCAGAACAGGGCCTCGCGTCCCAGTTCGGCCTCCGGCTTGTGAAGTCGATCGTTAAGGCTCACGCCGTCCATCTGTTCGATGCCGAACGAAGCGGATTCGATACCCGACGCCTCAAGAATCGTTGGCATCCAATCGATCGAACTGACCGGTTCGTCGCAGGTCGTGCCCGCTTCGATTTTGCCGGACCAGCGCACGATCGCCGGGACTTTGATACCGCCCTCATAGTTGCCACCCTTGCCGCCGCGAAGCGGAGCGTTCGAGCTGACGCTCTCCAGACCACCATTGTCAGACGTAAAGATGACCAGCGTCTCTTCCGCCAGTCCGAGCGAATCGAGGTGTGCGATCAGCCGACCAATCTCGCGGTCCATCGTCGCGATCATCGCCGCGTAACCGGGATGACGCTTCGCCATGTCCGACTCGATCCGCCGTTTCCACTCGGCGACGCCCTCTGGCGACTCCATGATCGGCGCGTGCACCGCGTTGTAGGAAACATAGCCGAAAAACGGCTGATCCTGATGTCGCGTGATGAAGTCGACAGTTCGATCGGTGATCTGAACCGTGTGATGAGCATCGTCGGCGGGGTCGTCGTTGCGACTCGGCTTATGAGTCGTGAGCACGTCGTCGAAACCTTGCGAACCGGGGTCGCCGGGGCGGCCGTCGCGATACTTCTTGTCGTGATTCAAATGCCACTTACCGAAGTGGCCGGTCACGTAGCCCTCCGCCTTCAACGCCTCGGCGAGTGTGACCTGCTCCAGTTCCAACTGCTTCGTCCAATCGGGCGGTAGCAACTCTGATTCTTGCGGAATTTGCCCACCCGGGATGAAGTTGGTCAGATGCAGCCGAGCCGGATACTTGCCGGTGAGCAGCGCCGCCCGCGTCGGCGAGCAAACGGTGCAGGCGGCGTAAGCCTCGGTGAACTTCAGCCCCTGCTCGGCCAGCCGATCAAGGTTGGGCGTCTCGTAGAGCACCGCCCCGTAACAACCGAGATCGTGATACCCGAGGTCGTCGGCCAAGATCAGCAGAACGTTGGGCCTTTCCTCCGCGAAAGTCGGACACGTTGCGACAATCGCCAGCAGTGCCAAGAGCGGAAAGCGGAGAGTGGAAAGCCGGTACGAAACGCCCCTTTTCATTTCTTCTCCCACTCGCGCCAGTCTTCGCCTTCGGCGATGATCTCGGCATGCAAGTCCGTCATCTGCCGCTTCATCGACTCGGTCCGTTCGGGTTGCTCGGCTGAGACGTCGGTATCCTGATGCGCGTCCTGTCCGAGATTGAACAGCCGGAAGTTCGTCAGCCCTGATTCCTTGATGTCGCCGATCATCTCTTCGTGGAAGTAGTTGTCACGATCGAGGTCGACGGTCGGGTCGGCGATCAAACACCAGTCACCGTCGCGGATCGCGCACACGGGCCGAGCCGGTTGGTAAAACCAGAACAGCGGCTTCGTCCGCGAAATCGATCCGCCGGTGAGAACGGGCCACAGGCTCACGCCGTCGAGCGTGACGTCGGGTGCGTCGATCCCGACAGCGTCACACACCGTGGGGAGCAGATCGACGATCCCCGCCGGTTCCTCGATGACCTTGCCCGCCTCGATCTTTCCCGGCCACTTGGCGATGCCGGGGACGCGAATGCCACCTTCCCACAGTTGCGTTTTGCGACCGCGAAGCGGCTCGCAGCTCGGCCCGTTGTAGCTGCCGTTGTCGGACGTGAAGACGACCAGCGTGTCCTCGGTCGCCCCCATCTCGTCGATCTTTGCCAGCAGCCGCCCGGCAGCGTTGTCCATGTTTTCGATGCAGCCGTAGTAGTGCTGCCAGCGTTCGCTGTCGGTCAGGTCGGTGTATTTGTCGGCCAGTTCCGGCGGGGCCGCGACCTTCGAGTGCGGTTCGTGGAACCACACGTTGAGGAAGAAAGGCTTCTCCGGATCACGTTTCGTGTCGAGCCAGTCGATCGCCTCGTCGGCAACGATCTGACAGGAGTACGAATCCGTCTCGCCGACCGCCTCGCCGTTGCGAACGAAGTTCTTCGGGTGCTTGTGACTCGGGTTCGCGTTGTTTTGCGTCGCGATGTAGTGGTCGAACCCGTGCTCGGCGGGTGAGTAGCCGTCGCGGTCGACGACCTTGGGGCTCAGGTGCCACTTGCCGACATGTGCGGTCGCATAGCCCGCGTCGTGCAGCAACTCGGCGAGGGTCGTCTCGCTCTGCTTCAAATGCATACGATGCCGCGGCGAAATCCAGCTCCAAACGCCGACTCGCGCCGGCACTCGCCCCGTTAGCAGGCACGCCCGCGATGGCGAACAGACGGCCTGTCCTGAGTAGAAGTCGGTGAACTTCGCCCCCTCGTCGGCGAGCCGATCGAGATTCGGCGTTGACGCCAATTGCTGCCCGTAGCAACCGAGGTCGGCGTACCCCAGATCGTCCGCCAGCAGGATCACGACGTTCGGTCGCTCGGCTGAGACAGCGGACGAACCCGCGGCAAGCATCAGTGTCAAACCGGTGGCCAGATAGAACGAAATTTTCAACACGTTTCACCTCACATGCACGTTCTTCGATTCGTCCTGCAGACAATAACCGCCGTCCCGATCACGCGAAAGGGGCCTCCGACCATCCGCCTGCGGCAACGAATGCGTTAGCATCATCCGCGGGCGGAAGCCCAACATACCACCAGCTCACGACCCTCGACCCTCGACTCGCACATGCATCGCCACGGCTTCCTCCGCGTCACCGCCGCCAGCCCGCCCGTTCAAGTTGCCGATCCAAAGGCCAATGTCGACGGGATGCTTCGCGTGGTCGAAGCACATCCCGACAGCGACGTGATCGTCTTTCCGGAATTGTCGATCACCGGATATACCTGCGGTGACCTCTTCATGCAGCAAACGCTGCTGCGAGCAGCGGAGGAACAGACCGTCCGCCTCGCCTCAAAGGTGAAGAATCACTCAGCACTGATCGTCGTCGGACTGCCGGTCCAAGTGCGCAACGGCCTCTACAACTGTGCCGCGGTGATCGTGAACGGAGCCGTCAATCGACTCGTCGCCAAGACGTTTATCCCGACGTACGACGAGTATTACGAGCGGCGATGGTTCAGGTCACCACTGTCCGATCCCATTCCCGATGATGAACAGGATCACCATCGGTTCAATCCCAACGGCCCATGCCGGCTCGGACTCGGAAACAGCTATCAGGTCCGGTGGTATCGGCCGGCTCCGCAGGCGCGGGCGGCCATCGAAATTTGCGAAGACTTGTGGGCCCCGTCGCCGCCATCGTCGGCCCATGCCTTACGAGGGGCGAACCTGATTTTGAATCCGTCGGCTAGTACCGAGCAGGTCGGAAAGTCGGGTTATCGCCGTGATCTCATCCGCCAGCAGAGCGCCCGTTGCGTCGCCGCGTATGTCTATGCGGGAGCGGGACCCCAGGAATCGACAACCGACGTCGTCTTTTCCGGCACCTGCATGATTGCCGAGAACGGACACATTCTCGCCGAGACCAATGCCCTGCAAGATGCACCCCACTACGCCGAGGGCGTCAGTTGTACCGCCGACATCGATATCGAAGCACTGCAGCACCGCCGCCGTGCCATGAGTACCTTCAAACCGGGCGCTTCCGCTCAGGGCGAACCAAGTCCGGAATCGACGATGATCTTCGCCCGTGATCCGCTCGACGACGAGGACGACGAAGTTGCCCAAACAACGATTAGCGGGGCCGAGGCGGTAACGGACACCTTGCTTCGTTCCGTCCCCGCCCATCCGTTTGTGCCTTCGGACACGGCCGAACTGCATTCGCGCTGCCAGGAAATCTTTGCCATCCAAACTCACGCGCTCGCGAAACGGCTCAGTAGCCTCGGCGCCGACTGGACGGCCAATATCGGGATCTCCGGTGGGCTCGATTCGACACTCGCCTTGTTGGTTGCCGTCCGCACATGCGACTTACTCGGCGTCGAACGCTCGCGCGTACGCGGTCTCACGATGCCCGGTTTCGGCACGACGCAAGGAACACGTGACAACGCTACGGCCTTAATGAATCAGCTCGGAGTCAGCGCCGAAACAATCGACATCCGCCCGCTATGCCTCGAAGCGTTCCAAGAGCTAAGTCATAAACCTTTCGGCCTCGACATCTCCGGTATGTCACTAACCGACTTTCAAGCGGCGATCAAAAAACTTCCCGCAGCGCAACTCGCCGACCTGACGTTCGAAAATGTGCAGGCCCGCGTCCGCACATTCCTTTTAATGTCGCGCGGTTTTGTTATAGGAACCGGAGACATGAGCGAAGCCGCCCTCGGCTGGTCGACTTATAACGCCGACCACATGAGCATGTACAATCCGAATTGCTCGGTGCCCAAGACGCTCGTGAAATTTCTGGTTCGATACGTCGCAGAGCACCAATTCGAAGGTCCCGCTCGCCAAACGCTCTTAAACATTTGCGAAACGCCGATCAGCCCGGAATTACTTCCCGCCGGCAGCGACGGCGAGATCGTCCAATCAACCGAAAAAACGCTGGGGCCCTACGAATTGCACGACTTCTTCCTATACCACGTCGTGCGACATGGGGCGGCTCCGCAGAAAGTGCTCTTTCTTGCCAGTCATGCGAAATTCGATGGCGAATATTCCGCTTCTGAGATTAAGGCGACCCTAAAAACTTTCTACACCCGCTTTTTCGCGCAGCAATACAAGCGAAGCTGCGTGCCCGACGGTCCGAAAGTGGGAACCGTGGCCCTTTCACCACGAGGTGACTGGCGAATGCCCAGTGACGCAAATGTGACGGCATGGTTAAATGAGCTTGATGAGATTTCTTAGTTGGGCCTTTACGGTACGCAACGGGCTGCCACCAAGTCGAACGTCGTCACTAGAAGACATCTCCGGCAATGAGGATCACTGGAATGACTCGCCGATTAAAGGCTTTGCTGGCTATCGGAGGCACTCTGATCGTGTCGCGATCCTGTTCGCAAACCAGCACGACGAAAATCGAGAGTCTGACTTCCGATTGCCGACCGGTGCGATCATCTTCAAGCCGGTCGTAACAGACGAGTCCGGACCGTTGCCGAAGAGTTGGAACCAGTACGATTTCAACGGACGACCAATCTATATCATTCCTCTCAACAGCTAATGGCAAGCCGGCTCAGTGATGGCATTTCTTATTGACACCCCTCGTTTAACGCTGGCCGAGTTCACGCTCGACGACCTCGATTTCTATGCCGAGATGCGGGCCGATCCGGAGGTGATGCGGTTCTGGCCACGGCCGTAGACGCGAGAAGAGTCCCGACGGATGATCGAGAAGCAGATCGGCAATTATGCCCGCGACGGCCACGGCCTTTGGTGCGTCAGGATTCGAGAATCGGATCAGCCGATCGGCGCCGTCGGACTGGTCACTCAAATGGAAGAAGGCGAAACGTTTCATGAGATCGGGTACATGATCCACCGCCCATATTGGCGACAGGGCTACGCCTACGAGGCGGCCGCAGCCGTGCGTGACTGGGCCTTCGCGAACCACGCGTACGATCCGGTTGTCAGTTTCGTCAGACCGCAAAACACGCCCTCGCAGGCGGTGGCCCGAAAGCTCGGGATGACCCCGCAGGACCGATTGATCGACCACGCCGGCCTGCCGCATCATGTATTCGAAATTTCGCGGAGATCGTGGGAAGATCAACGTTAATTATCGTGCGACCCGGCGGTTCTTCTCGCATCCCCTGCCTTTGCGATGAGCCGTCACAATGCCAACCCTCATGAAATCTCGCCCCGCGAGTCCTCGGCGATCTCAGTCGAAATTAAATGCGACGGTCACGGCCATTCGAAAGCCGACTGATGAGCTGATGGTGCTTACGGTTCGCACGGATGAGCCCATTCTTAATTACACTGCGGGCCGCTCCGTCGGCCTCGGCCTTCCGGCGAATGCCCCAAGCATCGGCGTCAGCACGCCCGGCGAAGCGGCGACGAAGCCGCGGAGCAAGATGATCCGTCGCAGTTATTCCGTCTCGGCTTTCCGTCCTTCTCAAGCCGATAGCGAGTTGGAATTCTTAATTGCCCTGGTGAATCACGAGAGCGATGAACCACCCCACCTGACGCCGCGTTTATTTGCTCTCGAAGTGAATTCACGTTTGTTTGTCAGTCCGAAGGCATTCGGTCGCTACACGGCGGAGGGCGTTCAGCCGCATCACGATGTGTTGCTCCTCGGAACCGGTACGGGGGAAGCGCCGCATGTTGCGATTGCCGATGCGCTGCTTTCAGCAGGCCATCGCGGCCGAGTCGCCGTCGTGACTGGCGTTCGAACACGTGGTGACGTTGGTTACGCCAAAGCACATCGCGATTGGGAGCAGGTTCACAGTGATTATCAGTACCACGTCCTGACGACACGTGAGCCTGAGAATCTCGAAATCGCTCATCCAAGATTCATCGGCAAAGAGTATCTGCAGTCCGCATGGTCGAGCGGCCGCCTGTTCGCGAAGCTCGACTGGACGCCTTCCCCGGCGACGACTCATGTCTTCCTGTGCGGCAATCCGGCGATGATCGGATCGCCGCATCCCTCTCGCCTGCCGATAAAGTCAGGGATGGTCGCTCGACTGCAAGATGCCGGTTTCCGCATCGGAACCACCGAGCCAGGCTCGATCCGCTTCGAGCGGTATTGGTAGCTTTCGTTTAACCCGACAGCCGTCTTAACGCTCTTACGGCACTCGGACACCGTTAAGCAGGAACGAGCCGAAGCGATTCGCTGCGGGGATCGTCAACAACTCGGTTGAATTTAAGACTCGATTATTTTCCGTGCCGAACAACGTCGTCGGGCCATTCAACGCTTGGAAGATAATTCCACGGTTCGCCGTGGGCGTCGAAGCGAACAATTCAATGAGATTGTCGTCAAACTGCGCCCTCGAATTTCCACCGATGCCCTCAAACAAGATGCCGGTACCGCTCGACGCCTTCGCCAGAATCACGTTCGAGTCGAACACAATATCGGCATTGTCCACGAGGTCGAACCGCAGACCGGTCCCGCTCGACCCGTTGAGCCCCAATTGATTTCCGACCAAATCAATATTCGTCACGTGTTCGGTTTCCACATCAATCCCGACGCCGTTCGCCCCGACGACAATCTCGTTTCCATACAGCTGCATGTCCGTGACATCGTCCGTTGAGCGGTTCATTAATGACATTCCAGCAGCACCGCTGCCATTTAAGTAAATTGCATTGTCTCGGGCCTCGACTTGAGTGGTCCCGTTCCAGTTAAGATCGATGCCGCGAGCCCCGGCACTGTCGTTGAATATCTCGTTATTGTTCGCAATCAGTTGCAGGTTTGCGTTGCTTTC
Organism: Stratiformator vulcanicus; assembly: GCF_007744515.1. Lineage (NCBI taxonomy): Bacteria > Pseudomonadati > Planctomycetota > Planctomycetia > Planctomycetales > Planctomycetaceae > Stratiformator > Stratiformator vulcanicus. The sequence continues at coordinate 5,058,363 of NZ_CP036268.1, forward strand.
CGTGCCGAGTGCTACGATTTCAATTGCTGAACCGTCCTGGTCATTGATATTGATCGAGCTGAGTCCGACGAAGAAATCTCCGGCACGATCGGTTGTTACCCGTAGCGTGCTGAGTCCTCCCGCCCCGTTCCCGGTGAAGTTTGATCGCTCGATGGCCAACGAGTCCACATTGTGGGCTTGGACCGCGTGCCCCGAGGAGTTTAGGACGCGAATACCGCCAAGGGCAACGGTCCCGCTGCTTGCGGCATTGATCGCCGTGCCATTATTTTCGAAATCGACATGTTGCATTAAGAGCCGTTCAAGGCCCGCAATTTGAACACCGTTCGTCGTGTTTCGAATCGAGCCTCCGGAACCGGCGACGCCGTTACCTTCGATTCCAAGAAAACCGGTGACTCTGTTCGCGGCAATGCCGACCGCCCCGCCGGTTGCGTTTATCGTTTGAAACAGCACATCGACGTGGCTGTCCGCGATATTAATTGCGGCCGCACCGGTCGAAGAAACTTCTCCCTTTTCAACAGTGAGGTTCAACGCGTTTATCGCCTCAAAGCCGGTCCCGCCAGCCGAGTTGACGCTCAGGTCCTCCACTACAACTGCGGCTGACGTATTACGAACTGCGAAGCCCGTACCGTTGGCCGAGTTGACGACTGTCTCGCCGAGGAAGTCAATCGATCCGAATGAGTTTTCGACGGAAACCCCGTCTACCGCATTCGTAATTTTAAGGTCGTTCACATCAAGTTCTGCGATGGTACTCGAGATGGACAAGGCCGTCCCGCCGGTGCCCGCAATCGAAATATTATCCAACTCGATCAAACCGGTACTATCAGATATTCGAATTCCACCGGCAGCAGCTCCGCGAATTGAAAGGTCGCGGAGCGTCGAACCATCAGCAGATTCGACGACGACCGCCGTGCCCGATCCTCCATCAATATTGAACCCGGCGAGTTCCGTCCCCGATGCCAATCGGACCGGATCGCTCGAGTTTAATTCGATCGTCGGCAGCGCCCCGGTGAGGCCGGGCCAGGCATTCGGCTGTCCGTACGAGACTGACGGCAAGATAACTTCACCGACGCCACGAATTTCGATCGGATGTTGCGTCCCTTCGCCGAGGACGCGTTGATTCGCGGCGACGTCGAAACCGCCATCGATTACGCTGCCGCTATGCACGAAGACGATGTCGGCGTTCGTTCCAATCGCAGAATGAATATTGTTAAACGGATCAAAAACTGCTCCCGAGCCTCCGGCTCCGACCGTCGTGTTGACGTGAGAAAACTCATAGGGTGATCCCGTTCTCGGATTGATTGCGGCAATATCTCGTTCGACGTCGACCGACTCGCTGACGATCACGTTGTAAAGCCGATTCGGGAAGCGAACGGGGCTCGACTCAGGCCCTTTTAAGTTTGGCCGTTCCTTAAATCGAGGCCACTCCAAAGAGACGCCGAACATGATGTTGGTGCCGAAGGCGTCATCGTGCGTGACTTCGCACAATGTCGTCGCCCCGCCCCAGACACCCGCCTCGACACCGGCTTTGACACCGTGAATCGCTGAAGTTTGATCGCTGAAGAAATGATAACTCCCGCCACGAATCTTTAAGAACGTATCGGCATCAGTCTCACCGTAGACTCGAACGGCAATGTCGGTATCGAACCCGGTCATTGCCGCGCCGCTGGTGGTTGTGCGATCGAACAACAAATTCGTCCCGCGGAATCGAAATCCACTATGAACGATTTCGGTGCTGTCAGGAGTGACGATCGGGACATAAAGGTTAGAATTGGCCGTCCATCGACCCACCGCTCCGTCGATGCCGAGTCCGATCTGATGATACAGGTCGCCGGTCGATTGATCGCCGTCGTACCAAAGCGATCCCCCATACCAGGCGTCCGCGGACGGGACGATTCGGCGATATCCCACGCCGACGTTACCGCCGAAACGTGTTTCATTCGTAATAAATCCGCGGACATCGACGTACGACATCGCATTGCCGGCGATGGCGTACGGCATCACTTCGATCGTTGAAATCGATTGATCGCGACCGAAGGTTTCGAACGCGAGATGACGCCCCCGCGCGAGGACGCCCGCCGCCTCGGAACTGTTTGCGGATGATTTTTTCGTGCGACGTGCACGGGACTTCGGCGATTTCTTGCGTTTCGGTTTCTTTTTACTGTCGTTCTTTGAAATCCGCTTTTGCTTAGACTCTTCTTGTGAGGTCGCATCGTCGGCCGCGCTCCGGCTTTCGCTTGAATCGTCCGATTTTCCTTCGGCGGCATAGCCCAATGGCGAATCGAACAGCGATCCGAATACGACGACAACCATTCCGATCGCAAGCGTTTTGACGAAGGCCCGGCGAACGATACTTGATCGCTCGGCGACTTCGATTTCAGACGTCAATGAGCCGATGAGATTCACGCAAACGCTCGGTCTAGTGAAGAAGAATTGCCCGTCGGCTCGCGCCCGGGCATCGCCGCGTTTATTTACGCGGCCTTCTTGCTGGTGTGGAAACTGCCGTCTTCAGCAACGTCTTCGAAGTGAACGCTCATTCGTTTGCTGACTCCCGCCTCTTCCATCGTGACGCCGTACAGCACATCCGCCTCGCACATGCTCGGCTTGCGGTGCGTAATCATGATGAACTGCGTGTCCTTCTTGAATTCTTTTAAGACCCGCACGAATCGCGTGATATTCGCTTCATCGAGCGCGGCGTCGACTTCGTCCAGAATGCAGAACGGACTCGGCTTGCTCTTAAAGATGGCGAGAAGTAATGCCACACAGGTCATTGTTTTCTCACCGCCGGAAAGCAACGAGAGGCTTCTTAATTCTTTACCGGGCGGACGGGCAACGATCTCGATCCCGCATTCAAGCATGTCAGTGACGTCTTCGAGTACGATGTCGCCTTCGCCGCCCCCGAAGAGTTGGCGAAACAAGACTTGAAAGTGACCGCGAATCGAGTCAAACGTTTCTGAAAAGAGCCGTTTCGTTTCTTTGTTAATTCTGCGGATGACATCCTCCAGCGCACGCTTCGCCTCCGTGAGGTCCTGCAATTGCGCGCTGAGGCGGTCATAGCGTTCCTGTAATTCGTCGAGATCGGCGAGACTGTCGGCGTTGACCGAACCCAATGTCTTTAATTTGCGACGCAACCGCTGCACGCGTGCATCAAGTTCTTCACGAACTTCTTCCAGCGTCAGCGAATCGCCGTCATCAATCGCTTCTTCGGCTTCGGACGCGTTCGCCTCGCTTGTTTCGTCGACTTCGGAATCGGGTGATTCAATCGTGTCCAACTCCGACGACTCATCGAGTTCGCTCGCGTGATCGGGTTCGGGCTGACGTTCTTTCAGCAGCAGCTTGACGGCCGACTCATCACTCTCGGCAAGTTCTTCCAATTCCACGCCATACTCTTCGCGGATGCGCTCGCCCATCGTCGAGAGCGACTGTTCGATCTCACGGACCTTTAGTTCTGTCTCGTGAATGCGATCTCCCTGCTCCCGTCGTTCGGCTCTTAATTTTGATTCATCTTTTGCAATCTCAGCGCGACGGGCTTTCAAGCGATCTCGCGCGACGAACTGCTCGCGGACCGACGCATCAAGCTGCTCGCGCTTGGCGAGCGCATCGGACTTCTTCGTGCCCGCATTTAATATTGCGAGTTGTAATTGACTGATTCTTGAAGTCGCCTCGACGAGACGTTCCTCACCCGAGTTAAGTCGATCACGCTGCGCGGCGACATCCCGGTCTACACGTTGGACACCCTCATTGAGTGATGCAAGCCGTTCTTCAGCTTTCGCCAGCGTGAGCAATTCTCCTTTTTGTTGCTCGCGCAGTCGCTCGACCTCATCCGTTTTCTGCGCGATTTGTGCATCAGAAGATCGGTGCAGTTCGAGCGCAGCGGCCAGTTGCGCGCGACATTGTTCGATCGAGCTTTCGGCACGCGATATGGTGGCGGACGCTTGGTTGCGATTCTGGGCGAGGCGTTCGAGTTCGGTCTCGGCTTCGACAGCCGCCGCTTCGACTTCCGTTCTCTTCCGGTCCGATTCAACCGCACTGCGTTTCGCTTCTGCCAGCTGTGTTTCAAACGTGCGCAACTCGATTTCAACTTCTGAAGCGTGTCGATCGGCCTGTCGAAGGGCGTCGGATTGACGGGTCAATTCAGCCTCGGTTCGCCGCAGTTCACGATCATACTGGGCGATTTTGCGGCGTAGTTCGAGCAATTCGGCCCGACGGGAAACGATCGCGACTTCGCCGCGGAGCGTACCCACAATTAAAGAACCGTCGCTCTCGAGCAATTCGCCTTGCAGGGTGACGAATCGCATGCCCCGGCCGTAGCCGGCAGAGAGCGCGAAGGCCGAGTTGAGCGATTCGACGACCCACGTATCGCCGAGCAATCGCTCGGCAAGTCCCTCGAATCGTGGCGTGACCCTAATGAGCGTATCGGCTCGACGAACAACGCCGGGCAAGCCGGCAAGGTCACCGTCTCGTCCGGGAGGGGAGGATGCCCCCGCGGTTCCGACCGGATGCGCTTCGATATAACGGGCTCCCGATAAGCCGGAGTCGTCGTACGCTGAAGGCTGCTGCGAAAGAAAGCCGACGCGTCCTGCGATGCGACTGGAGCGACGGTGCAGATATTCGGCGAGATCGGAAAACCCATCGATCACAATTAATTGAGCCCGACTGCCGAGAGCGACTTCCGCCAGTGGGGCGTCATCGAGTCCGACATCGATTAATTCGGCGACGGTTCCGTGAATACGATTCCAAGGCGCATCGTCAATCGAGCGGGCGCGGTTCAATATTTCCCGCACGCCGATTCCAAGGCCCTCGCCTCGCTGTTCGAAGTCCTCTAAAACGTTGAGCCGCGCTGCCGCGGCGCCGCGTCGTTCGCGAAGCTCGGCGATTTCGTTTTTCAGTCTGCTTCGCCGCTCCGCCACACTCGCCTTGGCGTCGATCGCCTCTTCGATGGCCGCTTTGGCGGCTTCGCAGCGGAGTTCGCATTCGGCGACGTCGGCGCTGAACGTTTTCGCCTCGTTCTTGGCGTGTTCGAGTTGCTCCAGCATCGGGGCAAGCCGCTGTTCGGCTTGGCTGATCGCCAGATCAAGGTCATCACGGCGTTGGGCTGACGTGCGGAGATCGGCTTCGTCCTGCGCAATTTGTTCGCCCAGTTGTGTGCGGCGCGCCTGCGTTTCGTGGAGCGTCTCGCGGAGTTCCGCCAGCTCGCTATCAAGGTTGAAGAGGCTTGCTTCCTGAGCCTGAGTCCGGCTGCGAAGCGTCTCGAATTGCTCGCGGGCATTCTCGAGTACTTCGCGATTGTGTGCCCGTTCCGTCTCGGCTTCACGCAGCGAGTCGGACGACGTGACGACGCGGCCGCGAGCGCGGATCAGATCCTGCTCGGCATCGGCAGCCCGTTCGGTCAATTGCGCAACGGTTGTCGCGGCTTCGGCGAACTGAGTTTCGAACACCGAACGCTGACGCTCGACGCCCCGGAGGTCATCATCGGCTGCGGCGAGTTCTTCTTCGAGCGCGGTGAGGCGATCTTCGAGTTCCTGCTGCCGCTGCTGAACTTCACTTTGCCGGGCCCGATCAACCGCCAGCTTCTCGCGAAGTTCTGCGACGCGGCGTGTTCCGTCGCGATATTCGTCCGCTGCAAAGCCGTGCCACCAGTGACGCAACTCTTCGGAAATCTCGCGAAACTTTGCCGCTTTCGCTGCTTGGGTTCTTGTCGCATGAAGCTGTGCTTCGACTTCATCGACGATGTCGGTCAGGCGGGCGAGATTTTGTTCGACCCGCTCCAATTTGCGTTCCGCGTCGATGCGTTTGAGCTTGTAGCGTCCGACGCCCGCGGCTTCTTCGAACACGGCCCGCCGACCGACGGCGTTGGCCTGCAGCAATTGATCGACGCGCCCCTGCTCGATGATCGCGTAAGCGCTTGCGCCCGCGCCTGTCCCGGAAAATATCTCGCGAACATCTTTGAGCCGGGCCACTTGCCCGTCGACCAGATATTCCGAATCACCGTTCCGCCACAGGCGCCGACCGATCGCAACCTGTTTGCCCATATCGGGCAAAAAGCCGGACGCGTTGTCGAACGTGAGAACCGCTTCGCACAGATTGGCCGGTTTGCGTCCGCCGGAGCCATTAAAAATGACATCCGTCATATCTTTGCCGCGGAGGCTCTTCGGGCTTTGGTCGCCCAAAATCCATTTGAGCGCGTCGACGACGTTGCTCTTACCGCTTCCATTCGGTCCGACGACGGCCGTCAGGCCCGGGGCGAACCGGAAGACGGTCCGATCGGCGAAGCTTTTGAAGCCGTGTAGGTCGAGAGTTTCGAGCATGGAAGACGCGCTCGCGTCGAGGCGGGTATCGGCAGCGGGAAGACTTTAAACAGGTCGAACGCGGAACGAGCTATTCCGATTCATCCTGTGGTGGCAACTCGGGTTCGGACTGTGTCGGAACACCACCGCCACCCAGACCCGGTATGCGGGGCAACGAGGGCAATGAGAAGCTGGGCAGCCGAAAACTCGACGACTGCGATGGGGCATCCGGGTAGTCGCCGCTCGACTCGCCTTCGTCATCGGTTTCAGGAATGTCGGAAGCCTTCGACGTGTTCGAATTACCGGAGACGTATTCGTCGAGCACTTCCGCAACGCGGTCGTTCGCTTCGGGAGAACTCGACTCCGCTTCATCGTCGGCCGCGTCAATGTCGTCGGGTCGGTCGTCAACACGATCGTCGTTGCGGTCGTCATCGGCGTCCGGCTTCCCGTCACGCGTTTCGCCGAGGTCGAGGAACATCTCTTCGGCCGCGTCATCGATTTCGTCGGTCTGCTCCGATGCTTCGCCATCGACCGGGAACAGGTTCGGCGATGTTCCTTCGCTGCCGACCCGCGTTTGCCGCGGGCCGCCAATGAACTCGCCGCCGCCGGAGCGATAGTAAAGCCGTCCGGCTTTCGGCAGTTCGTCGACGGCGATCGCACCGGGAAGGTTGCCCTGTCGATCGGCCTGCGCGAGCAGCGCGGCGATATCCGGATAGGACGCACCTAAGCTGTCGCACGCCCGGATGATGTCGGCAACATTTGCCGAAACAATTTCTTTCTGGTCGGGCCGACCGACTTGGAATCGGCTGACCGAAACCTGGCTGCTGCCCGGAGGCGCGGACACGATGATGTGGTTGCCGGCACGCAAAGCCAGCGGCAGTTTCATTTGCTGATCTGCCCCGAACAGCACGACTTCCGCCCGCGTTCGATGCGTGAGGTGAATCAGCGAAGGCCCGTCGACAGGCAATACGTGCAAGCGGTACGACGGCTCCTCACCCAAATCCGGCTTGCGACCGCCGAACATCGGCTCCCCTCGCACGAGGGGATCGTCCGCATTGATTGCGGTGAGTGCTCGGAACGCCCCGTATCGGGTCTCCGCGCTCGACTCGGACAGCAGATCGCGAAGAAGCATGCTCGCTTCCGCTTCCTTACTGACGGACAGAGCGGTCAGAGCAAAAATTCGGAAGGCCGGTTCACTCCGAGCCGCCTCGGCCAAAGTTTTGAGCCCCTCGGAATTTTCGAGGTAGACCAATGCGCTGGCCGCGTAAAACCGAACTTCGAGGCTTTCGTGATCGAGAGCATCGAGCAGAATCGGAATGGCTTCCTCGCCGATCGCTTCGAGCTGCAGCGATGCTTCGGCGCTGGTCTCGGAGACTTGCATCATTTCGTCAAGTTTTCTGAGACGGACACGCCGAGCGATCGTTGATTCCTTGAACGCGATGGCGCGAATGACCTGCAGGAAGCGGGCATAGTTGCGCTCATAAAGCGGGTGCAGCGCCACTTGGACTCGTTGATCAGTTTTTGCTTCGGCCAATGGTTTCTTCAGGCCGTGCTCATCGGGCGCGTGAAAGCGTTTTCCGATCCGGTGCGCCACTCGCTGAGAATTACGAAACGTGCGATATTCGTTTCGAAGGAAGACCGAAAGCGCTCGGTCGATCTTTGACGTACCGCCCCCGACGATTCGGCCGCGACGCAGAACGCCCGCCAGATCAATATCGTCGCCGCCGACACCGGTCGAAATGAGAACCGGCCCGGTGGCCAGTGCCATCTCGTGTCCCTTGCCGGTCCGGCCTTCCTGAGTTTTTTGTGCCTCGTACAAGTGCGAGACCAACAGTGTGCCGCCGGCGAGGCTTCTCGCCGAGCTATTGGGCGGTAGCCGAACTTCGATATCGAAGTTCTCTCCCTTGCGAATGAGCGGGGGCAGAAACCCACTGACCACGACAAGGGCCGTGTTCGGCGAACGGAGAATTCGGTTCGGTGATTCGATTTCGCGTCGTTTCATCTCGGTCATCAATGCCGTTCGAAGTCTCGACGGCGGCGGATCATCGCCCGTTCCGTCCAGATTGACGACCAGTCCGACACCGGCGACGAAGACCGGCGAGAGGCCCGCAATCGACGTGTATTCCCCGATCAGCGGCGTATCGGTCGCCGTGTCGACCTCACCGAGAATCTCCTCAGCGGAGACCGGTTCGGCAGCCGGCTTCATCCACGGTAGTTCCGACGGTTTCGGCGGTGTGGCCCATTCCAGAGCCGACAGGCCGATCGTCGTACATCCGGTGACAAGAACGAGCGGCAGCCCGATCGCAAACCGAATTGAGCTGCATAGTCGGAGAACGCGCATGATAGGTAGCTCCTCCACTGCGCCGGTGCCGAGTGCGAGAAGCGCACATCGAACGACGAAGCGGACGGACCGGAAAGGCCGCGTGACAGTCGAAAGGAAATTAGGGAGTCTTCGGAGAGAGGAGCCGAAAAGTAGTTCGCGCCCGCAGGACCGGTCAAGGTGAGACAGCCGGTTCAGATTCGACAAAGAAATAAATACAATCGGGCCGGAAAGCGGTCGTCGGTAAGCCGCGCGTGTTCTCGATGTGCTTCGAAAAGATAGCGGATCGACCGAGTTGCCAAATCCGCTTACTTCGTGCGCGGCTTGTCGCAAGGGCGTTGAATTCACTCGCCAAATTTCAGCCACGCTTTGCCGCCGCGGCCTCGTTCTTCCGACTTTTTCACGGCTTCCCTGATTTCGGTCATTGAAAACGACTGACCGACATCGCTTTGGATGATGCCCTCGCCGAGCAGCTTCGACACCTTGCGGATGACGCTGAGCCGTCCCCACAAGCTTTGCGATTCCATCCAGCGAGCCAACCAGAAACCCTCGACCTTCGACCCGTGAGTTAACAGGTCGCGTGCATTGACCGAAATGGGTTCGCCCGCGAGCGTTCCATAGGCAAGGAGCCTTCCGCCGTCACCCAACGCTTTGAGAAGGGCCGTTCCGGTCGCACCACCGACCGGGTCGATGGCGAACCGGACGGGCTTGCCATCGACCGCCGCCACGGCCTGTTCAGGGAACCCGTCGGGGTCGTCGTGAGCTCCGTCAAATACGATGACGGCATCGCCGCCGAGCTCGCGCAATTCTTCAGCCTGCTCGTCCCGTCGCACGACGTTGAGAGTTCGGAATCCATAGTGTTTGCCGAGCGCAATGATCATCCGCCCGAGCGATGACCCGGCCGCCGATTGGAGCAGCCATTCGCCCTGTGAAACGCCGAGGACCTGCCGCGACATGACATAGGCCGTTGCCGGATTGACGAAAAACATCGCCGCCTGAGCGAGTGGCAAATCTGTCGGGATCGGGACGGCCCGCTTAGCCGGGACCGTTGCATACTCGGCCCAGTTCCCGCCGGAGCCGTTTAAGACGGCGACTCGTTTTCCGGAGAGAAATTTCCCGTACAGTCCGGCATTGGACGACTCGACGATTCCGACACCTTCGTATCCGGGTGTGGCCGGAAGTTCGGGCTTTAACGCGTAGGTACCGCGAACGGTCATCAGGTCGGACGGATTGATCGGCGATGCCAGCATCCGGACCAGCACGGACCCCTCGCTCGGCTCCGGCGTCGGCACGTCGCGGACCTCAAGCACATCGGCCGGTTCCCCGAACCGATCAAAGCTCACAGCTTTCATCCCGCTCTCCCGATGCACTGTCGCATCTCTAATTCGCTCAACAATAGTCCGCCGCCCACTGCCGTCCGACCTTAACATGCTCATTCAAATTTCGCGAAAAGCCCTCGCTCTGAGAATAGAAGCTGCCATTGCACCAGAATCATATTCCACTTAGGTTTCCGCCCCCTTCTGGCTACTCCCCCAAATCACTTTCCGATTCTTCACCCGTTGACTGTGGTTGGTCCAAAGGATCGCCGCGAAGTCCTGAGGGTTTCCTGATGTCGAACATTCGCCGAGTTTTGATCCCCGCGTTGGGGCTATTCGCGCTGTTCTCGTTCGGCTTGCCCGGTCGAGCCACGGCGCAGGAATTTCGCATCGTCACGGTCGTTTATCGAGCCGGCGATGCCAATCCCGTGTCGCGGAGCCTCACGCTGTTTCGTGGGGGCAAGGTCTACGACTATGTCGGCTCTGCGGACGAAGTCGTCGTTTTCGAGTCGTCGCGAAACGAATTTCTGATCCTCAATGCCCGCCAAGGTCTTGTCACCACCGTCGAGCAGGAGCAGATTCGCCAGCGATTGGGCCACGTTCGCGACGAGACCGAACAATATGCCGCCGAGTTAATTCAGCAATCCCGGCCCGATGCGCGACGCCAGGTCGAGCTGCTGTCGTTTCAACTCGCCCCGAAATTCGACGAGCACTTCGATGATAAGAACGGCCGACTCCAGCTCATCGGCGACCGCGTCTCGTACACGTTTACGGGTCGTCAACTGGAGGATGCCCGGCTCACGCAGGCCTATCTCGGCTATGCCGATTGGGTCTCTCGGCTGAATTTCCTGCTGCACCCCACGCCGCTACTGCCGGACGTGCGGGTCGAAGCCAACAAGGCTCTCAGACGCTACGATCTTTTCCCGCTGCGTGTTGAACTGCAGGCCGATTTCGAAGAACCGCTGTCACTTTCGGCCGAGCACGCCTTGGAACACGGGCTCAAGAAGAGCGATCGCTCTATGATTCACCAGTGGGAGCTGTTGCTGAAGAGTCCGCGGGTCAAACATGTGACGTTTCGCGAATACCAGCGATTGACCCTCGGCGCCAGCGACCGTTCCTGACACCGATCAGTGGCTGCGGAAACGATTCGAACAAGCAGATTCGATCAAACAGGTTCGATCAAACAGGTTTGATCTATCGTCGACAGGGTGGCACTTCGTGACACTTCCGGCACAATGATCCGGCAAAGCGTATAACCGTCCGCCGCCGGAGGAGCTGTTGACTCCCTCTCCGCTGATCTATCTGTCTGCCGTCGTTGTCTTCGGGATCGCCGCGCAATGGCTCGCGTGGCGGTTGAAACTGCCGGCGATCTTGCTCCTGTTGGCTGTCGGATTCGCATTCGGCCAATGGTTGCCGGTCGACAAGTACATTGAACCGGAACTACTCTTTCCCGCCGTCTCGCTCGCTGTTGCGGTGATCTTGTTCGAAGGCGGATTGACGCTCCGGTTTCGCGAACTGCGGTCGACCGGCGGAAGCGTGTGGCGGCTCGTCACGATCGGATGCCTTATCACAGGCGTCCTCGGAGCGCTGGCCGCGCGGTTTTTGATCTTCGACGCATGGCCGATCGCCATTCTGGCCGGTGCTATTTTCACGGTCACCGGACCGACGGTTGTGATCCCTTTACTGCGAGCGATCCGCCCGAGCGGGCGCATTTCGAAGATCGCCAAGTGGGAAGGCATCGTCATCGACCCCATCGGCGCCATGCTCGCCGTGCTCGTATTCGAGGCCATCAAATCGGCGGGAGTCGGTGCCGCCGCCGCAACAGTTGCCTACGAGTTGGTGGAAGTTCTGGCGACCGGACTGATCGTGGGGGGAGGCGTGGCCTTTCTCCTAATCATCCTCTTTGAACAGAATTGGATTCCCGACTTTCTGGATGCGCCAGTCCTGCTCGCGTCGGTCCTCGGCGTTTTCGCTGCGAGCTACATGATCACCGGCCAGGCCGAGTCCGGGCTGGTCACGGTGACGGTCATGGGCATCGTGCTCGCCAACCAACGCCGCGTCGAAATCGAGCACCTGATCAAATTTAAGGAAAGCCTCGGCGTCCTACTGATCTCAGTCCTGTTCATACTGCTGTCCGGCCGGATCAGCCCGACCGATATCTCTCAGTTGGGGGCAAACGGATTCCTGTTTCTGGTCGTGCTCATCCTGCTCGTCCGGCCGCTTTCCGTATTTGCGGCAACGCTCGGGACGAAGATCAATTGGAAGGAGCGCACGTTTCTCGCGTGGTTGGCCCCTCGCGGGATCGTCGCCGCCGCAGTCGCAAGTGTTTT
>NZ_CP036268.1:5075612-5228745 GCF_007744515.1 Stratiformator vulcanicus
AGAATCGGCGTCCGCTTTGGCGGCTCGAAGGGCACAACTCGATCCTGTAGACTTCGTACAGCGGCCGCGCCGTTGACTACTTACCCTCGACTCTCAACTCTAGACTCTCGCCTTGTCCCGCCGCATTCTCGTCACCGCCGCCCTGCCCTACGCCAATGGGCCGATTCATATCGGCCACCTGGTGGAGTACATCCAGACCGATATCTGGGTGCGGTTCCAGAAGCTGCGGGGGCATGACTGCCGGTTCTTCTGTGCCGACGACACGCACGGCACGGCGATCATGATCTCCGCCAAACGAGCCGGGGTCAGCGAGGAGGAGTTCATCGCGAAGGTCTCCGAAGAGCACCAGCGGGACTTCGCGGCGTTCGATGTCGATTTCGACCACTACGGCAGCACCAACAGCCCCCAGAACCGCAAGCTGTGCGACGAAATCTGGACGGCCCTGCACGAGCAGAACCTCGTCGTCGAGAAAATGGTCTCGCAGCTTTACGACCCAGTGGAGAACACGTTTCTCGCCGATCGGTTCGTGAAGGGGACGTGTCCTGAGTGCGGCCTCGAAAACTCCAACGGCGACAGTTGCAACAACGGCCACACTTACACCCCGGCCGACCTTGTCGATCCGGTAAGCGTCCTTTCAGGCGCGACGCCCGAGGTCCGGCAGGCTCCGCACCTGTTCGTGCAAATCGAACCGCTGCGGCAACAACTCGCCGAGTGGGTCGACTCGGGAACGGTGCAGCCCGAGGTCGCTAATTACCTTAAGGGGCAGTTCCTCGGTGATGAACTGCGCGACTGGGATGTCAGCCGGCCCGCGCCGTACTTCGGCTTCGAAATCCCCGATGCCCCGGGCAATTACTGGTACGTCTGGTTCGACGCACCGATCGGCTATTTCGCCAGTTGCACGACGTGGTGCGAAGAGAACGGCGAGGACGCCCACCAATGGCTGCGAGACCCGTCGACCGAAATCCACCACTTCATCGGCCGCGACATCACCTATTTCCACTGCCTGTTCTGGCCGGCGATGCTCTATTCCTCGGGCTTTAATCTCCCGAAGCAGGTGCATATCCACGGCTTCCTGTTGGTCGACGGCGAGAAGATGTCCAAGAGTAAGGGCACCTTTATTAAGGCCGAGACTTACGAGAAGTATCTCGACCCGAGCCACTTAAGATATTACTACGCCAGCAAACTCGGGCCGCGGTGGGACGACCTCGACCTGAACCTCGAAGACTTCGCCAATAAGGTGAATGCGGACCTCGTCGGCAAAGTCGTGAACTTGGCCAGCCGGACGGCGAAGTTCGTCAGCGGTCAACAGCTCGCCGCGACTTATCCCGACGACGGCGGCCTATTCAAGAACGCCGCCGCGAAGAGCGATGCAATCGCCGAATGCTATGAAAAATGCGATTTCAATGCGGCCATGCGTGAGGTCATGCTGCTGGCCGATGCGGCGAATCAATTTGTTGAAAACGCCGCACCGTGGACGCTGAAGAAAGACCCTGAAAAGGCAGAAGAATTAAACGCCATCTGCTCGGTAGCGCTCAATCTTTTCCGGCAGATCGTCGTGTATCTCACACCGGTTCTGCCACAGTTGGCGGAGCAGACGGGGACGCTACTGAATACGCCGATTAAGTCATGGGACGACGCGCAGACGCCGCTCACCGGCACGCCCGTCGCACCCTTCAAACATATGATGCAACGAGTCGATCTCAAGAAAGTCGAGGCGATGGTGGAAGAGAGTAAAGAAGATGCCCCCCAAGCCGATGCCATGGCATCGACGCACCAGGATTCGAAGGAATACCTCGAAGCCGAGCCCCTCGCCGAGGAATGCACGATCGACGACTTTATGAAAGTCGACTTTCGCGTTGCCCGGGTGATCGAGTGCGAAGAGGTTCCCGAGGCGCGTAAACTCTTAAAGCTCACACTCGGTCTCGGCGGCGACGAAACCCGACAAGTCTTCGCCGGTATTAAGAGCGCCTATAAACCCGAAGAACTGCAGGGCAAGCTCGTCGTCATGGTCGCCAATTTAAAACCCCGCCAAATGAAGTTCGGCCTCTCCGAAGGCATGGTTTGCGCCGCCGGAGCCGGTGGCTCCGAAATCTTCGTGCTGTCCCCCGATGAAGGGGCCAAGCCGGGGATGCGGGTGCATTGATGCGCGGTTAGCTGTCAGGGTGACGACCGCATTGCCCGCACTCGACGACCTTATTCGGATACCCGCGAAGTAACATTTTTGTGAACCATAAGGCCCCCGCAACGGCGAAGCCTTGCTCGACGATCAATAGCGGCAGCCGAAAGCGGCCTTCAACAGACCAGGTAATGGCGACGACTCCCAGCTCAATGGCAAGTAATGCCAGAGCAATCCAGGCGATGCGTTCTCGATAGGAAGCGGCGATACCGATCAACATAAAAAGCGCAAGAGTTGCTTCAGCGACGCTGCGTGGTCGGACTTCCTGCCAAATCTTCAGCGGCATCAACGCGATTGTCTTCACAAGATGAGCTGTGATCCAATTCAGCGCAATCCGCCGGCCGTGTTCTGCCTTTAAGACCTCCGTCTCGATGAAGTTGTCCGCCGAAATATTTTGATAGAAACCGGCTACGTAGGGATTCTGCCAGACGCCTTGATGCTTCCATGCCAGGTCGCTGTAGCCGGTTGGAAGATCGTGCAGACCGTGGACGCCCGCCGGCATGAATCTTCCCGTCACGAAGCAGTTACGGACTGCCCAGGGGGCGAAGACCATCACGGCTATTAACCCGACGACAGCCGCACCGGCAAACGAGCGTCGCACGCCTGCTCCGGCCTGCCAAGCGATTAAATAGATGAGAGCAGCGATACCCGGCAGCCATAAAATGCATGCTAATCGGGTCAGCATCGCCACCCCGAACACGGCTCCGGCGAGAGCCGCGGGGGCTAAGACCTTTCCCTTCCTCACGCGGAGTAACAAGATCAAGAGAACGCATCCAAAGAGGGCAGATAGCGGCTCGGTCAGCAGCGTGCGACCGTAAAGCCTGACGCGGACATCGAGGACGAGAAACGTCAGCACGAAGACAACAACGGCGATGAGTCCGTCCCTGCGAAAGAAGTACGTCGCAACAACTGCCCCGACCGCGCTGATGCAACAGGTATTCAAAACCCGCATTATCCAAAACTGACGATCGGCTGCGAAATTCGAGAGCGCGATCAAAGCCGGAAATACCGGCGGCCGCTTCACATCCGGCTTGGCCGTCCAGTCCGGCGGCACGGCATCGGGATGAGCTTCGGCATAAGGGCGGATGAAATCGCGACGTGTCAGGTCGACCTGATACCCCCGGCCGCCGGCCAACTCCCAACCCAGTGAGTCGTAACCAATCTCATCGCCGCTCGATGACGGCGGGCCTGTCAACCATCCGCGAGCAGAGTAGTAGCCCAGCAGCATTAGTGTGATGAGCAGCCAAATGGCCACCGCGGTCAGCAACGCCCGGCACGTTGGCGAACTTACCGCGGACGAAGTTTGACTAGTGCAGTCCGACATACAGCGGATTCAAATTCGGATTGAAAAGGCTTGGAGTTGCGGCGTTAGAGCGTACCTCCCGACCGCAATCGTCCCAACCTTAATGGCAACTTCCGATCATGTGAACAAATAAGTCATTCGGCTCGTCACTGACCCGGCGAAACTCGAAACCGGAAGGCTCTACCTCACTCGCGTTCTTGAATGGTTGTTGCATCGGACTTGGGGAATGCCTGACAAATGCGGTAATATCGGGCTCGACTGGTGCCGGTTCGTCGGTGCCCCATCAATCATCGAACGGACTCCAAAATGATTTCCCGTCCTATTCGTTTTCCAAACATGATCATCCGAGTCACGATGGTTGTGGTGCTTGCCGGATTTGCAGTGACCGCTGTTGCGCATCCCGGCCACGGCAGCGACGGGGGTTCGCATTCCCCGATGCACTATGCGACGGAGCCGCCTCATTCGACGGTGTCGGCCCTCACGATCGCGGTCGTCGTTATGGCGGTGCTCCTTGCGATCGCCGGTCCGGGTCTGGTTGTCGCGTGGCGTCGTTCCCGTCAGGGTCAATAAGTCGCTGACCATTTCTCTGCTGCTCGAGGAGACCACCTGTGATTCGCTCATTGACGACCGCCGCACTTGTCTGCTCCGCCGCAACCTTGCTCGCGCAGGGCAGCGAACGCCCCTTCGATGCTGAAAATCTCGACGCTTGGGATTTCGTCGCCTCAAAGGAGGGCTTCGCGAAGGATGATGTCTGGTCGATCGAAGACGGGGTTGTCCGCACAACGGGAAAGCCGTCCGGATACATCAAGACGAAGAAATCGTACCAGGACTATAAGCTCGACATCGAATGGCGTTGGCCACCGGGGACCGAAGGCGGCAACAACGGCGTCCTCGTTCACGCGACTGATCCGAACGCTCTCGGCGTGTGGCCGCAATCATTGGAAGTGCAACTTTTTAAGAATAATGCGGGTGATTTTTGGGTGATCGGCACCGAGATCGACGTTCCCGCTGAAGGCGTTCCCGGCTACGAAAAGCGCATTCAGGGCCGCCGACACCTCAACTTCACCGACGGCTCCGAGAAGCCGCTCGGCGAGTGGAACAAGATGACGATCATCTGTCGCGACGAAACCGTCACGGTCTTCGTCAATGGCGACCTCGTCAACTACGGCTTCGACAGCAGCGTCGATGAAGGTTCGATCTGCCTGCAGTCCGAGGGAGCCGCGTGCGCGTACCGCAATCTTGTGATCACGCCGCTTGAGGATTGATCGCGATTTCTAAAATTCTTGGCCTGTGTCTTCAATAAGGCGTGGTTCGAGAGCGAATCCCTTGCTTGCGCTGCGGGCTTGTGTGGCTCGATCGCACTTAATTGCCGCGTCGTTCAGCCGCGACCGTTAGGGAGCGCTCCGCAAATTTACAAGGGAGCATCCTTGCTTGCGGTGTGATACCTACTTTACCGTCGTCAGGAATCTCTCTCGTCGTGACCTATGATTTAGGGTCTACGGAGAATCCGACCTCGCGATAACCGATAATATGCGCATCATCGTACCCCTCGTCGCCGCCGCAGGCGCGTTGCTCGTTCCGAGTCTCAGCAGCGCTCAAGACCCAACCCTGCCGCCCAATCCGTTTCGGCAGCTTGATACCGATGGGCTGCTCTCGACACCGACCGATGAGCGGCTCGCCAGTGGGGCGCCGGGGCCGGGGTATTGGCAGCAGCAGGTCGATTACGAGATCGACGTGACGCTCGACGAGGAGGCGAAGACGCTCTCCGGCGAGGCGACGATCACCTATCACAATAATTCGCCGCACGAACTCGACTATCTGTGGTTGCAGCTCGACCCGAACCGCTTCAGCCCCGACGCCGATGCACGGCTGTCCGATGCCCGCGGCGTGCCGAAGGATATGTCGTTTAATGACATGCAGCGGCTGCTCGCGGCGGCGACTTTTGACGGGGGAATCAAACAGCTTCGCGTGACCGACGCGGCAGGCGAGAAACTTTCTCACCGCGTGATCCGGCAAATGATGCGGGTCGATCCGCCACAACCAATCGCCAGCGGCGAGACGTTCTCATTCCACGTCGCCTGGAAATACACGATCAACAACGCTGAGGAGGTCGCGGGGCGCACCGGTTACGAGCTATTCGGCGAAGATGAATTGCCGGTGTTCTGCATTGCGCAGTGGTACCCCCGGATGTGCGCCTACACCGATTACGGCGGCTGGCAGCATAAACAGTTCCTGCGGTTCGGCGAGTTCACGCTCGAGTTCGGTAAATTCAAAGTTCGGATCACCGCTCCCGACAATCACACCGTCACCGCGACCGGTTCCTTAACGAACGCCAAGGATGTCTTAACGAAGAAGCAACGCCGCCGATTGAAAGAAGCCGGAGGCGCCGACGCGCCGGTTTTCATTATCAATGACAAAGAAGCGGCGAAGAATCGGAAGTCGAAAGCGAAAAGCACGAAGACGTGGGAGTTTGAAGCGGAGAACGTTCGCGACTTCGCTTGGGCCTCATCGCGCGGATTTGTCTGGGATGCGATGGCCGCCAAATTGAGTGAATCGGACGAGACCGTACTCGCCCAGTCGTTTTATCCGAAAGAAGGGATGCCGCTCTGGGACAAATACGCGACGGAGTCGGTCGCTCATGCGGTCGAAGTCTACTCGCGATATGTCTTCGACTATCCCTACCCGACGGCGATTGCCGTCATGGGAGTCGTCGGTGGCGGAATGGAATACCCGATGATCAGCTTCAACGGACCGCGACCGGAGAAAGATGGCACTTACAGCAAGGCGACACGCGACAAGTTAATTTTCGTCATCATCCACGAAACGGGGCACAACTGGTTCCCGATGATCGTTAATAGCGATGAAAGACAGTGGATGTGGATGGACGAAGGCTTAAACTCCTTTGTGCAATATATCGCCGAACAGGAGTGGGACGCGAACTTCGAAGGCGACAACGGCGAGGCCGCCGGGGCCGTCTGGTATATGAAGTCGAAAGACCAGCAACCCATCATGACGCAGGCCGACTCCGTGACCGTGCTGGGCGGTAACGCCTATCAGAAGCCCGCTTCGGCATTGGGAGCACTGCGAGAGACGATTCTGGGCCGCGAACTCTTTCATGACGCGTTTCGAGAGTATGCCCGCCGATGGAAGTTCAAACGCCCGACGCCAAGCGACTTCTTTCGCTCGATCGAAGACACCTCCGGGACCGATCTCGACTGGTTCTTCCGCGGCTGGTTCTTCACGACCCAGCATGTCGACTTCGCGATCAGCAACCTCCGGCTGTACCGCATCGACGCCAAGGACCCAGCGGACCTGAAGAAGCGGGCCGAGCAGAAAAAGACTGACGCACCCAAGCCGATCGCCCGCGTCCGTAACGAATCACTGACTCGACGCACCGAGGGCAAGCCGGAACTGGAGGACTTCTATAGCACCTTCGACCCGCACGCGGTGACTGAGAAAAAGCTGAAGAGCTACAAAGAATTCATCGAGAAACTGTCACCCGAAGAATTCGAGTTGCTGAAATCGAATCGACTGTTCTATGTGCTCGATATTAAGAATGAAGGCGGCCTAGTGATGCCGATCATTCTTAAAGTGACCTACGAGGATGGCTCCACCGAAGAACTCCGCTACCCCGCGGAGATCTGGCGCAAGTCGCCAACGAATATCTCACCGATGATCCTCGCCGACCAAAAAATCACCCGCATCGAACTCGACCCCCGCAACGAAACGGCCGACACGGACCGGGACAACAATTACATCCCGCGGCAGGTGCCAGAAGACTACTTCAAACTGAACAAGCCGGATGAGGCCATTAAGAATCCGTTGAAGGATTCGCTTGAACTCAAAGAGACGGGAGAAGAGTGAGGGCGAAGGCAAGGGGTCTTCGGTGCGAGGGGGCGTTCGTCACCGGAAACAATTTCAAACTACGTTTGTAACTCCTGTCTTCTGACTTCTAACTACTGACTTCTGCCTCCTTACTACTCGCTCCCCGCTCCTACGCCTCCACCTCACGCTCAAGCACCGCCTCTGCCGCGCGGCGGCCGGTTTCCATGGCGCCGTTAAGTGACGAGTTGGCCCAATGATCGCCGCAGACATAAACGCCTCCCGCGTGAAGCGGATCGCGGCCATCGAGATTACTCGTCGGCGGAATCATCTTGGGCAGCGCTTGCGGGATACGGTATGTCTTGAGAAGTCGCCAGTTTTCAACTGATTGCCCGAACCATCGCTTCGCCTGACGCTTGACCGGGTCGATGAGTTCATCGCCATCACCGAATTCTGACTTGGTCGAAATACAAATCAACGAACGCCCCTGCGGCGCATAGCTCCGGCAAATCTGACTCGGAACCGTCAGGTTACTGATCGGCCCGTCGTTTTCGGTCGCGCTTAAGACCAACAAGGGTTCCCTTAAGGGCGGGCGGTCAGCCTCGAAGTACAGGCAGGTCGTCGAGTTCCACTGTGGCGGCTCGACATCGTCCAGCCACGTCGCGGCCGCAATGCCATCGGTCGCAATGATCACGTGCGAGGAGTCGACACGTTCGCCACTCTCGAGCGTCACCCCCGCCTTGTCAACGGAAGAAACCGGAGTGTTCAGGCGAAGCGAACCGGCGGGAAGACGATCGGCCAACTGTTGGGGAATCGCCTGCATCCCCGCGGCGGGAAGTGCCGCGTGACCCTTGGCAAACATCCCGAACACGAACATCAGCATCCGATCGGTCGTGGCGAGATCATGCTCCAAATAGATGCCGCCGAGAAATGGTCGGAAGAACCGGTCGATCATCCGGTCGGTAAATCCGAACTCATCTCGCAATGCGGTGAGCGTCGACTTTTCTTCCCGTAACCAGACGGCATCGAGCGATATGGCCTCGGCAGCGCGACGCAATTTCGCAACCCGCAGTTTGTCCGTGAGTGATCCCGCCGGGTTGGTCGCCGTCGCGACGAGATGCTGCGGACGTCGCCAAGGATCGACAAACCGGCGCAGCGAACTTCCGATCGCAAGCATTGCCCCGGGGTCGAATCGGCCGAGCCGGAGCGCATCGTAGTCGAGATGCTTCCGCGCTTCAGGGTAGGCGGTCAGCAGCACCTGAAAGCCGCGATCGAGTTGAAAACCATCGACGGCGTCAGTCCGCACGCGTCCGCCGACGGCATCAGCCGCTTCGAGAACCAGGACGCGGCGACCGGCTTCAGTAAGAACTTTAGCGCAAGTCAGTCCGGCGACACCGGCACCGACGATAATCGTCTCTGGTGATTCATTCGGCATGATTGGCAGGGGAGCAGAGAAGTTTGAGTTTGGATGACGGACATCGGCGGTTTGATGGTTTCATAGGCAGCCGTGGCGCGACATTCAAGAAACGGGGAGAATCCCGATCCTTTCAGGAATTGCGCTTGTCGCTTCGGGTGTGGGGGATTCCAATGAGCAGGCATCGTGTGGAGCCACCCATGTCCAGCAGCAATGCCGCGACCCGATCACCAACCGACGCGGCACCTTCAACGGTTTCGATATCGCGATCGTCAGCGGAGCGGATCAATCTCATCCGATTGATCTCGGTTGCCGCGTTCTACGCCGTTGAAGTTCTCAATTACTACAACGTCTCGCTGGGGCCCTACGGCTTTCCGGACGAAGTCTGGGAGTCGACGCACCGTTCCATTACGGCAATCGCGTCGGCGTGGGTGCTTCTGGGGGCTGCCTCGGCGTTTATGCCGACTCAGATTCGTTGGTTCGCGGCCTTTGAAACGGTCGCCGATCTGTTATTGCTCAGCCTGCTGATGTGCGTCGCCGGCGGACCGCGCGGCCCGATGGCGGTCGGCTATTTTCTGATCATTGCGCTCTCAGGCCTGCGATTTCGCCTCCCACTCGTGCGGCTGGCGACGCTCGGATCGATCATCGGCTATCTCTGCGTCAGCGGTTACGCCCGCTGGTACGCGGTCGATCCCTCGGAACTGGTCGTGCCGCGTTACCATCAGGTGATCGTGCTGATTGCTCTCGGGTTGTGCGGGGTCACCATCGGTCAAATCGTGCGAATCGCGGCCAATGCGACGGGCGGCAACGGTAGAGCCACTTGAGAAGGGATTGAACCCGGGCTAATTCATGAACGATTCCGACGATTCGTCCGACAACTCGAACGACTTTGACGGAGCGTTCGTGCCCGAAGTCGTCGTCGAAGACGGCGTCCCGCAGGGCAACCAGTCGACGGCGGTGCTGATCGCGCTGGGCATCACGCTCACTCTTGTCGTCGGCGCGTCAATCCTAACGGTTCCGGGTATCGGTATCGCCCTTTTGATTCTGGGACTCGTGCCACTTGCGCGGACGGTCATCGTCGTTCGCCAGCGGTCGCAGTTCGGTCGCGACACGTCGACCGGCAAGACCATCGGGATGTTCTTGCTGTCGTCCGCCGTGACTTTGGGGCTGGCCTGGTTCCTTTGCGGTGCGGTCCTGCTCGCGTCGTTTCTCGCCTTCTTCGTCGTCTGCTGGGGGGTGATCGGGACTTCGCAAGCTTTGCCGCAGGAAATGGCCGAGTTTGTCTTATTTGCAGCACCGATCACCGCAGGAGTGCTTTCGTTGCTGTTCGGAGGTTGGATGATCTGGCAGGTGGCCCGCGCCCGGTACAAGCATGATTTGAAACGTGACTGATCTCGATTCCCCAATTCAGTTCGAAGCATTAGAGGCAATCGGCGAGCGCTATGAGCATGACGAAAAGCGCATTGACGAGCGCTCCCAACGCAGCCAGTTTCGTCGCTCGTTATTGATTTGGTCGGCCGTTTCGGCATTTCTCATGGGCTGCTTCGGCTTCGGTCTGCTTGTCGCCATTGTCGCAGCACCAGACCTTGTGAACCGGTATCTTCGGATTCACCGATATCGCAGACCGCGCGACTCCGTGTTCCCGCCACTATTCCTGTGGATTGTCGTCGCATTCGCGATTCAGTCGTCGGCTATGTGCGGCTTCGCGGGTTTGGCAGGGTCGATGTTTCTGTTTGAGAAAGCTGGTATCGGACCGCTCGATATCGACAAAGCTTGGTTCGGCTTCTCCGATCTCACTTCGACGTTCATCTACGCGATCGTAATCTTCTTGGAAGCAATCGCCGTCTTAGCATTCGTGCTGGCGGCCATTGGAATACCCACCACGATTTGGAGCCACTTTCTTCTCTCGCCAGGCTGCCCGTTCGGTTTGCCGGAACGCGAGGCGGAGCATCCGTCGTGAGTGACGCTTCAGACGTTAATAGGTCGCCTCGACGCTGCAGTCGCGATGTTGTCCCGCCACCGTCGATGCGAGAGGACCCGCGGGCAAATCGATCTCCGGCCGCGCAAGTTCTCGGTCTGATTATCGCCATCGCCGCCATAGAAATTTTGACGATCTGGATGTTGGGGCTGGGAGTTCTGCTGTCGATCGCGATGATCGGTCCGCTCGCCAAGGCCATTGGGCAATTGCGACGCAGCAACCCGGACGAAGAGTCGCGCGTCGAGAAGTTCGGCCGCATCATGCTGGCAATTCTTATCGTTCAATCAGTGACGACTGCCGGAATTACGGTACTGGCCGTCGCTTGCTACACGGCCGCAATCGGGGCTGTGGATTCCTCCGTCGCCTCGCTAATCGGACTACTCGGGGCCGCAGGCGTTGTTTGGCTCGCCGCAATGATTTGGATGTACATTCTGGCTTCAAACCGTCAGATTCAATTAAATGGATCAGACGGCGAAACCCCCGCAGACGCAGGTTAATTATGCTCCCTCTTTGCGGCCGTAGTTTGCTCGGCCTGAAGAATTCGCTCTGTCCGAAGTGCGGGCCGCGGGCCGAAGTCGAACGCAGTGCCGCTGAGGGGCGACTGTAATGATGCCGCTCTTCGAACCACCGAAGACACCTTCCTCACTGCCCGAACCGGCGACCGCCGGTCCGACCCGGCCCTACCAACCGTCGGCCGAGCGAAAGCTCATGGGCCAAATCATGGGTCTTGCGTTCATCGAACTTGTTACCATCGGTTTCTACGGCCTCGGCCTCGTACTGCTCATTTTGATGTCGATCCCACTCGCCCGGACGCTGAAAGAATTGCGGACCCGACCCGATCACGTCGACACGCCTTTAGAACAACTCGGTCGGATTGCACTGATGATCGTGGTCGTCCAATCGGTCGCAGTCGCCGGCTTCACCGCAACGCTCGGTTCCTGCACCCTCGGTTCAATGATTGCTTTCGGCGCGATGGGCAGCGGGGGCGAATCAATTTTCATCGTCGCAATGCTATTATCGATCGGTATTCTGCCGCTGAGCCTGTGGGGCGCATCTAAAGCATGGATGCACTTCCTAATGCCGGCGCCTGAATTCCGACCGCGTGCGTCTCCCGACGAAGTTCCCGAACAGATCGACGAAAGCCATGCTCCCTCTCCGCGGACATAGTTTGCTCGGCCTGACGAAATCACTCTGCCCGAGTTGCCTCGACACGGTCGAAGCCGAGATAACCGGACCGCCGCGGAGCCTGCCGTGAGCGATCCCCATGCCGAGACAGACGCACTCTGGCGGGCGAATCGCCGTGAGGAGCGGGACGACGCGTTGCGGTTTCATATCCTTGCGATCGCCACGATCGAATTGTTGACAGTCTGGTTCTACGGTATTGGATTGCTCTTTGCAGTTGCCGCAGCCATTCCGCTATCGCGCAAACTCAGGAATTTACGGGAAGACGTTTCGATACCCGCAACACTGACCGAACGGTTTGGTTATTTTGCGCTTACGGTCGTCGTACTGCAGTCGGTTGCGGTGGCAGCCGGCACTGGGTTCGCTGTCCCCTGTATCTCCGGGCTGTTTCTGGCAAGCACGGTGCTTAGGCCGATCAACAGCACTGTATTCGCGCTTTGTTTCTCGCTCGGCGGAATCGTACTCTCATTTACTTTGCTAGGCTTTACTCTCTGGTATGCGACACGAATTTGGATACGAATCCTTACACCTGACTATCAACAACCTGAAGAGATCAAACGCGATTAAGCATGATACTTTATCATATAAGTACAAACTGCGTACGCTCGACTGGCAATCCAACAAACGAGATGATCCCCCATGCTCCCTCTCCGCGGACATAGTTTGCTCGGCCTGACGAAATCGCTCTGCCCGAGTTGTCTCGACACGGTCGAGGCGAAGATCATCGAACGCGGCGGGCGGGTTTACTTCCGCAAGCGCTGTCCGAAGTGCGGCCCGCGTGACGATTTCGTGTGCAGCGACGTGACCTGGTACGACCGGCTTGAGTACGTCACGCCCGGGAAAATCCCCAAGATTCATGCCATCGAGCCGAAGGAGGGCTGCCCGCGCGACTGCGGACTTTGCACCGATCACGAGCAACACACCTGCATCGGCATTGTCGAACTCACCGACAGTTGTAATCTCAAATGCCCGATGTGCTACGCGGGTAGTGCGCCGGGCTTAAAACATCACTCCGTTGATGATTGCAAACGCGCGATCGATCGCCTCGTGGAAGTCGAAGGCCGACCCGAGGTGGTTCAGCTCTCCGGCGGCGAGCCGACCGTCCATCCGCAGTTTCGAGAAATCTACGACTACGCCTGCCAACAGCCGATCGACTATGTGATGATCAATACGAACGGCTTAAATTTTGTGCGAGACCCATCACTGGTCGAGTACGTCGCCGAGCGGAAAAAACGGACCGAAGTCTACTTTCAATTTGATAGCTTTAAGGAATCGGCCACGTTGGAACTGCGCGGGGCGAAACTCGTCACCGAAAAATTAAAGGCGATCGATGCCCTGTGCGATGCCGATATCCATATCATTCTGGTCTGCACCCTGCAGCCCGGCTTAAATGATGACGAAATCGGGAAGCTCGTCGACTTCGGATTACAGCGGCCCTGTATTACGGGGATCAGCTTTCAACCGGCCACCTATTCGGGACGCAATTTCACGCCGGAAGTGCTGGAGAATCGGATCACATTCCCTGACGTCATCTCCAAGGTTTGCGAGCAGACCTCCGAGGGTACGGTCTTCACGCCGCAGGACTTTATGCCGCTGCCCTGTGCTCATCCGAATTGCCATCAACTGACCTACGCCTATCGCAAAGGTGGTCAGGTCACGCCGCTGCCCCGCTTCATCGATGCCAAAGAAAACCTTGATCTGCTCGCCAACGGAATCACGTTCACCCGCCCCCGCGTTCGCGCACTCGTCGAGCGGTTCTTAAGTCGCATGGGACAGGGCTGCTGCGCGGGAGGGGACTGCGAGACGGAAGAGGCAAACGTCCGGGAGATAGCGGGAGACGCAAACGGGCTTTCAATCCTTGAGTCTTCCATTCCCTCCTTCGCCAGCTCTCCCGCTCTCCAAGGCGACGGCTTCATCGCCTCCAACGCCCGTAAATTCTTCGCCGCCGGGCTCGCCGAGACGCTCACGCCGAAAGACGTCTTCCGCATCACGATTACGAACTTTCTGGACGCCTATAATTTCGACGTCCGTCGCTTAATGAAATGCTGCACGCACCACGTTCTGCCGAGCGGGCATGTCGTCCCGTTTTGCGCCTACAATACGCTCTATCGCAACGGCCATATTCCGTTGCCCGCGCTTAATCAGGAAGATGCCATGCTAATTTAGATGGCTCGAGAACTAATGACACAGCCGATGTCGAGTGACGCCTCTCGAGAATGACCTTGCGACTTTTGAGAAAGCGAGTTTATAGGAAATTGAACAGACAAGATTAACGTCGGAACTTAACCGAGAGTGTTTCGGGTTCCAAAGCGACCGCGTCTTGTTCTGACATTTTCTTAAAATCATTCAATGACGGCTTAATCGAAGTTGGCTTGATGCCCGTACCACCCGCCTATCCGCTGATCATGCTGTGCGCCGTCGCTGCGGGGATCCTGCTGTCGCGCGGGCAGCGCAAATCGCTCGGCCTGTCTCGTGCCGAGCGATTCGCCATTGCCCTCGGAGCGTTTTGCGGGGCGATGGTGGGGGCGAAGGTGCCGTTTCTGCTGTATGACTTAGAGGGCTTCGCGACAGGGACGGCGTGGCTGGCGAGTGGGAAGACGATTCTGGGCGGTCTCGTCGGCGGCTATCTGGGCGTCGAACTGGCGAAGTGGTCGGTCGACGTGAAAGTCTCGACGGGCGACACCTATGCCGTGGCGGTTCCGACTTCGATTGCGATCGGGCGACTCGGCTGCTTCGTCGCCGGCTGTTGCTTTGGGACGCCTTCAGCGATGCCTTGGGCGGTCACGTTCGGCGAGTTGGGTCGACGGCACCCCACCCAACTCTACGAATCGGCGTTTCATCTGCTCTGCGCGATCGCCTTGTGGGGACTGCGACGGGACGGCATGCTCCGAGGGCACCTGATTCAGCTCTACATCATCGGCTATTGCGGTTATCGCTTCGCGACGGAGTTCATTCGGCCGGAGCCTCGGCTGTGGGGCGGGCTGACGGGCTATCAATGGGCGGCCGGCGCAATCATGATGCTTTTGGTGGGGCTGTGGATTTGGCAGAGCCGCTCGGCTTCGGCCCTCGCCGGGCGGAACGAGTCGGACAAAATTTCGCCGCAAGTGTGAGGCATTTCGCATCCGCGGGTGGAATCCTGGTGAATACTACCACGGGACGGCGTAAAATCCTGCGGGCTGGATGCGTCTGAACGGACGTGTTCGAGGGCGTTTGCGGGATTGTCGCATGGCGCCATAAGACTCCGAACGTGCTTCGAGTTTGGCACGCATCTCAATCCGCATTTCGAGAAGACCTTCGTGTCGCAGGAACCCGAAAAGACTTTCATTTCCAATGCATCGGAGGGAGTCGATCAGACGCTCGTCACGCCGTCGTCGCTGGGCAATCCTGCTGCGATTGATTCGGTCAATGCCGGCGTAGGAGAGACCGTGGTCCGGAAATCGGACCTGCCGCAGATCGAAGGTTACGAGCTTCACGATCAGATCGGCCTCGGAGCGATGGGAGCGGTCTACCGGGCGAAGCAGCACCGGCTGAACCGGATCGTCGCGCTGAAGATCCTGCGGCCTGAGGCGGCCAAACAGGCCGATCGCTTCCGCGTCGAGGCCGAAGCTGCGGCACAACTCCAGCATCCGAACGTAGTGCAGGTCTTCGATGTCGGCATCGATCGGGGTCGCCCGTTCGTGGCCCTCGAAATGGTGTCGGGGCGAAGTCTCGATCGCAAGATGAAGGGGCAACCTTGGTCCGGCCGCGACGCCGCTGAAATCACCACCAAGATTGCTCGGGGCGTTCAAGCCGCGCACGACAAAGGCATCATTCACCGCGACCTCAAGCCCGCCAATATTTTGCTCGACGACCAGGGTGAGCCGAAGGTCTCGGACTTCGGTCTGGCGAAGCGGCTCGACACCGATTCGAGCCAGACCAAAGCGGGGGATGTGCTTGGCACTCCGAATTACATGGCGCCGGAGCAGGCATCGGGGCGGCTGCAGAATCTCGGTCCGGAGGCTGATGTCTACGCGCTCGGCGCGATCTTGTACGACCTGACGACGGCCCGTCCGCCTCATGTCGCCGACACGGTGATCGAGACCCTCGAGCTGGTGAAGCACGCGGACGTGAAACCGCCGCGGGTCTACAACCCGGCGTTGCACCGCGATCTCAGCACGATTGTGATGAAATGCTTGCGGAAAGAGCCTCGGCTGCGCTACCGAAACGCCGGAGAATTGGCCGCCGACCTCGAGCGGTTTATGCGGGGCGAGGTCATTGCCGCCCGGCCGATGTCGCTCGGGGAGAAGGTCGGCCGGACACTGAAAAAGCGAGCCGTTCCACTTTCGATCGCAGCGGTCCTCTTTGCGGCCGTGACAGCGACGGCGGCGGCGGTTTTCGCATGGGGCGAGGCGTCGCAGAAGTCGAAAGAGGTGGTAGCACTTCGGGAGAAAGCGGAGACCGAGACGGAACAGTTGAGGGCATTGCAGGCAGTGGCCCTCGAAGTGCCGTTGGGACTTTCCTCACCACCGGTGCCGGGAGACAACCCGCTGACCGAAGCGAAAGTCGAACTTGGGAAGCAACTGTTCTTTGACAAGCGATTGTCACGGGATAACTCGATCTCATGCGCCGATTGCCACAACCCGACCGCGGGCTGGAGTGAACGGCGGATGAAGTCGGTCGGGATTGAGGGCCGTATGGCGACACGGAACTCGCCGACGGTGGTAAACGCGGTCTATCACAGATTCCTGTTTTGGGACGGCCGGTCGCCGTCGCTTGAACATCAGGCGGGGGGACCTATTCAAAATCCGAACGAGATGGGAATGTCGTCGGTCGATGAGGTCGCCGAGAAGCTATCTGAGATCCCCGGCTATGTGGAAGGCTTCGAGAAAGCGTTCGGCGAGGGGCCAACGGCCAAGACAGTGACCAAGGCCATCGGCGCGTTCGAGCGGACACTGATCGCCGGCAACAGCCCGTATGACCGATACGAAACGGGCGACGAGAGCGCGTTGAGTGCCGCGGCGGTCCGCGGGAAGAAGCTGTTCTTCGGCAAAGCCCACTGCTCGGCCTGTCACGTGGGCGAGCACCTGACCGACTTCGCCTTCCATAACATCGGGACGAGCAGCGGCGACGTGGGGCGATTCGCCGTCAGCGGACTTCTTGGCGACAAAGGCGCCTTCAAGACCCCGACGCTGCGTGATGTCGACCGGACCAGCCCCTACATGCATGACGGGAGTCTGAAGACGCTCGAAGAAGTCATCCGTCACTATGATAAAGGCGGAAACCCGAACCCGCGACAGGACGAAGAGATCTTCCCGCTTCACCTGTCCGAGTCAGAGCAGCAGGACCTGCTCGCTTTTCTGACCGAGGGACTGCGAAGCGACGACTACCCCATGATCAGTCTGCCGGAGCTGCCGAACTGATCACTATTCGAGGTCAAGTGGAAGCACCATCAACAAGCCGCGCATGACGTAAGCGGTTGTTACAATTTAGCAATCCCCTTATGTCGTGCGCGTCTTGTGTGACGCCGAACGCCCAAGGCAATCAGCCATCCATTGCCTCCGATGAATACCCCGTTTCGCCGCGCTCCGCGTCGGAGGGTTCGCTGGCGACGGTGAAGTGCAGTTCCGGAACTTTGCGACGGCTGATCGATGCGGCGACTTCACTGCGCAGCTTTCCGCCGACAATACCGAGCCGCTCAACGACGTCGGCCGGCTCGGGCGGATTTTCACGATCGAGACTCGAGACGGTCACGAGTAGATTGGATGCATCCGGCAACGGATTGACGCTCTCCACGTAGAGCCCGCGGAGCACGTCGTCGTCACATTCGCCCGTGAGGACGTATTCGAGCGTGTGCTTGACCTGTTGGCAGAGCTGAAGCGTTTTCCGGTCGGGGCGGCGATCGCGACGCCCGGCCGATGCTGCTCCTTGACGACGTGATCGCACGAGTCTTCTCCCGCCTGTGTTTCGGTTATTCACACAATGCTATCAGCCCGATCGGCCGATTCCGAATCGGCTCTTGGAGACCGCTTATCGGTCTGGCAAGAAAGAACCGCGGAGACGATCAGTCGCCTCCAGCAAACTGAGAGGTTAGGACGACGCGGGGTTCGGTGAGAGGTCAAGCGGTCTTGTGGGACGCTGCTTACGCGACGGTGATCGAACGCCAAGGGCGCTCTTTATCGGCCGAAGTCTCGACTCGGCAACGAGTAGACCGATCGTCACCGAGAACCGAGCAACTGAAATGGTGCCAGCCGATCGCTCGAGTTCCCCATCTCAATTCGGCTTCACACTACTCCGTAATGATATCCCGCACCGTCTTACCCGACGGGATCATCGGCAGGACGTGTTCCTGATAGGGGCAAATGACCTCGAGCAGGTAGGGCCCGTCGGTTTCGACCATCCGCTTCACTGCGGCGTCGTATTCCGACTTGTCACGCACCTGCTCGGCCGGGATGCCGTAGCCCTTCGCGATTGCGACGAAATCCGGGTAGGTGTCGGACCCGTGGGTGCCGTCTCCCTGCCCCAGTGCTTCCGGCTTATCGACCGGACCGAGGTACGTGTGAGCCCGGCGACCGTCCATGAAGCGGTCTTCCCACTGCGTGACCATGCCGAGGTGCTGGTTGTTGAGCAGCAGGATTTTGACCGGCAAGTTCTCGCAGCGGAGCGTGGCCAGTTCCTGGATATTCATTTGGAACGAGCCGTCGCCGTCGATGTCGATAACAAGTTCGTTCGGGAACTCGGCGGCCACGCCCATCGCGGCGGGCAGACCGAAGCCCATCGTGCCGAGGCCGCTTGAAGAGAGCCAGTGACGCGGCTTGTTGAAGCGGAAGAATTGAGCCGACCACATCTGGTGCTGACCGACGCCAACTGCCACATAGGGATCGCGCTCGCGGACGAGTTGCCACAGTCGCTCGATCGCGTACTGCTGAAGGATTTCGTCGCTGCTGTCGCGAAACTTGAGCGGATACTGCTGTTTCCACTCGTCGATCTGGCTGTGCCAGTCGCTGACGTCCGGAATGGCCTCGTCCTCGACCATCGCGTTGAGTGCCTGCAGTGTCTTCTTCAGATCGGCGACGATCGGAATGTGAGCCTCTTTGTTTTTGTGAATCTCCGAGGCATCAATGTCGACATGGATGATTTTGCCGTGCTGGGCGAACTCATCGAGCTTGCCCGTCACGCGGTCATCGAAGCGGACACCGAAAGCAAGCAACAGGTCGGCTTCGTTAATCGCGCGGTTCGCGTAGACGGTTCCGTGCATCCCCAGCATGTGCAGGCACTGCGGGTCTTCAGCCGGAAAGGAGCCGAGGCCCATCACGGTCATCGTCACGGGGATGCCGGTCTTCTTGGCAAACTTGGTCAGCTCTTCGGAGGCGCCCGACGTGATGCAGCCGCCACCGACGTACAGAATTGGCCGCTTGCTGTGGCGGATCGCCGCGAGGATCTGCCGCACCTGATCGGGATGCGGGCCGTGCGTCACCGGATGGTAGCCCGGCAGGTTCATCGGCGGGTCAAAGTCGATCTCGTCGGCTTCGAGGGTCGCGAGCTGTACGTCTTTCGGGAAGTCGATCAACACCGGTCCCGGACGACCCGTTGTGGCGATCGTGAAGGCTTCTTTAACGATCCGCGCGACATCGTGAATGTCGGTGATCATGTAGTGGTGTTTGGTAATGGCCCGAGAGACCTCGACCATCGGCGTCTCTTGAAACGCATCCGATCCGATGACGCTCTGCGGCACCTGTCCGGTGATCGCCACCATCGGCACGCTGTCGAGCTTGGCATCGGCGATCGAGGTAACCAGGTTCGTCGCACCCGGGCCGCTGGTCGCCATACAAACGCCGGCCTTGCCGGTTGTGCGGGCTACACCCTGAGCGGCGAAGGCGCCCCCTTGCTCGTGTCGCGGCAGGATCGTCCGCAGTCGCTCTCGGCCCTTCAGCAGAGCTTGGTGGAGCGGCATACTTGCACCGCCCGGATAGGCGAACACGAAATCGACATCATGCCTGATCAGGCACTCGACGAGGATTTCGGCCCCGTTCAACGTGCTCGTTTCAGTCTGTGGCAGCGTGGGTGAAGCGGTCGACACTGGCAGTTCCTCACTCATCGTGCGTCGGCAAAGCGACGGACTCTATTGCACCGGGCAAGCCCAATGGCGGTTCATGAAATCAAACGAGAATGACTTAAGCTTTGGGAGAACGTCTCGCCGAGGCAATCAATTTTGTCTGAAAAACGACAGGCGGATGACGAAACGAAGCCGGGCAACATGGAATCAAGGTTGAGCCAAGAGTGGACCGAACCGTTTTCCAACCACTTCTGACTCGACCGCAATCGTCTCTACCGTCCGCCAAGCAGGGAGAGAAATTGCGACCGCCAGGACGGATTCTGCCCTGCGAAATGACAAGGCTAACGTTGACGCCCACCAAATTCGAGGCCCGAAGCGGTTCGGACTCCGTTGGCAGCAACGGCTCGATTTCGAAACCGTTATTTCCTGCTCAACCCCCCTGACCACCTTGGTCCGTGAGAGGTTCGGAATTCTATCCCGTTCGGGCTAAGAGGAAATCGATCGAGATCGCCGCGAGGCAGAGGCCCAATAGGAGAATCCGCAGGGGAAGGACATCGGCTTGAACAAAGCTCCACCCGCCCCGGTCAGCCGGCCCCAATGGCGACAGGTCCGCGATCGCCGTCGGTTCTTCCCCCCTAGAAACTTGGACTGCGAAGCCGGTCAGGACTTCACCGGACTGAGACAAAACCTCGTAACATCCCGGCCATTGCGTCTCGCTGAATCGATATTCGCCCTCGGGACCAACATCCGCTTGCCACTCGGCAGAGCGCGCCTTCCCGTCCGGGCAGCGAATTGAAACTTGTGATCCCGACACAGTTCCGGGCAGCACGAAAGAGACCGACTCGCCGACCGCTACGTCTTCAATCGAATGCCCGTTTGCAACGTACCTCACCGTTTCCTGAAGCAGCGGCAGATAGCTATTCCCCCAGACCGGCCAAGGACCGGCCAAGTCGGTATCAAGGGATGTCGTGACCACGGCAAACCGTCCCCGGCCCAGCGCACCCGTGACGAGAAAAGGTTGCCCGTTCGAAAGTTCGAGTACCTCATCGATCGACACATCCGGCGACTCGACGGGCATCATCGGAACAAAACCCGTGACGAAGTCGGCGGTCAACCAGCCGTCGCTTCGTGCCCCGATATTCGTCAAAATCGGGTGTTGGGCGTTGGTATTACGGAGTTCAAAAACGGACCCGTCGTCGAGCACTTGAACCGGAGCCTCCGATCGAACTGGAATGCCGAATTGCGACAGGTTCGTTGATTCGGCCAATCCGACAATCAAACCGGTGCCCGCCGACACCTTCTGCGCAATCGACTCCCATTCGGCCGGGGTGATTCGCGACGGACTCGTCACCACGATCACACCCCCGGAAGACAGACTTCTTACGTCGCCCGCACTCGCCGTTCGTCGAATCTCAAATGGAGCTTCCGCGCCTCCAAATCTTTCGGCGGCCCGGAGCGCCTCGGTAGTAAATCTTCCACTACGGTCGTCACCGGTCACGGTCGATTCGACAATGAGAACCGAGATTTGATCGTGGAGCGGGACGACGCGGTAGCGGTTATTGTCCGGGGGAAAAGCGTCGTCAGGAATCGATACCCGCAATGGCAACGCCGCGGCGGACCGGTTGGTCGGAATTTGGATCGATGCGACTTGCCGATTCCGTTCTCGAGTCGGATTCGCTTGGGCCGAGATGCGCCGGCCATTGTAATCAAAAAAGACGCGACGATTCGTCGGCCCGCTCGCTGCGGCATCGGTGGAGATTTCGACGGTGACGTCCAAGGGATCGCCCGCGATGGCCACTCGATCCGGCAATATGATCGAGTCGATCCCCACATTGACGATCGGTTGACCGACTCGGATGGCTTCCGCCTTCAGAAGGCTCAGACCATTGATCGCCCCAGAAGTCCAATCGCCGCGTTCGAAATCACTGGCGACCCAACATGCCGAAACCTGATCCCGCGAATCTGTCGCTCCATGACAGAGCTTCTCGATTTCGCCGACGAATTCCTCCGCGTCGAGTGTTCCGTACGTCGGCTTCAGTCGATGCAGGACTTCGATCGTGCGCGACCGGTCGATCGAAGACCGTGTCAATAATTCGGTCTCTCCGCGGAAGTTCGACGCGGCGATCAGAAATCTCGACGTGTCGCCGGCCGACTCGATTCGATTCGTAAGCTCAGTAATTGCGTCCTCGAAACGGGTGCCCGAGTCGCTTTTTGCTCGCATGGAAGCCGAACGATCCAAGGCGATCAGCACTTCCGGCGAGCCGAGTTCTTCGCCGGGGATCTTCGCATTCGACGAGAGCTGCGGTGCGGCGATCGCCGTAATCAAAGCGGCGACGGCGAAGCATTGCAGCAATGCGGAGAGGGTTCGGCTGCGCAATCCCACCTTCCGCCGCGCTGCGATCGCACGTTCCAACACTCGCATCGGCCCCCATTCGGTGCTCCTCGGGCTCGGCGAAAGCCAACGGGCGGCCAGCCACGGCACTAGTGCCAGCGGCAGCAGCCACAAGAAGTTCGGGTTGAGGAAATTGAGAGAGGTCATGCCGAAAAAGTGAAAACCGATGCGCGGGCGGCCGAAGCAACAACCTGACCATCATATCCGGCGGGAGGCTCCGAATTCCTTCGCGAGCGAAGGATCGAGCCGTAGACGAGTCGCAACGCGAGCCGATGATGACCGATGCCCACACTATCCCGGAATGGATCCGGCTTTTCGCCACGGACGGTGCCTCGCGACGCGCACCCCGATTCTCATGGCGAAAGTCCGCAAGAACCAGACATCGGAGAAAGCGGAGTCGCGAGACGACGAGCCGCCAAAACCGAGCTTACTCGCCAAAGCCCGGCGGCGTGCGATCGCGTTCCTATTTCAGCCGAAGAGATTGGCCCTCGCCGCGATCGCACCGGCGGTCCTGTTGCTCGTGCCGAGCCTGCTGGCCGCGTTGCCGGACATCGGCGATGCCCCGGAATATCAACTTCGCGGCCGCGACATTCAAATCGCCGGAGATCGACCGAGCCTCGTCCCGCACGATTTGCTGGAGCAAGTTGTCGGGACCAACGCTCTCGACGAAAGCTTCAGCATCCTCGACCCGACGCTCGCCCCGCGACTGTCGGAGGCCTTCGAGCGACACCCCTGGATCTCGGACGTGACTCGCGTCACAAAAGACTTTCCGCCACGGGTCGAAGTGTTCGCCTTGTTCAGACGACCGATCGCGATGATCGACACAGGCGACGGCCTGTTTCCCGTCGACGCGAATGCGGTGGTGCTGCCGACGGAAGACTTTGATCTCGCAGCCGCGCGCCGCTTCCCGCTCGTGAAGAATGTCTCATCGAAGCCCTCAGAACCGGCCGGGGTGAAGTGGGACGACCCCGCCGTATTGGGCGCAGCACGAATTGCCGAAGCACTAACGCCCGTGTGGGACGAGTTGGGCCTGACGTCAATCCGTGCGCCCCGGCGCCTAAGTGAACAGGATCGGCTTGTCGACCTGCACTTCGAACTCGATACCGTCGGCGGTTCACGCATCCTGTGGGGACGAGCCCCCGGCAGCGGGCATCCCGGAGAACTGACCATCGCCCAGAAGATCGGACGGCTCAAAAAATATTTGTCCGACTTCGGCAAGTTCGACAAACCGGCCGGGCCCTACGAAATCGACATTCGCCACTGGCAGGAAATGACGCGTCGATCGATCGAATAACAGGAGCGGCGAGAAATCAGATCCCACTCAACAAGCCCGACGCGCCAGCAAGGGACCACGCTCCTCATCTCGCCGAATTTCAGCGGCACACACCAAATGACTGCTCAAAGAATCTGATCGACCCACGTCACAAACGGCAGATCGGAATCGTCATATTTCCCCCGGCGGAAATCCTCACGCGCGGATGGGCTGGTTGCTCTCTGATTGTCCGTGAACACGGCTCTGCTAAGATGGGGGTAGACTTCGAATTGAACCGAGATTTCTCATGCGGCGGACGCTGCTCAAATCGAAAATTCACCGCGCGACCGTGACGGAAGCCGACCTCGACTACGTCGGTAGCGTGACGATCGACCCGGACCTGATGCGCGCCGCCGACATCGTGCCGCATGAACGGGTCGAGATTTACGACATCACCAACGGTCATCGGCTCAATACCTACGCCATCGAAGGCCGGGCCGAAAGTGGTGAGATTTGCATCAACGGCGCCGCCGCGCATCTCGTGACGGCGGGCGATCTCGTTATTATCGCCTCGTACGCCGAGTACGATCGCGACGAGGTCGTCACGCACGAACCGGTGGTCGTGCATGTCGACGCGGAGAACCGCATCTGCTCTGCCGTTGCGAACGCCAATACATAAAAAGCCCACGGGTTGCGACCCGTGGGCTTAAAACGCGTAAGCGCGACACTTCCGGTTTAAAACTCGCCGACGACTTCGCCGCCGTTCATTGAGCCGATGGCCCCAAAGATGGCGTCATCGATATTCTCGCTGATGAACGTGACGTGCCCGTCAGCGAGGATGAACTGCGCACCTCCGGTGTGTGCGCTGCTGAAGTCCTCAAGGTGAACTTCACTGCAAGCGCTCGTGTTTTCCGGAAAGTTCGGCGGATGATCGGCGACGGCCAAAATTCGGGCAAAAGCCTCTTCGCCTTCGGGAATCACACCAGCCCAAGTCGATTCAAACGGGCCCGATTCGGCAACGCAATTCGGGTTGCGAATCAAGCTGCGACGTTCGCCGACCATGATCGTATTGCTCGTGCCGTCTGTAATGTCGCGGATTTGGTTATTCGAATTGTGCGAGAACAAACCGTTCGACTGGCATTCCTGCCCCAAACCGTCGACTCCCTCGCAACCATCGATTTCCAACTCCGCACCGACGCCGCCGATCGCGTTCGGATTCGAATTCACACCCCCGCCGTTACCAAAAATGCCGGGGTAGTTAGAAGATGCGAGATCAACAAGCGCATCCGCCGGGAGCGTTCCGCCCTCTTCCACAATCGTCCAAGTATCTAGTTTTGGGTCCGACGGACAGGCGAACGTCGGGATGAACGTGGAAATCGCGGCTTGGTTGGCGGCGTTGTCGATCGACAAATTGAAGTTCATCGACTCATACAAGTTGGTCTGTTCGAGCTGCGGAAGGATGAATGCCGACCACGCGAAACCGTTGCGGATGTCGGTCCCGCCACCGTTCGAGTTCGTGTCCCCTTCGTAGTCGCCACTCGGGATCGACGCCGAGCCGTCGATGTCGTTACCGACCCACCCCGGCGGGAAGACGCCGTGCGTGTCATGGTAGTTATGCAATCCCAGCCCGATCTGCTTCAGATTGTTCTTGCACTGGCTGCGGCGAGCGGCCTCGCGGGCCTGTTGCACGGCTGGAAGCAACAGGGCGATCAGGATCGCGATAATCGCGATCACAACGAGGAGTTCGATCAGCGTGAATCCGCGGCGGGCGCGGATATTCCGAGTCGTCATGGTTATTCCTTTCGAAGCGACCGTTACGGTCGCCGAATTGCTTGAAAATAAAGTCGTTCGAAGTCGTGCATGCACCGACCGAACCCGAAATCGGGATCTTGGCGCAAGCGGTCGTCCTTCGTGCGAACACGAAGAAAAGCGCAAAATCAACGCTAGCAGCCGATCGTCGGCGGCCCACGCGATTCGAACGTCCGGGGCAAAGCGTGCCCGCGGCAGGACTTCAGCCGCTCAATAGTCGCGGCCAGCAATTCGCCTTCATCGACGATGGCCGGAAGAACCGGCCCGGTCGCCCAGAGGGCTCGAAACTCACAGATCGGACATTCCGAGTGATCGCAGGGAGCTTCTTCGGAGGTCGGCTCGGCGGCGTCATCCGTTGCGGAACCCGAATGCGAATGATCGTGCCCGTGACCGTCATGGTGCCCGCACGAATGCGGGTGCGAGTGAGCACGCGAATGCGAATGCCCGCACCCGGTGATCTCAGATCGCTCCGCAGTTCCCGGGCCAAAGTGTGCGTGATCCCCTCCCGACAAAATCAGCGCAGCCGCATAACCGGCCAACGCTAAAGTTGCGGCGAGTCTTCGCAGGTGAAGCATGGTTCGGGACGTAACGGTCGCCGGATTCGTTTTGGCGATCCTTCGCCGACCTACCGATAGTCTATGCGGGGCCACTGGTGGAAATCAAATTCCGCCCCCGTGAATCACTGGTGAAGAGCGTGCTTCAAGGCGGAAGTACGTCTGACTTGAAAAGGATTTCGCATGCGCACGATTGCGTTGATGAACCAAAAGGGCGGCGTCGGCAAGACGACGACCAGCGTCAATCTCGCGGCCGGTCTGGCCCGCATGGGCCACCGCGTGTGTGTGATCGATCTCGACCCTCAGGGTCACTCTTCGATGCATCTGGGCATCGAAGCGGCTAAGCAGAAGGCGACCGTTTACGACGTTTTTTCGGGTCAGGCAAAACTGGTCGACGCGCGGCGGATGGCCGCGGCGAATCTGTGGGTCGTCCCCGCCGATCTCGACCTTGCCGCCGCAGAGATGGAATTGGTCGATGCCAAGAATCGCGAGTTCGTGCTCAAGCGGGCGATCCGCGAGATGGTCGCCGTTGACCCGTTCGACTACATCCTGTTCGACTGCCCGCCGTCGCTGGGCGTTTTGACAATTAATGCCCTGACCGCCGCCGACGAGGTCATCATTCCGCTACAGCCTCACTTCTTCGCGCTGCAGGGCCTCTCGAAATTGTTGCAGACGACGCAACTGATCTCGCATCGCCTCAATCCGCAGCTCGAAGTCTCAGGCGTCGTACTTTGCCTGTATGAATCGGGAACACGCCTCGCGGCCGACGTGACGGACGACATGACCGAGTTCCTCAAGAAAGCTCCCGCGAATGCCCCTTGGGCAGGTGCGAAAATCTTTGACGCGCGGATTCGGCGGAATATCAAACTCGCGGAAGCCCCGAGTTTCGGTCAGTCGATTTTTGCCTACGCCCCAAGCTGTCCCGGCGGCAAAGACTACGAAGCGCTCGCCGGCGAAGTTCACGCACTGAAATTGACGAACGCGACTGCCGACTCGGAAACGACGGACGAGCCGACGACGATTCCGTTCTCACCGCCAGGCGAATCGAATTCGTCGGAAGCGGAGAATGTCGCAGCCGAGGGCAATCTCGCAGACGATGCCCGAAGCGCTGCGTGACCTGAACGGGGAGCGAGATTTTGCTGCAACGTGCGGTGGCTGCGTTGTCGCTTTGATTCAACGTTCTTTCGCGAAGTTCTACGCGGACTTGTCGGTGCTTCCAGTTCGCAAAACCTGCTCCGCTCTCATCATCACCTGGATGGGAACCGCGGCTTCTCGCAGCGTCGCAATAGTCGCTTCGACGTCATATTCGGTCCGTTTCAACGTCACTACGCCATCGTCGATAATCGCGTAAGCGGCCCGCGCATCGCCATCGCGCGGTTGACCGAGGCTTCCCGGATTGAGGACGGTCTTGTCGCCCAATTCGAGCACGAACGGCAAATGGGTGTGCCCGACGAGCACGAAGTCGGCGTTCACGTGCTTGAGCCTGTCGCGCCACATGTCGGGATCGGCCCCGATGTATTCGTCCATCGGATCTCTGGGCGTGCCATGGACGAGAAAGAATGTGCGATCGTCGAGCACCAATCGCCGTGTGAGCGGGAGCCGCGCGAGGTATTTCATCTCTTGAGGGCCGAGCAACTGCCACTGCAATGCCCGCGTCGCTGCAGACCACTCGCGAAATCGGCCGCCCCCCTTCCCGACCACACGCTGAGCGACGGCATGATCGTGATTGCCGCGAACTCCGGCCGTGACGTTTTCTCTCACCCAGCGCACGCATTCGACCGGTTGGGCCCCGTAGTCAACGATATCACCGGCACACAGGCACGCGTCAAACGGCTCGTCGATAGCGCGTAACGCCTCCCAGTTGGCATGGATGTCGGCGAGGACGAGTATGCGCATGACTGCTCAACCGGCAGGTCGCTGCGTTCGACGCCGGGCCCCTGTTGCGGCGACCAATGCAAACAGGCGGCAAGGAGGGTAAATATACTTAAACGTCAGCGCCATCAAATGTTAAATGAAAACTGCGACAAAGATTTCTTGTCCGCCCCCGGCGATTCCTGATACCCTCTATGGGGCAAACACATCAGGAGCAATTGATGACCGACGACCCGACCTCGAGCTTGACCCTTCGCGAGCAGGTCGTTGAAGCGATCCGACTCAATCGCGAATTGGTCGAGCACCTGAGTTTGGGATTCACGCCGAAAGCGCATGACCTCAAGCGCCTGACACGTTCGGAAAAAAACGATCCGGAACTCGTCAGCGACAACGCCGTCCGGCATCAGGCTGCGGCTGTGCTCGATTCGGACATGTTCGCCCGGCAGCTATTCGAGAAAGTCGATCGTTTCTGCACGTCGATCGAATCCGCAATGGAAGAAATTGCGGACAACCGTTGATTGTCGCAGAAACGTCGCGATCGTCTTTCAAATGACCGTTTTCGATCTGGTCCGTCGAAACGAGAACGAACATCCTTCTGCCTTCAATGTCCTATACTTAGACGCGGCTCGTTTTTGTCGCGACCGACTTTCCCGCCCCGACCGATAGCCAACCGAAGAAACTGATGCACAACGTCGAATCCGACAGTGCATTCACTTCCGAAGAGTCCGTCGAAGCAGACCTGCTCGACGGGCCGCCGCACATTCCGCGCAACGACACCGTCGTGCGTGACGACACAGGCTCTGAGCCGTCGGCCGAGTCCGACCTGTCGGGATCAACCGAGACCTATCACAACCCCGAACTTGACTCGGCAATCGTCCGCCGACTGTTTCCCCCGGCCGATGGAACCCCGGCGGAGCAACTCGCCCCCGATGCGGGCGGTATCGAAATCGACTATTTTACGATCGAAAAACGCATCGGCATCGGCGGCATGGGCGCGGTGTTTCGCGCACTTGACACCCGGTTGCAGCGAATCGTCGCATTGAAAGTGCTCTCGCCATCACTCTCGGCAGAGCCGAATGCCGTGCTACGCTTCAAGAACGAAGCCCGCGCTGCGGCGCGGCTCGACGACTCCGGGATCGCCCGCGTCTACCATTACGGCGAAGCCTCCGGACTGCACTACATCGCGTTTGAATTTATTGAAGGCGTCAACGTCCGCGATCAGATTTGTAAGGTCAATCGCGTCGCCCCGGCCGAAGCCGTCCGCATTGCACTGCACATCACGGCCGCCCTGAAGCACACTGCCGCGATGGGGGTCGTCCACCGCGACATCAAGCCGTCAAATATCATCTTGATGCCGGACGGCCGGGCGAAGCTGGTTGATCTCGGCTTGGCCAGAAAACCGTCGACCGACTCGTATGGAGAATTGACCGTTCCGGGCACCACGCTCGGCACGTTTGATTATATTTCGCCCGAGCAGGCCAAAGATCCGCGGACCGTCGACGTCCGTGGGGACATCTATTCGCTCGGCTGCACGCTGTACCACATGCTGACCGGCGAGCCTCCCTATTCCGAAGGAACGCTGCTTCAGAAACTGCTCGACCATCAAGGAAAATCGGTCCCCGATGCGCGAGTCAAGAACTCATCCGTTCCGGTCGCCCTGTCGGCTGTGCTGAAAAAGATGATGGCGAGCCAGCCGAAACAGCGCTACGCCACGCCGGACGACCTGCGGTTTGATCTGGAACGCGTTGCGAGGGCCGTCGGCTTGCGACTCGACGTGCCGGTCTCCCCCCTTCCCGATCGCCAACCGCACGGCGCGTTCTGGGAGCGCAACGCCATCTGGTTCCTGGCTGGTTCGGTTCTGCTGCTACTTGTCGCCGGGGTTGAGCACTTCGCGACGACCTCGGATGTCGATTCCGGCGTCGAGAATCTCCTCGCCGGCTTGGAACAAGTCGGCCCGTCGACAACCGAAAGCGACGAGGTCTCTCCGACCTCTTCGATGGGGGGAACGTCAGGCTCATCGCAACTAGTCGATGGCTCGGCTGACGGTGCGACGCAACCAGTCGGCGTCGCAATCGGGAGTCCGGAAAGCACGGACGAGTCTCCTTTCCTCTTAGGCACAGACTTGGCCGACGGCCCGGTCCCTCCGTCGCCCGCCGCACCAATCAATCTCCCGAAGCCTCCCTGGAAGGCACCGATTGCCGCCATTGGACCGGCCGAATACTCAGGGGGAGGTTCCGTCAAACCGCAGACGCTGGCCGACCCTCCCGGCGCATCGGGACCTGCGGCTGGCGAGACCGGAACTGTTCTCGCACCACGACCGACGGAAACGCCCGACGGAAAACTGGTACGGCTGATCTCAGCGGACTCCGGCACCTCGACTGCCTTTCGAAGCATCGAATCGGCGTGCGCTTCGGCAGCCAACAATGACGTCATCGAACTGGCATTCGACGGCCCAGCCCAACTTGGGCC
The DNA here is from genome assembly GCF_007744515.1 of Stratiformator vulcanicus. Taxonomy (NCBI): domain Bacteria; kingdom Pseudomonadati; phylum Planctomycetota; class Planctomycetia; order Planctomycetales; family Planctomycetaceae; genus Stratiformator; species Stratiformator vulcanicus. Next base: position 5,105,868 of record NZ_CP036268.1, read on the forward strand.
CGAACGCCGACCGATTTTGATCGACGGCAAGAACCTGACGATCCGGGCCGTTGAACGGTCTGACGACGGCAAACCCTACCGGCCCGTGCTGCAATTTGAGTCCGATTCGACCATGACTGCTCCGACGAGCGCTCGGATCATCATTCGCGACGGATCGCTGCGGCTTCAAGGCGTCGCCATTTCGGCCACCGTTCCTACCGACGCGAGCGCATGGACTCTAATTTCGTTCCCCCCCCGAGGTTCGCTTCGAATCAGCGACGCCTCGATTACGGTCCGCAATCCGTCGCGCCGCCCCGGCGCCGTGTTCACACCGGCTCCAAGGTCGTCCACAGCGATTTCAACAGTGGTCGCACTTGGCAGTGCCAAGCCGCCAGCGAGCTTTAGCGTTGAAATCGACAATTCGTTCATCCGCGCGGAATCTGCCCTGCTCAAGACGAACGGGAATTCTCCCGGTCGACTCGATTTGAGAAACGTCGCCATCGCGACCGACGGGCCAGTGATGCAACTGACCGGCGGCGTCGAAAACGTGGCCGAAGGCGCCGCGATCGACATGCGGCTTGATCACACCACGATCGTCAGCCGCGGTCCCTTTTTGACCGCAGATGCCGGCTCCGTCCGACAGTCACTCATGCCCATCGGCGTGACCGCGCGTGATTCCATTTTCCGAATCGGTTCTGATCAGCCGTTGATCTCGTTTGTCGGGGAATCGGATGTTGATTCGTTGCGGCGGCTGCTGACATGGACCGGCGAGAACAACCGGTACGACGGACCGGTGGAATTCTGGAGCATCGAAGCGCCGGGCCAAATGATTCCCTCATCGTCACGCGATTTCGATCAGTGGGTCGCCTACTGGTCGGATTCGATGCAAAGCGGCAACGAAGCAACCGCCTCGACCGAACGATTGCCCTGGCTCAACGACCCCGCCTTGATTCCACCCATCGAAATGACACCCGACTACGTTGCCTTCTCGATTAGTTCGATATCCCCCGAAGACATTCCGCTCATTCAGGGAACGCAACATTCGCCCGTCGGCGTCAAGCCGGACGAACTGCCGAGATTTCTCGACACGTCTCGTCCATGACGTCGGCTTCATAATTCAGTTAGCAGGCGCGGAATCGGCTCTAAACCATTCCCGCAAGCTCGTTCACTTCAGCTTCAGTGAACGGCTTCTTCAGACGCGCGCCCATTTGCGACACGATTCTCGCTGCGGCGTGGCTGGCCAAATGGCCGGACTGCTTCCAAGTCAGGCCGTTGGTCACGCCGTACAAAACGCCTGCGGCATACATATCACCGGCCCCGGTCGTGTCGATCGCATCAACAGACACGCCCTCGATCGGGATCACCTCGCCGCCGTGCATTACGATCGACCCGTTCGCGCCGAGTGTCATCGCGACGTTCGAGCAGTGCTGGTGCAACTCTTGAGCACACTCGATCGGATCGTTGAGCGTTGTCAGTGCCCGCGCCTCTTCCAAATTGCAAAACAGCAAGTCGACCGGCCCCTCGATCAGCTTCAGAAACTCGTCCCGGAACTGATGAATGAGAAACGGATCCGACACCGTAAACGCCACCTTCACACCGTTGCGGACGGCGACATCGATGCAATGCAGCGCCGCCGACTTCGTCGGTTCTCCCGAGAAGAGATAGCCTTCGATATAAACGTAGTCCGCCTGCTTGATTTCTTCTTCGCTGACATCTTCGGGGCTGAGAGAAGCCGACACTCCAAGGTGCGTCAGCATCGTTCGCTCGGCGTCCGGCGTGATCAAAATCACGCACGTCCCGGATTGCCCATCGGAAGCTTGGGGGACCTCGATTTCGACCCCGAGCGACCGCATGTCCTGAAGAAAGAAATCGCCAATCTCGTCGTCCCCGACTTTCGCCGCGTAGGCGACCTTGCCGCCGAAGTCGGCAATGCCCGCCACCGTATTCGCCCCACTGCCGCCCGCGCAGCGCGTCGTTTCGGCCCCGTCGAGCGAATTCAACACGCGGATCTGTGTCTCCTCGTCGACCAGAGTCATGATCCCTTTGGCGAACCTCAGCTCCGTGACCAGATCGTCCGATATCCGGGCTTGGATATCGGTCAACGCGTTTCCGATCGCGTATACGTCGTAGGACATCCGTCGTTCCCTTCGCTGCGGCCTGCTGTCGCTGTGAAATTGGAATTCGCCAATTGATCGAGGATGCCGCAGATCGGCCCGAACATCAACCAAGGCACCGGCTCACAGACTCCGGCAGCCCCACCACGCGTTGCATTCCCACCGGCCCCATCTACGATACGGGTTGCGACGGTCGCGCTCCGATTGCGCTGCCCTTCGCTGCAATTTGCCACCAGCCCGAAGACATCCCGCGAGTACGCCGGGGCGTCCATCAGGAGATACCTTCGAGATGACCGACCGCAGCTACGCCTACCCGACGCTCGGCTCCAATCCTTCCACCGCCGCCCAAGGCACCACGCCGGGCAGCTTCGCGAACCGGCCGCAGATCGCGCCCGGAATCGACGGCCGGCTCACCTACTCCTCCCCCGACACCCCCGGCATGCCCGAGCCGAGCGACAAAACGGCTTGGGACTTCCTGCCAGAAGGCTGGAAAGTCAACATGGCGAGCCGGGCGGCGTCAGCCCCCGGAGCCCCCGAGTCAAACGGCCATCACGCCGCAAAAAGCATTGAATTCACCCAAGCCGACGGTACCCCGGTCACCGTCACTCACCCCGCCGACTTCACCCCCTCCACCCAGCTCGAACACGCGCGCCTCGGCATCATCACGCCTGAGATGAAACGCGTCGCCGAGCGAGAGCCGCATCTCACCGCGGCTCAGGTTCGGGACGAAGTCGCCGCGGGGCGGATGGTCATCCCCGCCAACAAGCAGCACCTGAAGTATCAGCTTGACCCGATGGCGATCGGCCGGGCCTCGAAGACCAAGGTCAACGCCAACATGGGGGCCAGCCCCGTCTCCAGCGGCACCGACGAAGAGGTCGAAAAACTAAAGTGGGCCGAGAAGTGGGGAGCCGACACCGTCATGGACCTCTCGACGGGAGGCGACCTCGACGAATGCCGTGAGGCAATTATTAAGAACAGCACGACCCCCATTGGCACCGTGCCGATTTATTCGATGATCATCGGTCGCAAAATCGAAGATCTCGATAAGGCGATGATCCTCGAAACCTTAGAGCATCAAGCCGCCCAAGGAGTCGACTACTTCACGATCCACGCCGGCACGCTCCAGGCACATATCGACTTAATTAAAGATCGACTAATCGGCATTGTTTCCCGTGGCGGTTCGCTCCTCGCGAAGTGGATGATCCACCACGACGCCGAGAACCCCATGTATACGGCGTGGGAAGACATTTGCGATGTCATGCGGGAGCATGACGTCACCTTCAGCATCGGCGACGGACTCCGCCCCGGCGGCTTGGCCGACGCCTCCGACGCGGCTCAATTCGCAGAGCTGCAAGCGCTCGGTGAATTAACCGAGCGGGCCTGGCGGAAGGGCGTGCAAGTTATGATCGAGGGGCCCGGGCATGTGCCGTTCGACCAGATTGAATTTAATGCCAAGTTGCAGCGCCGGCTGTGCCACGGGGCTCCCTTCTATGTGCTCGGCCCCCTCGTAACCGATATCTTCCCCGGCTACGACCATATTACGAGCTGCATCGGTGCGACGAGCATGGCCTACCACGGCGCGAGCATGCTCTGCTACGTCACCCCGAAGGAGCACCTCGGCCTACCCAAGAAGGACGACGTTAAGCAGGGCTGCATCGCCTATAAGATCGCCGCCCACGCCGCCGATGTCGCGTTGGGCATTCAAGGCACCCGCGACCGCGATGACGAATTAACGAAAGCCCGTGCGGCTTTAAACTGGGAGAAGCATTTCGAATTAAGCTTCGACCCCGACACCGCCCGCGCCTATCACGACGAAGACCTCGACGTCGACACCGACTTCTGCGCCATGTGCGGCCACGACTGGTGCAGCGTCAGGATCAGTAAAGAAATCCAGGAATTCGCCAGCGGCAAAGCCGCCGACTACGCCTGGGAGAAGGCCAAGAAAAGCGAAGCTCTCACCCCCGAGCAATTAGAGATTCTTAAGAGCCGCGGCAACCTCAGCCCCCAAGAAATCCACAAACTCGCGTCGAAGACGAAGAAAGCCGTCGGAGCGGAAGAAGGTGAAAAGGCGAGTTGCCACTCGGACTATGTGGATGACAACACGGCGAAACAGGTGCAGGATGAATTGGTGGTTCTCGAATAAATCGTTCAGCCGCGGGCGCCAGCCCGCGCACTTCGACAACCCGGTACTGTCCTAAGAGTGTGTTGCTTTTGCGGCCTCAGTCAGAAGCCGTTCCATGCTCCACTGCTCCGATTCTAACTTGTGAGCGACGGCGGGCGTAGTCTTAATTGTTGAGTGCTTCCGCACGAAGTTATACCACGCGAAGTAGATCGCGAGCATAGCGTCGTGCTGCTCCCACGTCTTGCTGAATCCGTTTGTAAGGCGGGTCATGCGGCGGCACTGCATCCGCAGCGTGAGGTTGCTACGTTCAATGTGTGACGTGCAGACTTTGCTTTTCATCGGTCGGCCAAGTGCGGCAGTTCGTTCGATGCCTATTATTGCGGCCGGGCTGTAACGCCGCGGCCCGTCTCCGTTCGGATCGTTGCCGTACTTCTTAACCAGAACGCCGTGGTCGACTCGACCGTTCAGGTGCGAGTAGACCGCCGTGCGGTACGGATGAAAGCCGTCTGTCGACAACTGGAAGTGCCCGGAAGTCGCTCCGTCGAGTTGTTCGATGAAGGCGTCCGTCGAATCACTGTTCCGCTTGCCGATCATGTAGCAGTAGACCAGCTTCGTTTTGCGTTCGATCGCGATGAAGGTGTAGGCATCGCCGTTCAGCGGGTCGTGATTCAGGCGGCGGGCGTTCTTTTCTTTCGCGCCAACGAATCCCCAAATCTCGTCGCACTGAACATCTTTGGCCGGGATGTTCTGCATCCGGTTGTCGAGGAACTTCTGGCAGTTCGCCCCGACTGTCGAGACGAGTGAGCAAATTGTGTCGCGGTGCAGGTTCGTCATGCGTTCCACGGCCCGAATGCTCATGCCTTCCAGAAGCAGATTGAGGGCAAAGACGGCTTTGTCCATTTCGATCCGCATATCGCCCAACGGACGAACGCCAGTGTCGACGGTCGTCTTCTTGCAGTCCCGGCACCGATACCGCTGGTTGCCGTTCCGGTCTTTGCCATGTTTTGCGAGGCGTTCCCCGCCACATTCCGAACACTTCACGATCACACCTTTTCGCCGTTGCGGCGAAGCCGTATAATCGTCTCTGCCAAGAGTGATTCGGGCTTCGCCTGATTCGCTGTGCCCGGTCGGTGCCAGCCGACCGGGTGTTTTCTTGCGCCGTGGTGCCAGCCACGACCGACTTATTGTAATACAGAAAGTCGACATCACAAGGCTTGATCTGTTACTTTTTTTGTATTACGGTAAGTGCATGAGCAAGCGCATGGGGAGACCACCAAAGCCGGAGTCGGAATCTCTGTCTGAACTCCTGCAATGCCGCGTTACAGCGGAAGACCGCCGCATGTTTGAGCAAGCGGCGCAAGACTCGGGTGGTGTTCTGTCGGATTGGATGCGCGAGCAACTTCGCAGGGCTGCGAAACGTCGGATTGTGAGACAGAAGCGAGAGCGTGTTGAGAAGAGTGCCTGACTACAATGCAGGTGACGTAGACACTTGTTGCGACTCAGGGTATGACAACAAGCACTCAGCGCGGTTCGGGGGGCAACAGCCTAATGGGTATGAAGACGACACGTAAATACGTCGGGAAGGGGCTATACACCGTCCCGGAGGTGGCACGGATCATTGGAGCGCCGTCGTCAACTGTACGCAATTGGGCCGGAGATCGGCCTACATTTGTGCCAATCATTTCACGCGAGCTATCAGCCGATCGGATTATTACATTTGCCGAGTTGATGGAGCTTTATTTCGTCAATCTCTTTCGGCGAGAAGGCGTATCGATGCACACGATTCGCAAGGCTGCCAAAGCAGCAGAGAGGCGGTTCGGAACAAAGCTGCCGTTTTCGGTGAAACGCTTCGATACCGATGGTAGAGCGATCTTTTCCACTCTCTGTCGCTTCGAAGATAACAAAGAGATTGTCGAAGACTTAGCTCGTGCTCAACTAGTCTTCGGCGAGATAATCAAGCCATTCTTTCGTAAGCTTGAGTACGGCACACAAATGATTGAGCGATACTGGCCGCTCGAAAAGTCGGGTCGCATTGTGCTAGACCCAGAGAGACGTTTCGGGCAGCCAATTGACGCCGAAACGGGAGTGCCGGTCGACGCGATTCTTACTGCACTAAAAGCTGGACACGGTCAGGATGAAAAAGCCGTGGCATTTGAATATGAAATCCCTGTGGAGGCCGTGAAGGCAGCGATCAAATATAACAAGTCGCTTGCGGCGTGACCTATTATTTTGACAACAACATTTCGCCGCACCTTGCGCGAATGCTCTGTGAGTTGGAAGTGGATGCCATTGCATTGCGCGATGACATCCCGGCGAACACGCCCGACCACGAAGTATTGATGCGACTGGCGAATAGTGGGCGGGTGTTTGTGACCGGCGACCGAAAAATGCGCCGCGACCCACTGACTAAGGTTGTACTTCAAGATAGGAATGTAACCTGTCTCTTCTTTGCCCCATTTTGGGACCACCTCCAGTTGTGGCCTTGCGCAGCTTGGATGACTCGACATTGGCCTAAAGTGGATGGGTTTGCCGCCAAGATGAAAAGGGGCGAGTGCGCGGAGATTAAGCAACGCGGCTCGTGTGAGTTTCGTCCGATCACATGAGTTTGATACCAACACACTCTTAGGACAGTACCGACAACCCGACCAGCGTGGACATCGGCTTCGCCCTATGATGGAATAGTGACCAGAAAGGAACCTCTTCCATGAACGAGCAACAGATGGGTCGCTTCAGCGTCGAGTTCGAGATCGTAAACGACGAGGACCTGATCCTTGCGAAGCGAGGGCATTTGGACCCATCGCAGGTTCGCCGCAAGACGATCTCCGGCTGCGTCGACACAGGTGCCAGCCGACTCGTACTGCCCCAATCGGTGGTCGAGGAACTCGGCTTGCCAAGCCGCGGTACGATGCGTGTCCGCTACGCCGACGAACGCAAAGCGGTCCTTAACGTCGTGGACGAGGCCCGCGTGTTCCTCTTTGGCCGCACCGGCACCTTCACCGCCGCCGTGGAACCGAATCGCGAAGAAGCCCTGATCGGCGCGATTGTGTTGGAAGACCTCGATTTCCTGGTCGACTGCCCGACTCAGAAACTCGTGCCGCGGGATCCGGAGATGGTATTTACGGAGCTTGAGTAGGAAGCCAGTAACAGCCCGAGGCATTAAACGTCGAAAAAGACAAGCCCGAGGCGCAAGCCGTCGGGAGAGAGCGGAGGGGAAGTTCGAACATGGCCCAACCTCCGCAGCCGGAACCGCTCGCCTTCCTGCTCACTTGGACGACTTACGGCACGTGGCTGCCGGGCGACGCGCGTGGGTGGTTCAAAAAACGAACTTATCGTCAAGAGACTGGCGATGCCGTGAGGCTTCGGCGAGCGAACGAACTGATGTCAGAGTCAGCCGTGATTCTTTCGCCGGAACAACGGCAAGTAGTCGACGCAATCATCCGCCGACATGCTGAGGTGCAGGAGTGGAACCTTCTTGCCGTGAACGCGCGAACGAATCATGTGCACGTCGTGATTGGCTACGCGGGCATTAACCCCAAGATAATGCGTCAGCAGTTTAAACAATGGAGTACACGGGAGCTTAAGAAGCGCGACCCTGCTCGCAAGAAGTGGTGGACCGAGGAGGGGAGTTGCCGGCATCTGAACCATGAGGAGCACGTGGAGGCGGCGGTCGAGTACGTCTTGAACGGGCAGGATGGTCGGCGGTTTGAAGTCATGGAGTAGCGAGGGACGCTCGTTGATCATCCCGACGGCTGGCGCCTCGGGCTTGTATGCTTAGTCCGGTGGACGAAGCGGCGCAACCGGGTTAGCCTCGGTATTGAAATAGTTCCAGCCGGGTGAAAGCATGTTTCGCTCATTATTCGCTGCATTCCTGATAGCTTTCAGCTACGCGAGTGCCTCCGCAGCAGCCCCCAACATCCTCCTCATCTGCGTTGACGACCTGCGGCCCGAGCTAAATTGCTTTGCGGTCGACTACATTCATTCGCCGAACATCGATCGGTTGGCGGCGGAGGGGCGGTCCTTCTCGCGGCACTATGTGCAGGCGCCGACGTGTGGCGTTTCGCGCTACTCGCTGCTGACCGGGCGGTACGGCAATTATAACTATGGGAATCACCTCTTGGCCGAACGGGCGAAGAGGATCAAGCGCGGGGAAGAAGTACCCGCCAGCATGCCCGCCTATTTTCGAGAACGTGGATATCGGACCGTATCGATCGGCAAGGTCTCTCACTATCCGGGCGGGCTTGGCGGCGAGGCATGGAACGACCGGTCGCAAGTGGAGATGCCCAATTCATGGGACGAGCAGTTGATGCCGTGCGGGGCGTGGGAGACGCCGCAGGGAGCGATGCACGGGCTCGCCCACGGGCAGACCCGGCAGGACCAGCCCAAGAAATCGATGCCGGTGTTTCAATCGGAGGAGGGACCGGACGACATTTATCCCGATGGGGTGATGATCGAGGGAGCTCTTAAGAAAATGGAAGAGTTGTCGGCCGGTGATGAGCCGTTCTTCTTCGCCGTGGGCATTATTCGACCCCACCTGCCGTTCGGCGCACCGGCGAAATATATGGAGCCGTATCGCCACATCAAACTGCCGGCGATTCCGCATCCCGAAAAGCCCGACTTCCCGACCACATGGCACCGGTCGGGTGAATTTAATCGCTATCAACTTTGGGGCAAGAATCCCAATCAAGACCAGGAGTTCGCCGACGAAGTTCGCAAGCACTATGCCGCCTGCGTGACGTACGCCGACGCCTTGGTCGGTCGGCTGCTTAAGAAATTGGAGGCGGGTGGGAAGTCGGAGAATACCATTGTCGTCCTCTGGGGCGATCACGGCTGGCACCTCGGCGAGCACGCCGTGTGGGGCAAGCACACACTGTTCGAAGAGTCGCTGCGGTCGCCGCTGATAATTAGGGTGCCGGGCATGGATCGGCCGGGCGAAATGTCCGGCTCGATTGTCGAAACGATCGACATCTTCCCCACACTCGCCGACCTCTCTGACCTGCCGCAGCCGGAGTATATCGACGGCGTATCGCTTCGTCCGATTCTAGCCGACCCGACGGCACCAGGACACCCGGCGGTCTCCTACACCAAGGCCAAGACGATCCGCACCGACCGCTGGCGGATGATCCGGCACGCCAACGGATATGTCGAACTTTATGACCACGAGACCGATTCCGGCGAGACGGTCAACGCGGCCGACGAGCATCCGGAGCACGTTGCAGATTTGATGCAGTTACTTGAGAAGCGATTGGGGCTCTAAGTCACGCAGGTTGTCTGCTCCGCAATGCTTTGAGACGCCTATCAGACTACAATGTCGCCGTTACCTACCGATCGTTCCGGCGATAATAGGCTTCTTCTTCCGAGTCCTTCCAAGCGATTCATCCCTAAATGCCCCTGCTGCAACTTCGCGACCTTTCCTTCACCCACGGCGGACCGCTGTTGTTGGACCGGGTGAATCTATCGATCGACCGCGGGGAGCGGGTCGGGCTCGTCGGGCGGAATGGGATGGGGAAGTCGACGCTGTTGGGGCTGCTCGACGGGACGCACACGCCGGACGACGGAGAGGTGTTGCGGGAGTCGGGGGTGCGGATCGCCCGCTTGGTGCAGGAGGTGCCGCAGGGGACCGAAGGCAGGGTCTCGCAGATTGTCTCCGGGGACGATCAGGCGGATGGCGGCGACATCGATCCCGCGAACACTGCTGATCCTGCTGAAATTGATTGGAAGCGGGAGCAGGCGGTCGAGAAGGTACTCAGTCGGATGGACCTCGACGGCGAGGCGATTTTCGCTCGACTCTCTTCCGGGATGAAACGGCGTGTTCTGCTCGCCCGAGCGCTGGTCGATGAGCCGGACGTGTTGCTGTTGGACGAACCAACCAACCATCTTGATATTGAATCGATCGCGTGGTTGGAGCGATTCTTAAAGGGTTACAACGGCGCGATTGTGTTCGTGACGCACGATCGCGTGTTCTTACAAGCGCTCGCGACAAGGATCGTCGAAGTCGAACGTGCCCGCCTGTTTGACTGGACCTGCGATTACGCGACGTTTCTTAAGCGCAAGGAAGCGGCGCTTGACGCCGAAGAGCAGCAGAACAAACTTTTCGACAAGAAGCTCGCTGAAGAAGAAAAATGGATTCGCCAAGGCATCAAGGCCCGGCGAACACGCAATGAGGGCCGGGTCCGGGCGCTCAAGCAGATGCGAGAGGAGCGGGCCCAGCGTCGCGACAAAATGGGCAACGTCCGGATGGGACTCGCCGCGGCGGAGCGGTCGGGGCAGCTTGTCGTGGAGACGGAGTCGCTGCGATACGAAATCGGTGGCCGGACAATTCTGCAAGATGTTGAACTCTTAATCACGCGCGGGGATCGGGTTGGGATCATTGGCCCGAACGGGGCGGGTAAGACGACGCTCTTAAAGCTAATGCTCGGCGGGCTAGAGCCGACCGGTGGGACGGTGAGGCGCGGGACGCATTTAGAGATCGCTTACTTCGATCAGCTGCGCGAGACGCTCGACGAAGACGATTCGGTCGTCAACAACGTGGGTGAGGGTGCCGATCAGATTGAAGTCAAAGGGCAGTCGCGTCACGTCTACGGGTATCTGCAGGACTTTCTCTTCACTCCCGATCGTGCCCGGCAGCCGGTGCGGATGTTGTCCGGCGGTGAGCGCAACCGACTTCTATTGGCAAAACTATTTAAGAAGCCTGCGAACCTGCTCGTCCTCGACGAACCGACGAATGACCTTGACGCCGAGACGTTAGAACTACTCGAAGAACTGCTTTCACAGTTCGGCGGGACACTGCTAGTCGTCAGTCACGATCGCGCATTTCTGAATAATGTTGTCACGCAGATTTTGGCAGTTGAAGGTGACGGCTTCGTTAAGGAATACGCCGGGGGTTACGACGACTACGCGGTTCAAAAACAGGCGGCAACAAAGTCAGAACTTGAGTTGAGTGAGGATTCGCCGTCGAAATCGAAAAGCGGTAACTCGGGTTCGACCAACGGTAAAAAGCCGAAGAAGCTCAGCTTCAAGGAGCGTTCGCTGTTGGATCAACTTCCGCGGACGATTGAAGAGTTGGAAGCCGAACAGGCCGAGCTGCAATCGGACATGTCACAGCCTGAATTTTACCAGCAGCCATCGGATCAGATTACCGCGGTGTCAGACAGGCTCGAGGAAATTTCAGCAAAGCTGTTAAAGCTTTACGAGCAGTGGGAGGCACTGGAATCACGGGCTTGATCGGTAATTCTCGGCGCAGGCGCTTCTCCGCATTCAGAAGATGCACTCGACTAAGAGATTCCGGCACTTCTGTTTCGCCAATCGGCGTCGATCGGAATACAATTTGCAGGTGCAGACGCACTTTCAGGCGAAGTCATCGTCACGGGCGAAGCGATGAGTTACCGATTCTGTTAAAATTGGCGAACCATGCACCAAATCAACGAAATCTTGATTCGGGTTGAGTCAAAGAGGCTGTGGGGCTATTTTCACAAAGATTGGTTAATTCAAATTCGTCAGTCTTTGAGATCCCAAATCCCCTCCACATTTCGGGTCTTCGTTGAGTCGGAAGCGGTTCTGATCACACCGGAGTCGGCAGGCCCGGTGGCGACCAACTTACCCGATATTTCGGTCGGTCGGCTCGATTCTGATTCCCTCGGGGACAGTCGCTTCGCCGCCGAGGCAACGGCCGCGGTGGTTGATGTGGAGGAGCTTTGCGAATCCGAAACTCACTATCAACTTGTAATCCGCCGCAGCCCTGAGAACCGCATCGTCGCCGTACTCGAATTACTCTCGCCATCGAATAAGGGGGTTGGAAATCGGTTTGATCAAGAGCGGCACCTGCGAAAGCGTGACGACTTCATTGCCGCCGGCATCAATCTATTGGAGATTGATGCTTTAAGCGAAGGGCATCGTGATCTGCCAACCGCGTTGACACCTTTAAACGGATTCGAACGCCTCGCGTGGACCGTCAACGCCGATCAAGATAAAAGAAGATTTCGTGGCTGGGGCTGGAATGCCGATCAATCCCCTCCGACGATCGACTGGCAGCTCGATGCTTCGGTCGGTGCGTTGGTCGACTTATCCGCCACAGCCAAAGAAGCGATTGACTTTAACAATTGGGATGAATTGGCTTCGGAGTAGCTTTCTGAATGCACCACCTACTCCTCATTCACGCCGCGGCGACCTGGTATCTCGTCGGGCTGATCTGGACGGTTCAGGTCGTCCATTATCCGTTGTTCGGCAACGTCGGGGTCGAAAAGTTCGTCGACTACGAACGCGAACATACCGAGCGGATCAGCTTCGTGGTGATCGCCCCGATGCTGATCGAACTGGCGACCGCGTTTTTAATTGCCATGCCGTGGCTGATCGGGCTCGAATTGAAGCGAGATCAAACGGTGGCCTGGCTCGGTGTGGGACTGGTCGCCTTGATTTGGCTGTCGACGTTCGTATTACAAGTGCCCCAGCATACGAAGCTGGGAGCGGGTTTCGATGAGACTGCCCATCGGATCCTCGTCACCACGAATTGGATTCGAACACTGGCTTGGACGCTGCGCGGCGGGATTGCGCTGTGGTTATTGAGATGACTCAGCAACATTTTGGCCCGCGTCTTATTTCATCTCGTCGCGTTCCTGCGCTGTAAAGTCATTGCTGACCGTTTCGCCGGAACGTCGCTGTCTTCGCATCCGCGAGACCTTCGCGCTGGTCATCGCGTAGGCGGCGGCGACCTTATCTTGGGCGAAGTTGGCCGCCCCGGATGCGTGCATCCCCATGCCGCCGGCTTCGGCGAAGGCGTCCTGGTTGGCGCCGAGGAACGTGAATTGCCAGTTGTAGTCTTTCTGCTGGCGTTCGATCATGTTCCGGAGTTGGCCCTTATCGAACTCACGGCTGGAATTCTCATGCCCGTCGGTCATGATCACGAAAATCACAAGGCCCGGGCGATCCTGCTCACTCATTCTTGAGAGCCGCTCGCCCGTTTCGTTGATCGCGCGGCCTACGGCGTCGAGCAGCGCCGTCATGCCGCGAGGCACAAGTTCGTACTTCGGCACGTCTCCAATCGGGACGCCGCGGTGGACGAACTCGTACTCGGTGTCGAACTGCACGAGCGTGAGAACAGCGTCGCCTTCCTCAAGTGCCTGTTCAGAGATAAACGAATTCACGCCCCCTTCAGCATCGGAATGAACCTGCTGCATCGATCCGCTGCGGTCGACGACAAGGGTGATGTCGGTGAGATCCTGTTTCATGGCGAAGTCCTTTCGAAGTGACGATTTGAGATGACTTCTATTGAGACGCGATTTGATGGCAGCCGGTTCACAGATTTCGGCGAGTTCGATCGTTAAGCCAACATGTGTGAAGACATTCGCTCAATGCCGGCCAACTTCGGCTTCTGAAAAATCTTCGAGGAATTGCTTCTCACAACCGTTCGACGGCGTCAGCCGCTCGCCGGAGCCCCTCCGATGCCGACAGCCGCCTGCTCAACTCCTCGGCCCGGCGCTGCATCTGTTCGTCAGCCAATAATTGTCGAAGAGCATCCGCGGCACCACGTCGGTTAAATCGCGGCATAGGGACCGTTAAACCAATTGCCAGACGCTCTAAGCGGCTGGCGTTGTCCGGCTGATCATTCGCGATGGGCACGATAAGCTGCCGGACGCCCGCGGCGATCGCTTGCGCGACAGTGCCGATTCCGCCGGGATGAACAATCGCCGAGACGTGCGGCAGCAGTTCTGAGAGCGGCACGTAGTCCACCAAATTAATTGATTCCGGCAGAGACTTGGGTCGGTTTTCGCCGAACCTCGTCAATAAAATAGCCGGTCGCTTGATCATATCGCAGGCGGCGACAGCCTCACGGACGAAGCTCGCCGCTTGCCGGTTCGCCGTTCCGGGCGTGAAGACAATCGGCTGCGGGTGCCGGTTCAAAAACTGTTGTAAATTGGCCGGCAGTTCCGCTTCTTGATTCTCATCCCACAGCGGGAAAGAGGTCAGCGTCAATTGCCGTGGCCAATCGGGCTGCGATGGCCCGTACCATTCCGGCCACAGACCGAGCACCGAATCGGGCGAGTTCCACCAGCGAAACGTATTGCGTACTGGCGGGAGGCGGAGTTCCGAGCGAAGCTCATCCGTCACGCCACGAACGGCGGGATCGACCACGACGTTGCGGCCGAACCACAACTGAAATCGGCGGACCCAGCGGGGAGCGTTCGCCGTGATGCCGTAGAGTGCCGGCGATTGGTAATCGCTCCAGAGCATCGACGGTTGCAAGTGGACGGTGACCAACTTGATCCCGAGCGACTCCTGTGCGGTTCGGGCGGCGAACCCGAACGCATTCGCAACGACAACGAGGTCTCCCTCGTGATGAAGTCGCTCGATCAACCGATACTGCTCCCGCAGAATCCGGCCGACGCCGTCATGTGTAAGAACGTTGAAACTCCGCCGCGGGTTTAATAAATCGGGGTGCGTTGTCACGTATTCGTAGTCTTCTTCCGTTCCGAAGGGAACGAATTCAAGCCCCTGCCGCTCGGCGAGCCCTGCGAAGTGGGCACTGGTGGCGAGCGTGACGCGATGGCCGCGCCTTTTCAGTTCGAGTCCCAAGCCGACGAACGGGTGGACATCCCCGTGACTGCCGAACGGGAGCAGGAGCGCGTGCATGCGGAGCGAGGTATTGAAGAAAGGCCTTGAGAGATCGATACCATAAGCGGAAGCGGCAATGCGTCATAACCGTGGACGCGTATAAAAACGCGGCGGCACCTTGAAGTACCCGCCGCGATTCAACCGAACTCGGCTCAAAATGTCGGCGGCCGCTCAGCGACCGTTATTAGCTTTGGACGGAATTTCGATCGCTTCTTCGACCTTTTCGGATGAGACGGCGAGCTCTCCGTCTTTCGAGGTGACCTCAAACTTGCGACCGTCAGCCTCCGCAAACTTCGCGAAGGGCTTGGACTGAAACTGTGGCTCCGCGGCATCGTCGTCGAGCGCGTAAAATGTCAACTCACCCGGCTGGCACATCCGGTAAATCCATCCGGCCCGAGCTGGAATTTTCATGGTCCGGTTGCCCCAGCGACATTGAATTGCCGACTGCGTCTTATTGAGAATCTTAAACCGAATCGACGCCGACTGCGGACGACCGAACAACTGCACCGCGTAATATTTTCCTGACTTCTCACTCTGTCGAATCGCCACGGCTGTCTGAGTCACAGCCGGATGCAACATGTTCCGACGATGGCCTTCGCTGTTGATCCAACCTTCAGCAAATCGTTTCGCCAAGTCGGCCGTCTTGAAACCCTTGGAGCGAAATTGCAGGGCGATGTTCTCGGATGTGTGGCAATACTCATAACCGGTTGCCGCGACGCGTTCATGCGGCTTGCTGCCGTCGGCCTCGTGGCCGTATTCATCGTTTTCGGCCATGAACTTCGCAAATTCGACGGCCGCTTCATTCAACTTGTCATTCTTTTTCAATGCATCACGCTCGTGCTCAGAGCGAAATTTATTCGTGCGCTCGATGATTAACTCGACGGCCCGGTCGAGGTCAGGGTCGACGGCGCCCGGCGATTCCCCAGAAGTTTCGGGCACCTTTTGCGTTGTCTCTTCCGCCAGAGCGAAGCTGCTACTGACATCAGCCGGGAATCGCACGGCAATCGTCAAGACAAGCAAGGCCAGCGGAAGAAAAAATCTTGATTGAGAAAGCATGTTGCACCATCACAGTTACAGAACATCACTCTGTTGAACTTAAGGCACCAGACAGGGAAACGCAGCAGACAATTCGACAATAGCGTTCCTGCCGGTGGGCACGCTCGGAAATCTCCCCATGCAGCGCAATTCCCACCGACCGGCACCGACCGGCTCGGACTTACTCCGAGACACCAGTCAGCCGGTGTTTGCGGACGACGTCCCACACCGTCTCCTGAAGTGCTTTGATCAACTCCGCATCCTGCTGCGGGTCGAACATCTCGTAAGGCTCTGTGGTCAACCCGACCGGGCTTTCCCCTGTCAGCGTCGCGTAGAACGTGAGAGCCGCGACGTAGGAGCCGATCGCTCCCGAGTCGGCCCCGTTGTGTGGTTGGTCGTTCAAGTGAACGCCGTCGGCGTAGAAATTGAGAACGCCCGCCTCGTGTTGGAACTCTTCGGGATCGAACGGCGACTTCCTATTGTTATTTCGTCGGGCTTTTCGGAAGTAAGCCTGATTTCGCGCATAGAAGGGTTCGATTCCGGGTAATCGCCCCTCACGAATTCTCTCGTCGAGTTCGCAGAAGACATCGCCGAGCGGGACGATACGGACGGGAACCGGTAACTCGGGATGCCGCTCGTTGAGTCGATCGACGAGGGTCTCGAAGTACGCCCGGCAATGCAGTCCTTCTTCGTACTTTTGCGAGTCCCACACCTTCCGGTAGGTTCCGGCTTCCAAAATGTCTTTGGCGGAAGGGAATGTCGCGTAGATATAAAATCGGTCGGTCGCGACGTTCTTGGTATTGGGATGCTGCCGATGCCAACCTTCATCACCGGGGACCGTCTCCCCACGAGCGTAGTCGATGAACTCACTTGCCGACTGTAAGGCCCCGGCCGTGTACCACGGCCAACGGGATAAGACTTTCGGTTCCTCGTCTAACCGCTCGCGGTAGGGTTGCAGGACCACGGCGTCGAACTTGAAGTTCTTAAAAGCTTGATCGTACTCGCCGTAGGGCTTTTTAAGGTTGTACTTCCCTTCCCCCGGCTTGTTGCTGTGATTTCGCTTCGACAGATGCTTTTGCAACTGATGCCCACCGCCGAGCTGAATTCCGTAATCGTATTTGCCCCCGGCGGCTTCGAACAGTTGCGCCAGCCGTTCGACCGGGATATTTCGCGTCAGACTGTTCCCGATGTGATAGACGCGAATATCCTTACCGGGCGGTCCGTCCGCGGCCGGAATCGAAGATGTCACCAGACAAAGACAAGCAGCTAATACGATCGAGCAGCGCATAGGGCAATACGTCCGAGAGTTCGCGGCAAAAGACGACAGGTAAGATCAGCCGATCTCACTATCGTCGCCTGCAGGGCGGAGCGAATGCAACACTATGGTGAATGCTTCGCATCGAAGCGCATTCACGCTCAATCCAAGGAAGAACCTTAACTGGCCGCAAAACACCGAGCGACCGGAGCCCGAACGGACTCGGCTACTCGTCTTCCGCATCGCGCGGCGGGCGGGAGGACTTGATCCACAGCAATGCCCGACCCTCTTCATCGCGCCGCAATTCGCGGTCGAGAAAGTGCGGCAGTGTCACGTCGCGAAGCACGATGCTCCAACTCGTTTTGCGCGGCCGAACCTTGACGGTCAGCTCGGCGGGATCGATCCCCGCTTTCGACAGACCGTCGTGGTCGATCAGAATCGGGATGTCGGTTTGCGCCTCGACCGCACGGAGGACGTCGGCGAGTTTGGCCTGCCGGAAATCGACGGCGACGACGCTAAACAATGCCGGTGCAAAAGCGGCTCGATCGGCCCCTTCACCGTTCAACGTCCAGCCGACCGGCCATAGATCTTCGCCCTCATCGATCGATTCGACCATTAGCTTGATGCCGCCCTCGGGAGTACGAAGGGGACGAAAGCCCAATCCGAATTCGTTCAGGACTGCGGCGAGGGTCGTGCCGACCGAGAGGTCCCTTGGAGAATGTTTGACGAAGCGATGATCGGTCTGCTTCATCGACTCCATCGCAGCAGCCGAGAACTTGAGTTGATACACCGACGGCAAACCCAGTTTTCGAATCGCCTCGGGTAGTTTCAGCCCGGTCACGTCGGCGGCAGCTTTTTCCGAAACCGCGGCGTAGAACTTATCGAATTGGGTCTTATTGAGTCCCCACATCGCTTTGCCGTCGGGCGTCCCCTGAGCGCCGAAGCTCTTGAGTTCGTCCAGCCACTCTTGCAATTCGGCGACGTCGGTCGGCTCGAATGTCTGCGATGGGAAGAGCAGTCGCCCGCGATCGTCGATCGCCCCGATCACCTTGACGGTGCGTAACGGTCCCCGTTTTTTCTCAGTGACCGAGATACCTTCGCCCGGCAGCCCGCGTCGGATTCGTACGGCATAGCCGAATCGTTCGAAGCGTTGGCTCCATCGCTGGGCGTCGAGTCCGATCCCTTCGGCAGAGATGATCTCGATCGAGAGGGTCGTCAGACCGGCATCGCTGCGATCGATCGTGCGGGGACGCGTTCCGCCACGGTACTGAAACGTCTGGGCGACAGCCTCAGTGACCGTGCCGGCGATCAGTGCCCCGACCACAAGACTTGCCGGAATCAAAATCCGATGCATGACATTAGCTCTGAGAGAATAGGCAGTTGCGCGCTTCTCTCTATGCTATGCCGAACGGGCGAGCAGAGGCGAGAGGAATTTTGGCGAAAGCCCGTCACCCCACACGCCTCACCCCTCTGGCGATGCTTCTCTGTTAGTACCGCTCAACGACACCGTCGATCGCAATGCGTTGGATGGGCCGGTCGTTTTCGATGACCCGCCGGACCGCTTCCAGTTGTGCTCGCATCTGCTGCCAGGAGGCCAGCACTTTCGCCCGGCTCAGGCCGACGGCCACTTCGCCGATCTGCTCTAAACCACGGCGAACGTCGGCCAGCGATGCCGCGGCGAGTTCGACGACATCAGCCAAGTAGCCCTCGAAGGGTTCCGAATCTGCCACGGTCACCGGAACGTCAGGACGGGCGGCTTCAACAGGAATTTCAATCTCGCCCAGTTTCGCCACAACTACGGCGTCTTTTTCCAGAATGACGCCCGCCATCGTTGTGACTCCCTCGAAATCGGCCCGGCTCGTCGCGATCACGAATCCGAGGGCTTCCTCCAGACCCGCGGTCAGCACCTCGGCCGCTGAGTCCGACGGTAAGTGCGCCGCGTGTCGGTCCGCCATTTTCTTCACCACCGGCCCCCATGCCGCCACGGTCATCTCCCCGTGCAGCCACAGATCGCAAGCGAGATTGAATTCCCGATCGGACGGGACGGCCACGATCTCGCGCTTCGGCTCAACCGGTCGCTTCGACCACTCGCAGCCCCCGGCGGTGGCGATCGAGAGACGTTGAAAGTGATCGGAGAGCAACACGAGATCTTCGCCGATCTCATCGCTCCATCCGGGAATCGCCTTCGGCAGCGGCGCCGCCGATGCCGGTCCCGCCAAATAAGCCCCCGCCTGTAGCACCGTCAGCATGGTGATCATCGTTCGAACAGCGCGATCGGTCAGCAGGGTAATCATCATGAAAGACTCCGGTTCGATAGCGGGGGCAGGCCGGGGAGAACAGGAAAGCTGGGGCGGCGATACAAGATATATCGGAGCCTGCCGATCGCACCTTGCCCCATCCAACGGTCCGATCGCGAAAAGCTGGCGAATGGCGTAAACAGGGGCGCATAGTCCGACCGGGCGGAGCAACCCGACTTTTCCGGCTCGCTCTGTGCCGGTCCGCAATACCTTCCCGCAAGTCGGTGCGTTATCCTCAAGGATTCCCGATCGTCAGCCGAAGCCCCTCCGTCGACCGATGCAAGAGCCGCTTTCCATTCGTCCCGTTTCCAAACCGGTCGAGGGCTCGGTCCGCCCGCCCGGCTCGAAGAGCATCACGAATCGCGCGCTGGTCGTCGCCGCGCTGGCCGATGGTCGCTCCACCCTGACGGGTGTTCTCGACAGTGACGACACGCGGGTGATGATCGAAAGCCTGCGCCGGCTCGGACTGAACATTCATCAGGACTTCGATGCTCAGACGGTCGTGATCGATGGCTGCGGTGATTGTATTCCCCGCAAAGAGGCCCAACTGTTTCTGCAAAACAGCGGCACAAGCATCCGATTCCTCACCGCCCTGTGCGCCGTCGGTGACGGGCGGTACCGACTCGATGGCAATGAGCGGATGCGTGAGCGCCCCATCGGCGATCTCGCGCGAACCTTGACCGCGCTCGGAGCCGAAGTCACCTGTGAAAACAAGAACGATTGCCCGCCGGTCATTGTCGCCGGCCCGCCACTCCCCGGAGGCACGGCCGAGGTCGCCGGCAATATCTCGAGCCAGTACCTCAGCGCCCTCTTAATGGCCGCCCCTGCCGCGCGCGGAGTGGTCGAACTCGACATTAAAGGCGAACTCGTCTCGAAACCTTACGTCGACATGACACTACGCGTCATGGAGTCATTCGGCGGCGGCGTGATGGCCGATGGCTATGAGAAGTTCACGATCGCTCCGCACGCCTATCAGGAGACGAATTACGACATCGAGCCAGACGCTTCCGCGGCGAGTTACTTCTTCGGCGCGGCGGCGATCACCGGAGGCCGCGTCACCGTCGAGGGCCTCAATCGCGATGCCCTGCAGGGTGATGTGCTTTTCGTTGACGCCTTAAAACAGATGGGCTGCACCGTTGAAGAAAGCGAGTCGTCGATCACCGTCACCGGCGGATCACTGCACGGCATCGATATTGATATGAATGCCATCAGCGACACGGCTCAAACTTTGGCCGCCGTTGCCGTATTCGCCGACGGGCCGACAACGATCCGCAACATCGCGCACGTGCGACACAAAGAAACCGATCGCATCGCCGCGGTCGCCGCTGAGCTCCGAAAATTAGGACAAATCGTCGAAGAATTTGACGACGGCCTCACCATCACGCCCCGCCCCATCACTCCCGCCACGATCGCCACCTATGACGACCATCGCATGGCGATGAGTTTCGCTCTGATCGGTTTAAAAGCCGACGGCGTTCAAATCGCCGACCCCGGCTGCACCGCGAAGACCTATCCGCGGTATTGGGACGACCTGAAAACGCTGACGGGAAACTGACAGACCGGCGTTATGTTCGATCCCACAATTCACCCGGCCGCCGCCCTGATTGGTCTGATCGTCGGTCTGCTCTCCGGCCTGTTCGGTGTCGGCGGCGGCTTTTTGCTCGTCCCAGTCCTCACTGTCATTCTCGGAGTGCCGGTCGAGATCGCCGTCGGCTCCAGCGCGTGCCAGGTGCTCGGCCCCGCGACGACGGCTCTATTGACACGACGACCAACGCGGGAGACCTTCCGCCTGCCACTGGTCATTACCGGCGGTCTGTTCATCGGCGTAATCGCCGGGGCGTGGTTCCTCGGCATCGCCAAACAGGCCGGCACGATTACATTCTTCAGCCGAACCCTTCCCGCCGCCGATCTGGCGGTCATGGGAATTTACTTTGTTCTCTTCGTCGTGCTGGGCGTCTTTTCGATTGTGGAATCGGGGCAGTCGGCGGGGCGGATGGTTCACCTGCTCGGCGTTCCGGCTCGTGCGAAGATTCCGCCAATGTCTTACTTCGAAGGTTGCCGACGTCGGCTGTCTGTGCCGGTCATTTGCTGGCTCGGCCTAATTACGGGCGCGCTTTCCGGCCTGCTCGGGATGAGCGGCGGGCTGGTCTTAATACCCGGTCTGATCTATTTGCTCGGGATGCAAACCTCGAAGGCGACCGCCGCCTCCTTGGTTATTGTCTGGCTTATTTCGTTCCAAGCCACAATCGCCCACGCCTGGGCCGATCGCATCGACCTGCCCCTCGTGGCCGCGCTACTGCTCGGGGGAACCATCGGGGCACGCCTCGGCACGATGATCGCCGCAAAAACCCACGCCCGCACCTTAAGAGGCCGCTTCGGCTGGCTACTACTTGCCGCCGCCGGGCTGACCGGGTATCGGTTGTGGGTGATTCTTACCCAATAATCCGGCCGCCAGCTTCATCGAATTTCGCCTCACATGAATTCTGGACTCACAGAAATCACGACCTGCGCCTCAGAAGTGAATGCGAATCACCTTAAGGCTGTGCTTGCAGCTGAGGGGATTGAAGCATTCGTGGCCGGTGGCAGGGCCGAGACGATGATGTCTTACGTCGGCGTTGCTTTGGGCGGTGTGAATCTCCTGACTCGACCTGCACAAGCCGAAGCGGCACGAGAGATAATTTCGGGCCGACAACACTCGAATGACGCCACACAGCCCGATTGGTATTGCCGCGACTGCAAGGTTGCCGTTGACTGCGGCTTCGAGTGCTGCTGGTCGTGCGAACAATCGCGAGGTCTTGTCGGCGGTGAGATTCCGCCTGGCGAGATCGATTCCGATGAAGAAGCACTCGGTGAAATCGCCGAGGTGGACGCCGCCGATATCGAAGCCCGCGTGACGAGAGCCTATCGAGCGGCTCTATTCGGCATCGGGCTGTTCCCCGGCTTTCTACACCTCTACTCGAGCTACTTATTGAATTCTGTCATTGGGCACTTCCACGCAATGAGCCTACCGACGGTTCGTCGCTGGTATGCGGCAATGATCGTCAATATTGCCATGATTTTCGTCATACACTACGTGCTGCTGTACTACGGCCTCCCGGCTTTTACGGATTAGTCGCCCGAACCGAGACGGCAACGGGCGTAGCATCATCTCAACTTCTTCAGCGAAGCGATTTAAGATGCTCTTGCAGTTGTTGTCGGCAGAGTTTTAGGACGGAGGCCTCTTCAGCGTCACCGACCAAATTTACAAACTGCCCCGGATCCTCCTGCATGTCGTAGAGCTCGTCTTCACCATTTTTATACCGAATATAGGCCCAGCGATCGGTCCGCAGCATGTGGCCGTTGCCGTGATAGCTGTAGGCGGTCTCACGGAGTTGCGCATCAGGGTCCTTAAGCGCCGGTGCCAGGCTGACGCCCTGGCAGTGCGGCGGGATGTCGAATCCGGCCAGGTCGGCTAGTGTCGGATAGATGTCGATCTGCTCGGCGAGCGTGTCAGCCGTCTCGTCTTTGAGTCCATCTGGGGCGGAGAAGATAAGCGGGATGCGGACCGATTCCTCGTGTAGATTCATTTTCTGCCACATGTGATGTTCGCCGAGGAGATAACCGTGGTCGGACGTAAACACGACGATCGTGTTCTCGGCGTGACCACTCTCTTCCAGAGCTTCTAAGACTCGCCCCACTTGATCATCCATAAATTCGACGCACGCGTAATAGGCCTGAAGCGCTTTATGCTGATCCTCTTCCGTGAGGCCGATCCGCGATGACAGCCGGCTCTGCCCGATCCGCGGGATGTCGGACAGGTCGTCCTCCGGCACGAAGGCCAGCTTCATGTCGTCGGCGGGATATCGCTCGAAATAGTGAGCCGGCGCGACGAGCGGCACGTGCGGGCGAACGAAACCCACGGCGAGAAAGAAGGGCTTCTTGCTCGACTGGCGATTTAATATCTCGACGGCTTGCGAAGCCGCCTGCACGTCCGCCTGGGCCGCCCCGCTCGCATCACTCGCCTTCACGGAATACAAAGCCGGGCCGAAGCCGAGGCTATAATGTTTATCACGATCAAACTTTAATTTCTCGTTCGAGAGATGCTCCGCTTCTCCCTCGGTCATCCACTCCGGCGCGTGCATGTTATAGGCCTCGTTCCATGAGGCCGCATGATCGGGACCGGCCACGCCTTTGGTAATGTCACCCGGCACTCGCATGTGGTAAATTTTACTGACACGCGCGGTGTGGTAACCGTTGTTCTTAAAATGCTCTGCCATAGAGGGTCGATCGCCGAGATTTTTCGTAAACCGGGTCGACGCCCCGTTGCCCGTCACCCCGATCGACTGCGCATACATTCCCGACATCAACGCGGCTCGTGAAGGCCCGCAAATCGGAAACTGGCAATAGGTGCGCGTGAACTTCACCCCTCGTTTCGCAAGCGAATCGATGTTCGGCGTCCGCACCTGTTCGTTGCCATAGCAGGCCAACGCCTCGGCGGTGAGGTCGTCGCTGATCAGAAACAGCACATTGGGCTGAGCCGACGCGGCGATTTCGGAAACCGCAAAAGGCAAACAAGAGGCGACCAAGAGTAGCGCAAATCGCATGACAGGCTCCGCTGAGCTGGGTTCGAGACGCGTTGAAGATGGCAGACGATTGCCACCATCCGCAAGGGAGAGCCGAGGCGGCACCTGACGAATCAGTCGCTCGGCACCGCGGGCGTGATGATTCGAATCGCGGACGTTAGAGTTATTCAAAGGGAGTGATGTAGATGACTTCTATCGGATGACGCGAGAGGTGCCGGAATGGCTGCGAAAAAACTGTTGTTTCTCGTTGGCGACTTCGTCGAGGACTACGAAGTCATGGTGCCGTTTCAGGCCCTCACAATGGTCGGGCATACGTGCCACGCCGTCTGCCCGGGGAAGAAAGCGGGCGATTCGGTGCGGACCGCCGTGCATGATTTTGAGGGCGACCAGACCTACAGCGAGAAGCCGGGACACAACTTTTCGCTCAATGAGACGTTCGCCGAAGTCGATGCGTCCAGCTACGACGGGCTTGTCGTGCCGGGGGGACGTGCGCCGGAATATCTCCGGCTGAACGAAGACGTGCAGAAGATCGTGCGGCATTTTGTTGAGGCCGACAAACCGATCGCCGCCATCTGCCACGGCCTGCAAATTTTGGCCGCGGCCGGTGTGCTGAAGGGCCGCTCCTGCACGGCTTACCCGGCATGCGGACCAGAGGTCACGCTCGCGGGCGGCACGTTCAAAGAAATAGAAGTTGATCAGGCACACGTCGACGGCAATCTCGTCACGGCGCCAGCTTGGCCGGCCCATCCTGCTTGGCTGGCGGAATTCTTAAAAGTACTCGGCACAAACATTGAACTTTAAGGAAGATAAGCCGCGCACTAAGTAAGCGGATCATTATGTGATCCCGTTGCCTTCAATCGACCCGCTTACTTCGTGCGCGGCTTGTCGAACGAGATATGTCACCCAAATTTTGGTTTGTCACGGGTTCAATTCTCGGCGGGCTTGGGGTCGTGATCGGAGCATTCGGCGCACACGGCGTCGGCGATCTGCTCGTCGAGATTCATCAGGATGCAGAACCCAAAATGGTCGCGGGGCACGAGGTCCCGGCGTCTTACAAATACCTGCAGGATTTTAAGACCGGGGCAGAGTATCAACTGACCCACGCGCTGGCACTTCTTGCGATCGGACTGCTCGGATGGGCGACGAAGCCCTGCCGGACGTTGTCGGTCGCCGGGTGGTCGTTCCTGATCGGTGTCGTGTTTTTCAGCGGGAGTCTTTACGCACTGGTGTTAACGGGCCAGCGGTGGTGGGGTGCCGTGGCACCGATCGGAGGCACGGCCTTCATCGTGGGGTGGATCGCATTGGCGATCGCGGGAGCCCAACGCGTCGCAAGTCCGCGGCAACCAGAAGACTGACATCGTTACGAACCGCGTTACGGATCGACGTCAAATAAGAGAGCGGCAACGGATGCAGTCCCTTGCCGCTCTTTGAACTCGCAGTGACTGAATTCAGGCTGCGAGTTCGATAATTAGCTCGTCAGCGGAGTCGGTTGCGACTTCGCCGCGCTCGGATCAATTATTCCCGCCGCCTTCGGGACGGTTTCCTCTTCGCTCCGGTCCGCCTTCTGCCCTCGGACCCCGGCGTCCGGCGCGCTCGCCGTCTTCACCGCGCGGACCGCGCTCACCCCTTTCGCCACGCCGACCGTCTTCACCCCGTGGGCCCCGATCACCTCTCTCACCGCCGGGACCACGCTCTGCGTTGTCGCCGCGCGGACCACGTTCACCTCGCGGGCCGCGGTCGCCGTCTTCTCCGCGGGGGCCGCCTCGACCGTTCTCGCCGCGAGGACCGCCGTCACCCCTCGGGCCGCGTTCGCCATTATCGCCGCGGGGACCACGCTCTCCTTTTGGGCCACGATTTTCGTTCTCACCACGGGGGCCGCGCTCTCCTTTGTCGCCGCGTGGACCGCGTTCACCCTTTGGTCCGCGATTTCCGTTCTCACCTCGGGGGCCACCCTCTCCTCTGGGCCCGCGTTCGCCCTTCGGGCCTCGGTTGCCTTTCTCGGCGCCGGGACCCCGGTTGCCGTTTTGGCCTTGAGGGCCCCCGTTTCCATTTCGTCCGCGCTGGCCGCCTTGGCCACGTGGACCGCGGTTCGCGTTATCGCCACGGGAACCGCGATTGCCGTTCATGCCGCGTTGGCCTCGGTTCCCCGATCCGCCTTGGCGTCCACGTTCTCTGTTACCACCCCGACTGCCGCGTTGCCGTCCGGCATTCTTATTGCCGCCTTTCTGGCATGTCGCAGCCTGTCGATGATTGCTACGTGATGAAACGCCTGCCGTCTCGCTGGCGACGTCAACTTTCGCCGTCGATTGATCTTCGCGATCTTGACTCGCAGAAGAGGGCGAGCCGACGTCCGCGCGACTGATCGCAGTGCTGAAGGTGATCAAAGCGGTCGTGGCAAAAGCGATTGTAAGTAACTTCATGTCGTTGACTCCGGCGCGGAAGTTTTATGAGCGAGTCAAACCTCGCAGTCAGGGGTCATAAACCCTCTCGACATGAAAAAGTTTCTGTGAAACGGATTGTTTTCTGAAACCGGCAGATAATTGTCGATTAACAGAGCAACGACCACACTTTCCGCAATTGATTAATGACATCCCCCATCAGTGTCTTGTGGTCGAGCGCATAAAAAAGCGGAAAGTTCAAAGAACTCTCCGCTGCACGCGATGGCAAAATCAATTAAGAAGTGGCTTTCAGTCGGTTCAAATATTTCCCCGAGGCGGCAGCATCGTGAACATATCAGGTTGACCGACTATCGGATTTTGTCGCCGGCTGGTAATGAAGTCGCTTCTTGTTAGGCGTCATTCTCATTGGGCACGTTGTCCCGTTTCGGGCGGTCGCCGCTCTTGGGGCCCATCGACTTAATTTCTGCTTCGTCGAGGTAGCCGTCGCCGTTGGTGTCGGCTCGTTCGAAGAGACGCTCCATCCGTTCGGGGGCTTCCTCTTTCGAAATCTTTCCGTCTTTGTCGACATCGAGATTCATCAGCCGATCGGCCATCACGCCACGGTCGCCGGTTCCTTCAGGACGCTCGCCGCGCGGGCCGCGGCCTTCACGGTCGCCACCGCGATTTCCGCCGCGATCCCGCATCTTTTTCGCCATCGCTTCGAATTCTGCTTTGGTGGCTTTGCCGTCACCATCGGCATCGATGCGATCGAAGAAGCGGCTCATGCGTTCGCCGGCTTCGTCTTTGCTGATCGCGCCGTCGCCGTCTTTATCAAGTCGTTCGATGATCGCGCCCGGCTCGGGTCGTTGTCCGCCCTGGCCACGGGGGCCATCGCCATCACCTCGGCCCTTGATGCGATCCCGGACTGCGGCAGCCTCTGACTTATCAACCACGCCATCGTTGTTGACGTCGAGCCGCGAGAAGAACTCGCCCCCGCGACCTTCGGGCAATTCATCTTTCGAAATCTCCCCGTCGCCATTCTTGTCGAGACGGTCGAAAATTTCGGTACCGTCGCCGCCGGGGCGTCCGCGCCGGCCTTCGGGACGATCGCCGTCACGACGGGGCCGATCTCCTTCAGGTCGATCACGATCGCCGCGTGGCCGATCACCTTCGGGGCGGTCGCCGTCACCGCGCGGAGGCCGATCGCCGCGTTCCGGGCGGGGCGGCCGCATTTCTTCGCGATCCAACTCCCCGTCGCCGTTCTTGTCGAGCGACTTCAGCGTGCTGGCCGCAGCGGCAATCTCGTCGGCCGAAAGACTGCCGTCTTTATCGGTATCCAGCGCGATCATCAGCGGCGGAGTCGGCGGGCGAAAACCTTCACGTCCCCCGTCACGTGGCCCACGCGGACCGCGCTCGCCGCCTTCACGATCGCGACCGAATCGCGGGCGGTCGCCCTCAGGGCGATCACCATCATTCTCAGCAAAACATGGGTCCGCCACGAAGGCGGCGGCGAGCAAGCCCGCGCAACAACTGATCAAGTTTTTCATCATTCGCTCCGACGCTGAGTCGCTTGAAAGACTAATTTTGAAGGCGATATTCCCCTCGTTATGAGAATGAAACACCGCGAACCGCCGAGAGTTGCGGTCCCGCGGCAAATTTTTCGCGTCGTGCTCTCGATTTCAACAAGCCAAGGCCGAGGCGACGAGTCTCCAAGAAGTTGGAGACACCGGTCGCTTTGTGCCTCGCTCACGCTCCAATGCAGTGTGCCGGGAACTCTCAGGGAGCTAGAGCGACGTCAGCAGCATCAGGCGGGCCAACCGGGTCAGCCAGATGCGCTCGTCCTGCGTCATTGTCCCTCGTCGGAGAATTGTCCCGCTACGGCTCTTCGCCTGTGAGATGGTCAGTCGCTGGATGGCATTGAGATTCTGGGCATCGGCCCGGTTGAGCAACCGCGTCGCGACGGTGTTCAAAATGCGGACCTCGCCCAGGTCCATCGGGGCTTTCTCTTGCCACGTCGGGGTGATCGGGTCGTTGGCGACTTCGACGACCGTGCGATAGACAAGCGTCGAAATTCGGCCGAGATTGTCAAAGTCGATTCGCTCCGCCGTGTCGCGCGGCGTGTGATAGTCGGGATGCACGCCGGTTGAGAAAAAGAGGAAGGGGATGTCGCGGTCACGGAAGGGGCCGTAGTCGCTGCGAGTGCCGATCAGTTCAATACCCAAGTTCAGCACGTCGAGACCGTCCGGCACGCCGATGCGGCTCATCTGGGTCGAAAGATAC
This sequence comes from Stratiformator vulcanicus, assembly GCF_007744515.1. Taxonomy (NCBI): domain Bacteria; kingdom Pseudomonadati; phylum Planctomycetota; class Planctomycetia; order Planctomycetales; family Planctomycetaceae; genus Stratiformator; species Stratiformator vulcanicus. The sequence continues at coordinate 5,134,495 of NZ_CP036268.1, forward strand.
GGCGCGTGTTCGGCTCCGAGTACAAATACCTCGTCGTAGTCCATTCCGCCGAGCGACCGGCCGATCATGTCCGCGGTAATGAACAACTTCAGTTTCGACTGCGGAAAGGGCATATTCGCGGCGAAATAGCGAGATCCGAACAGCAACCGTTCTTCGAGATCGAATCCGACAAATGCGATGGACCGCTTGTGAGGCCGCTTCGCCAGTGCGAGCCGATCGGCGACTTCCAGCATCATGGCGACGCCACTGGCGTTATCGTCGGCCCCCGGATACATGCGGTTGCCGCGCCGTCCTAAGTGATCGTAGTGGGCGCTCAAAATAATGACTTCATCGCGAAGCTCCGGATCACTTCCCCGGAGCAGCGCTCCGACGTTGAAGCCCTGCGGACCAGCCGTGCCGAGCGGCTTGCCGTCTTCGTCGAAGTGAGTACGGCCCGGGATCGGCTGCAAATAGGAATTGCCGAACAACGGCTCCAGTCCGAGCACCCGGAACTGTTCGACGAGATAATTCCGCGATGCGATCGCAACGCCGCCGGGTCGTCCGCCCTGCTCAGGAGCGGCCAGGAACTCGACATGCGGCCGGACATCGCCTCCGACGATAAGCGGAACCTCGGCTGACCGTTCTTCGCCGATGGCCGGAGCAACGCTTGGCAAAATCGCCGTCGAAAGGACCAACGGAACCAGCAGACGCTTCAGAAATTTTCGGGGACGTTCCTGCTCGTTCGGTTGTTGTGATTTTCGCAGGTCGACGGCAAGTCGCCCTCGGCCGCTAGTGGAGATCGTAATCGTTTCGAGCAGGTGGCGAAACAAAACCATTCGCATGCGAACCTCTTGCTATCCGCTGAGCCACTGTGTTTTCGGGGTCGGCGACGGTCCGATCGCACCGATTGGGCCGGTTCTACCGAAGTTTTCTATTCTGACGAAGGCCGGCCTGACGAAACTAGTTCTGGACGGCGGTCTTTCGGACCGACGGCAGCCGGTGTCGCGTGTTATTTCGCGATGAAGGGTGAAGCCCGTCGGACTTGAAGATCACCGAAATCGTCAGGCTCGGCGTCAGACGCCGCGACCGGGTGCGAAGTGCACCGGTCGATACGCGAACTCACGGAGAATTGTTCGATGCTCAAACGCGTGTTGACCACGGCCGTGCTTGCCGCGGCGGTCTGCGGGATCTCGCAATCGCTCACGCCGTCGACGGCGCAGGCCGGCGGAGTCGGACAGCCGACCGACTGGCAGCGGTTCTATTCGTACCCGTACGTCTATTATCCTCAGAACTTTCAGCCGAACGTCGAATACGATTCGATGTATTGGCGATACCCGCAGGATCGGCAGATCCCGACGTACCGCTCGGATTGGTACAACTACTATCCGAATCGTCGGCCGTATCACTCGGGCCACCACTTCCTGCTCGACGTCTTTTAGGCCGACCAGTCCTCGGGTGAGAAAGCGATCGCGAGACCTCGGTCTCGCGATCGCACGGCTTTCGGTCTACCCGCCCTCTGAAGACTGCCGGCTCGACCCGGTCGACGCAGTTTGACGCAAGCCCGGCCGAATTCGTATTGACGCACGGCGCGGAGGCGACTTAGCTTTCCACCCTTGGCACAGATTCCGACGGCAATTCCGCTCGTCACTCTGAGCCCGACCCATCTCCACTCCCCTTTTTGTCCGGCCCCGCTTCTCACCGAAAGGCACCCCTGTGCCACAGAAGCGCAATTCGACTCGGATCAACAGGAATCGCCCGGTGCGAACTTCCTTCTTCTCAGCTTATGCGCTGATCGGCCTTGCGTTGGTCCTCGGATCTGCGGGATGCCAATCAACGGGTGGAGGCTCGCTACTCTCGTTACGCAACGAGAAGTACGACCCCGAGCGCGTGGAAGAGGTCGATCGCATCCGTCCCGTCAAATCGGGCATGCTCAATAAAATCGCACTCGCTGGCGGATTTCTGCCGGACGACAAATCGCCTTACATGGCCGCCGCGGCTCCTCCGAAGGCGCAGGCCGCTTTCAAAGAAGCGGTTACCATCTTCGAAGACGGTGACCTCGCGACCGCCGAGAAGCGCTTCAAGCACATTGCCAGTCGCTATCGCGATACGACGATCGAAGAAGACGCGCTGTTCATGCTCGGCGAGACGCAATTCCGCCGGAAGCGATACCCCAAAGCACAAGACTCGTTCGACGAGCTCTACGAGCGATACCCGACGACGCGGTATATCGATCGTGTCTCCGATCGGATGTACGCGATCGCTCAATATTGGCTGGGGTCCCCGAAGCTGATCGAGCCCTCCGATATTCAACCGGTGAACTTTGAGAAGCCGGCAACGACGCCGCGACCGAAAGTCGCCGCGGCCGGGACGCATCCCAGCGGCCCCGGTTACCTGCCGAACCTATTCGATCGCACCCGCCCGGTCATCGATACGTCCGGCCGGGCCCTACAAGCTCTGCGTTCGATTTGGCTCAACGACCCGACCGGGCCAAAGGCCGACGAAGCCATCATGCTTTCGGCCGACTATCACTTCCGCAACGCGAACTACGTCGAATCGGACCGCTTCTACCAGATGCTCCGCGACGAATATCCCAAGAGCCCTTACCTCGAAGATGCGTTCGTCCTCGGTTCGCACGTCAAACTGCTGTCGTATCAAGGGCCACAGTACGACGGGACGAGCCTCGAAGAAGCGCAGAAGCTGAAGCAGACAGCCGTGCGGCTGTTCCCCGAAGCACAGGCCAAGCCTCGATTGCTCGACGAAATTCGAAAGTCGGAAGCCCAGCAAGCGTCCCGACAGTGGGAACAGGTCCGCTTCTATCAGCGAAAAAACAATGCGACCGCTGTCGCAGTGTCGACACACGCCCTGCTGACCGACTTCCCGAATTCGCAATACGCCCCGGCCGCCCGGCGGATTTACACCAGCCTGCCGGCCTCGGCAAAAAAGAATCTCAAACCGCTTCCGGGAACCCCGAAACGGACCAGTCCGCCGCAGTTGCGTGAAGTGCCGGACGCCGAGCCGTACACTCCGCCCGCTCCGCCTCCTGCAAGACCGGGCCGCGCCTCCCTCTAGTCAATGCGTCAGTTGCTGTGATCCTCATGATCTGTCGGGCAGTGCAACGAGCGAGAAGCGTGCGACTCTTTGTCGTCGCTGCGAGTTGTTGCGCGCTGCTCGGTTGTGGATACACAATCGGCAACGACTTCGATCCGGGGGTCCGTACCGTCGCGGTTCCGGTCTTCAAGTCGATCCTGTTCCGCCGAGAGATCGAATTCCGACTGACCGAAGCGGTCCAAAAAGAAATTCAGAATCGGACGCCCTTTCGCATCGCCCACCAATCGACGGCCGATACGCGGTTGCTCGGCAAAGTGGTCGAGTATCAAAAGCAACAGGGCGTCACCGGCCTGGCCGGACAGCAACGTGGGCTGCCGTTGGTCCTTTCGGTCGAAGTCGTGTGGGAAGACCAACGCGACAAACGGGTTATTGCCCGCTCGCAAGTTCCCATTCGACCGGAGTCGGTGCGTCTGTTCTCACAAGGCAACTTCGCTATCGAAACCGGGCAGTCGATGCGCACCGCCGAGCAAGACGCCATCGACGAACTCGCCACCCGCATCGTCGACCTCATGGAAACCCCCTGGTGAGGCATCCGCCTCCTTGTGCCTGCGGGGGCGTCACGCCCCTTTGTGCCTGCGGCAGCTTTCGCATCGATGCATTGCTCTGACACAAGCCCGCAGCGCAAGCAAGGGACCGAACCAAGTGCGTCCCGACGCACCGCACCCCCGTCCCGCCTCAACACAAAAAGCGGCGAATCCTCTATTTGACGTGAAGGCCGATCTCCTTCGCGGTACAGTGTCATCGCCTAAGAAATCCCGCCCTTCCGCCCGCTTCGCCAATCTTCCGTTGAGAGTCCTCAGCTACAACATTCACAAAGGCGTCGGGGGGAGAGATCGGCAGTATTCGCTCGATCGAATTCTTGACGTCATTCGCGGCGAGCAGCCCGATATGGTCTGCCTGCAGGAAGTCGATCAGAACGTCAAACGCTCAAATTTCGATGACCAGCCGACCGCCATTGCCGGGGCCATCGAGGCGGTCGATTCTCTCTATCAGCTCAACGTGCCCAAGCGCGAGGGAGGATACGGGAACCTGATCGCGACCCGCTTTCCGGTCGTGAGCAAACATCACCTCTCGCTGCGGAAAGGCCGCCGGAAGAATCGCGGCGCGCAGATCGTCGTCGTTCGCACGCCCCGTGGGCGGTTCCGCGTTGTGAATATTCACTTGGGACTGGCTGAAAAGGAACGCATCTGGCAGATCGAGCATTTGCTGTCGCATCGGCTGTTCCTCGAAGCCGACGATCTACCCACGTTGGTGATCGGCGATACAAACGACTGGCGGAACAATCTCGAAGACGGTCCGTTTCTGGCCGCCGGTTTCCGCAAGCTGACCCGACCCCCGAGCCGCTATCGCAGCTTCCCCGCGTTCTTGCCGATGGCCGGTCTCGACAAGGCCTTCGTCCGCGATGTGCCTGAGGCGAAAGCCCGAGTCGTGCGCACCCGGCTCTCGCGAGAGGCCTCGGACCATCTGCCAATTGTGGTCGAGCTCGGCTGACGGCATTGCTACAGGCGATTATCGGCCGAAGGCACCGACGCCGGTGGCGAACATCACGGCGACGAGCACGCCGACAACCACTGCCAATACGAGCAAGCCGATGACTGTCGTCAAACCGGCCAGACCCATCGACTTCGGAAACGAAGTCGGAAGCATTGCCGAAATAAAACCGGAGAGAACGAGGAATGCAACCGGAATCGAAATCGCCGTCGCTACCGTGATCAGCGGACTATCCGGTCCGAAGGTCATTCCGACGAGAAGGCCGACCGTGAATCCCATCAGATTATTCACGATCGTCGAGGCAAACATAATACCGTACGCTTTGCCGAAGTCGGGTTCCGGCACGGCGTCCGCCGACGCGAGCCTGTTGAACAGCGAACAAGCCGCCCTGAATATGACCGCGGTGATCAGGCTACCGATTAAGGCCGAACAAATTGTCCCACCGATAGCTCGGCCCAGCGCCGAAGCCAATCGATTCTCCTGAGCAAACAGGACCACCGGTTCGATCAGTTCCACGTCGCAACTCCTAAAGCGCATTCCGCGAGGCACATTCTGATAGCCGAAGTGCTCAAAGAGTACCCACGGTGTAAGCAAGAACAAGTCTCTTCGGCATCTCATTGAGACAAATCGATTGGAGGCCGATCCGTGAGCGGATGCCTCCGGACGACCGCCGGGTTATGATGAAGCAAATCCCTTCGACGTAACTCGCAACGCCCGCAAGAACACGATGCCGCAACACGATTTGGTGATTATTGGAGCAGGACCCGGCGGATATGTCGCCGCAATTCGAGCCGCCCAGCTCGGACTCAACGTCGCCTGCGTCGAATTCGAAAAAGCCCTCGGAGGAACCTGCCTGCGGGTCGGCTGCATTCCCAGCAAAGCCCTGCTCGAATCGAGCGAGAAGTACGCGGAAGCGAAAGACGGATTCGCCGACCGCGGCATCACGATCGACGGGCTCAAGCTCGATCTGTCGAAGATGATCGGCAACAAGAATCGCACGGTGAAAACGCTCACCGGCGGGATCGACGGCCTGTTCAAAAAGAACAAGGTCACGCGCTACAACGGCTTCGGGCGACTCGACGGACCGGGACGCGTCATCGTGCAGTCTCCCGACGGGAAAGAGACGGAAGTCGAGACGAAGTCGGTCCTCATCGCGACCGGTAGCGTCCCCGCTTCACTGCCCGGCATCGAGATCGACGGCGACTTCGTCGTCTCGAGTACCGAGGCCCTCGACTTTGAAAAGGTTCCCGATCACTTGGTCGTGATCGGCGGCGGCTACATCGGCCTCGAAATGGGGACCGTGTGGCGACGGCTCGGCTCGAAGGTCACCGTGCTCGAATACCTCGACCGCATCCTGCCGATCTCCGACGGAGAGATCGCCAAGGAGGCCGAGAAGATCTTCCGCAAGCAGGGGCTCGACATCCGGCTCGGCACGAAGGTCGTGGGCATCGACTACGACAAGAGCCAAGTGCTCGTCGAAGGCGGCGACCCGATCAAGTGCGACAAGGTGCTGATGTCGGTCGGACGTCGCCCTTACACCGACAGCCTCGGCTTGGAAACAGTCGGTATCGAAACCGATCGCCGCGGATTCATTCCGGTCGACGACCACTACACCACGGCAGCCGAAGGTGTTTACGCAGTCGGCGATGTCATCGGCGGAGCAATGCTCGCCCACAAGGCTGAGGAAGAAGCCATCGCCTGCGTCGAAATGCTCGCGACCGGTCACGGCCACATCAATTACGGTGCGATCCCCAGCGTCGTTTACACCAGCCCCGAGATCGCCGCGGTGGGCCGGACCGAAGAAGAACTCAAAGAAGACGGCGTCTCCTACAAGAAAGGGTCGTTCCCCTTCATGGCCAATGGACGAGCCAAAGCGATCGGGCACACCGAAGGCAAGGTGAAGATTCTGGCTGACGCGAAAACCGACCGCGTTTTGGGCGTTCACATCATCGGCCCGCACGCCGGTGATTTAATTGCCGAGTGTGCCGTCGCCATGGAATTCGGAGCCTCCAGCGAAGACATCGCCCGCAGTTGCCACGCCCACCCGACGTTGGCCGAAGCCGTCAAAGAAGCCGCCCTCGCCGTCGACGGGCGAGCCGTTCACTTCTAATGTCACCAATTATTTCGATTAGCCGCGACCGCGAGGGAGCGCTCCCTCGCGGTCGCGGCTAAACGATCTCTTGATACGAGGACACGATTTTGCGCTCCTTCGTAATCGCTTGCTTGACGGTCGCATCCGGTGCCGGCATCGCCTTCGGCGACCGGCCAAACATCGTCCTCATTATGGCGGACGACCTCGGGGCCGATGCGATCGGCTGCTACGGCGGAGAAGGCGGTGAGACGCCGGTGCTTGATCAGCTCGCCGCGGACGGCATCCGCTTTACGCAGTGCTATTCGCAGCCGCTGTGTACGCCGACGCGGGTGCAGATCATGACCGGGAAATACAACTTCCGGAACTACACCGACTTCGGCTACCTCAATCCGGACGAGACGACCTTCGCCGATGTCCTCAAAGAAGCCGGTTACCGGACGGGAGTCTTCGGTAAATGGCAGCTCTCCGGCAGCGGTCGCGAGTATCCCGCACACGCCGACCCCTCCGATTGGGGCTTCGACGAGTATTGCCTTTGGCAACTTAATTTTCGGCCGGGGCATGGGAATAAGGGCTCTCGTTATTGGGACCCGAAACTGGAAGATCGCGCCGGAATCATCGAGACGAGTGCGGACGACTTCGGCCCGGATATTTTTGTTGAGCGACTGTGCGGATTCATTTCGCAAGAAAGTGCCAAGCCCTTCTTCGCCTACTTTCCGATGGCGATCACTCATGACCCGTTCGTCCCGACACCGGAGCAAACATCCGCGCCGACCGCCGATCACACGAGTTCCAATCCGAAGTACTTCCCGGACATGGTCGCCTACACCGACACGATGGTCGGTCGCATCGTCAAGCAACTCGACGATCTCGGACTCCGCGAAAATACGATCCTGATTTTCACGACGGACAACGGCACGAGTTCGCGAGTCGTGATGTCGACCGTGGAGGGCACGGTTCGCGGAGCGAAAGGCCAGATGAACCGCGAGGGCATGTGGGTTCCACTAATCGTCAATTGGCCCGGCCATGTCGAAGCGGGTCAGGTGACCGACCGCTTGGTCGACTTCACCGACGTGCTACCGACATTGATGGCCGTGGCGAAGATTGACGCGGCTCCAGACCAGACATTGGACGGCCTGCCTTTCCTCGCCTCCCAAGGAGACCTGCCGAAGATCGAGCGGGAATGGATTTATTCCTGGTACGACCCGAAGCACTCCAAGAATGTCGGGCGATACAAAGGTGTGATGGCCGCCGATCGGACGCACCAACTGTTCCTAAAAGGAAAATGGCTGCGGCGGTGGGATGGCGAACCCTTCGCGGACGGCGATCGCGAAGCCGCCCGCAAAAAGCTTCAACCTGTACTTGATCGCTACGCGGCCCAAGGCGGAGTCATGTCCGAATGAACGTCGGTCCGTGCCGACTGCTCGAGCGGACCCATCCGGACTGCGCAGCCGACCTCGCATGCGACGAATTATTGCTGCGCGACCTCGATCAGCACGGTGGCGAGCCGATCTTGCGGTTGTGGGAACGGCCCGATGAAGCCGTTGTCCTCGGACGGGCCAATCGCGTTTCCGCGAACGTGAGCGTTGAAGCTTGCCTGGCCGACGGAGTACCGATCTTGCGGCGATGCAGCGGCGGCGGAACGGTAATGCTCGGACCGGGTTGCCTGTGCTATTCCCTATTCATTCCGATCGATCCGGGCGTCGCCAAAGACATTCACGGAAGCATTTCCGCGGCTCTCGAACCGTTGGCCCATTCGCTGAGCGACGCCTTGACGGGCGGATCTAGTGAGCTCACACCCGACGTCGCCGGAACGAGTGACCTGGTCATTGATGCCGTGAAGTTTTCGGGGAATGCGCAGCGATGGCTCAAGCACGCGATGCTGCATCACGGCACTTTGCTGTACGACTTCGATCTGGACCGGATTGGTCGCTATCTCACGAAGCCGGAGCGATCGCCCGAGTATCGAACTGATCGCACGCACGGCGAATTCGTGCGGAATCTGCCGCTCAGGCGCGCGGCGATTCGTTCCGCTGTGATCGCCGCTTATCAGGCCACAGCGGAAGCCACGATCCGCGAGCCAAACGATGCCGAGATTCAATCGCTCGTCAATGAGCGATACGCAACGCGCGACTGGACTTGGAGCCGGGCTTGAGCGGTAAAGGGGAGCCGACAAGCCGCGCACGTAGTAAGCGGATGAGCGCGGGGAATCGTGCCGCCATTCGATCCGCTTACTTCGTGCGCGGCTTGTGAGCGTGCGAGTTTCGCATTTGATGTGACAAAAAAACGGGGCGGCCTCGAAAGGCCGCCCCGCTCTTCATTGTCAGTCAGTGTCAGTCGATCGGCTTAGAGGCCGAGCATACCGAACAGACCGCACTTCGACTTCTTCGGTGCACAGCAGGTCGGAGCCGGCTCACAGCAAGTCGGGGCCGGGCTGCAACAGGTCGTCGTCGGGCAAGAAGCCTGAACTTCAACCATTTCCGTGTGCGGGACCATCTTGCAGACGGTGTATTCGACTTCCTTTTCGACGGTCTGCGGGACCATCACGGTGTAGGTGCTGGTCTTTTCTTCCTGAACACACTCGTAGGTCGTCACTTCGTACTCGCTGGTGCGCTCTTCAGCGACACAGACGGTCTTGGTGACGTCTTTGGTGCGTTCTTCGTCGACGTAGTTACAAACGGTCTTGGTCCGGGTGCGTTCTTCCGGAACCATCGTGCAGACCTTGTACTCGTAAGGAACTTCTTCGCTCACCCACTCGCAAACCGTCTTGGTACCGGTACGCGTTTCCGGAACCATCGTGCAGACGGTGTACTCGTAAGGAACTTCTTCCTTGACCATTTCGCAGACCTTCTTGGTGCCGGTCCGCTCTTCGGTGGTCATGACGCAGACGGTGTAGTCATGGCTGACTTCTTCGTCGACGTAGTTGCAGACCTTTTTGGTGCGGGTCCGCGTTTCCGGAACCATGTTGCAAACGGTGTACTCGTACGGAACTTCTTCGGTCACGTACTCGCAAACCTTCTTGGTTGCGGTCTTGGTTTCGGGAACCATTTTGCAGACCTTGTATTCGTAGGTCTGCTCTTCATCGACGTATTCGCACTTCTTGACCATCTTCGTCCGGGTTTCCGGATGGCAGACGGTGACGTTGTACTCGTACGGGACTTCTTCAGTCACGTATTCGTACGAAGTGTACTCGACTTCTTTTTGAACGACGTTGGGAACGTAGACCTTGTAGGTCTTTTGCTCGCAGCTGCCGCAAGAAGGAGCCGAGGTGCCGCAGCTATCGCAGCCGCTGTTGCAGCTACCGCAGGCCGGAGCCGGCGAAGCACAGACGCGTTCTTCCCAGTGACCTTCGTTGACGCAAACCGTCTTGGTCTTGGTAACCGGAACGCACTTCTGAACGTGCTTGGTTGCCGTGCGGGTTTCCGTGTGCGGAACCATCACGGTGTATTCCTGCTCAACTTCTGACCAAACCGGCTTACGGACGGTCTTGGTGCCGGTCATGGTTTCGTACGTCGGAACGTGCACCGTGTAGGTGTATTCGACGTCTTTCCACATCGGCTTGCTGACGGTCTTGGTCGCGGTTTTGGTTTCGTAGCTCTTAACCATCACCGTGTACTCTTCGACTTCGTCGCTCCAGACGGCCTTCTTGACAGTCTTGGTCGCGGTCCGCGTTTCGTACGTCGGAACGTTCACCGTGTAGGTGTATTCCTCTTCGCTCCAGACCGGCTTGCAGACGGTTTTCGTCGCGGTCTTGGTCTCGTAGCTCGGCACGTGCACGGTGTACTCGTACTCGACTTCGTTCTGCACCATCTTCTTGTGAGTCTTGGTGCCGGTCTTGGTTTCGTACTGCGGAACCATGACCGTGTAGGTCTCTTCGACCTCGCTGGTGACCGGAACCTTGACGGTGTAAGTCACCGTTTCGGTCGTGGTCTGCGGAACCATCACGGTGTAGGTGCGGGTCTTCGTCTCGGTGACGGGGACCTTCTTCGTAACCGTGTAGGTTTTCGTCCGCTCTTCCGGGACGCAAACGGTTTCGGTGACCGTCCGCGTCTCTGTGACATACTCCGGCTTCATGACGGTCTTTTCGACCATCGTGGTGCCGCAGCTCGCCGGCCCGCAATCGCTGCAGGGTGCGGCTTCGCCACACTCACTGCCGCACGACCCGGCGAAGGCCGCCTGAGCACAACAGACCGCGATAGCGGCCATCCAACCCGAAAAACGCATCCCAATGTCTCCTTGAAAAAGACCCTATGAAGAAATGTGGCCCGATTCCCGAACTCTGGAAATCAAAACTGACCGAGCCGACCTCCGACTGCCGCCTGACCCTCCTGCCGTCCGCCGTCACGCGAGGGGATGAGCGACTCGCCGCAAACCCCAAATTCATCAATCTTCAAATAAAACCTAGCCGACCAATGTTAAGTTTTCCTAAACCCCCCATGTAGCCGATGTCCTTATCTTGTCGCGCGACCGAACCGAACGCAAATGGGGACTGGTGAACTTTGGCAACTTCCGGCGATAAGTGCGGACAGGTGGGATTTTCCGGTTGACCGGACCGTCCGCCATGCCATTCGCCCCCTATCGGACATCAGGAGAAACCCGGAACGAAGGCCCGCCTTGCCACGAGAAGCCGACACGCGATCATTTTTGCGACATCAACGAGCGCGGATCATCACCCACGTCGTGCAGAGAAATTCAGCGCGGCGCCGCGCTCAGTAACGCATCGAAGTCGCCGAGAATCTTCCGAAACAACAACGCCGCAAGGCCAGAACCACACAGGCCTCCGGCGCTCAAGGAGACCAAGACCCATCCCGTCTGCCGTGCCGCGTCGGCGTCGTACAGCGCCAGCGAGGTCAAAGCCATCACGCTCAGCAGCGGGATCAATGCGGCAATCCCCAGATACACCCAGCACCATTGCCGCAGGCGTGTCAGCAATGCCTGATCGGTTTGCAGGTCCAAATTGACCCTTAGCAGCGGCGGGTACAGCACGCGAACGCTGTAAAAAGTCACCAAAAAGAATGGGTACGCTGCCGCGATCAGTCCGCACAAAACGAGCGAGCCGAAGAATTCGACATACTCGATCGTTCGAATTCCCGGCCCGTGCATGATGCGAATCGCAGCCGGGTAAATCATCGCCGCGATCGTCCACAGCGTCACGCTGATCAGCGACGCCACGTGCCCGAAGTCGAGCGCCTGCCGTTTGTGCCGGGTCAGATACTTATCGGGCTTTCTCACGCCTCGGGCCGCCCGGCTCGAAGCCCGGCAGGTCGCCCACGCGTATGCGATCCCGATGCCGAGGCCGAGTGGGAAGAACACCGCATTGACGCACGTTTGCAGCAACTCGAATCGGTCCGCCAATCCAACGGCTTTGATCGAATCGATGATGACAAGCCGGTTGTAACTGTAATTGAAAAACGCGGCCAAGCCGTTCGGCGTCCCGGCCAGAACAATGAACGCCAGCGGCGCGAGCCGCCGCAACCACGATCGCAAGGCACCTTCGGGGGCATATACGATTTCTTCGGCCCGCGGATTCAGACAAAGCTCCAGTTGCTCGGCGAGCCGCTCGCCCGAGTCAAATCGATGCTCGGGATTCGGGTCGAGGCACCGCAGCAGTGCATTGCGCAGCCCGTTGGTGCATGTGCCGCTGGCATCGAGCGACTCCGGATCGGGTCCGGCCTGTCGCCGCTCGATCATTTCATCAAGCAGAGTCAGTCGATCACGACCGGTCACCGGGTCGTCGAACGGCCTCTCGCCGGTCAACAATTCCCACAGCATCACGCCGAGCGAATAGATATCCGATCGCGCATCGAGTTCGTCAGGAGCGATTGGTCGTGCGGGATGACAAGCCGCCAGTTGTTCCGGCGACATGTAAGCGAGGCTGCCTCCGAAGAACGAATCGGCCGTCGCCCCCTCGACGTCACTACCGAAGCTGATATTGAAGTCGGCCAGTTTCGGCGTGCCGTCGGCCGTGAGCAACACGTTCGCCGGCTTGATGTCTCGGTGCAGCACGCCGCGGCGATGCGCATACGCGAGCCCGCGAGCCAATCCGGTACCGATCCGGCAGATAAGGCGGGACCAACTCGAATCTTCATAGCTGCGAGAGGTTGGTAACGTCTCCCCGCGTGATTCCAAAGCCGCTTTCAAGGCGCGACCGAACACGCGTCCGTCGACCTGCCGGTTGTCGGTATGCTTGCGGACACGAACGATGTCGAGGAGCGTTCCCCCGGGCAGATACTGCATGTAGAGCAGCCGGATGCCGCTCCCGGCGAGCGTCCGGACGTCGAACACCCGCACGATATGATCGTGATCGAGTTGGGCCAGAACTTGAGGTTCGGTGCCGCTGTCGCTGCTGATCTTCAGCGCGACGAGCCGCTGCATCGACTGCTGACGAGCGAGAAAGACCTTCGCGAACGCCCCTTCGCCCAGCTTCAATAGCAGTGAGAAGTCGTCGAGTTCGTCCCCCGGCTCGAATGACTCGACCGTCACCTCAGCCCGCCCCTGATAGATGCGCGTCGACTGGAACGGGTCGTCGAGTTGCAACAGCCGGGCCAGGTCGCCCGCTTGGACGGGATACTGCTTGAGATAGCCCTCGCGGGTCACTTCGTCCCCGGCCCGCGCCCGATAGTGAAATTCCTCGTAAATGAGATCGGCCGACAGGCGGTCTTTCGCGAGTTCGGGAAACTCATCGCCGTACGCGTCGAGCGTCTTGGGATGACGCCGATCGGTCCAGCGGTACTCAAGGTCGACCTTCACGAGTTCGACCAGCGTCATCAACCGCGATGGACCTTCCCGCGGGATGAACCGTCCCAGATCGGGCGGACGATCGGGATGCGCCGACCAATCGGCGATCAGGGCGTCCAGCGCGTTCGTCAACGCACTGAGCGTCTCCGAGAACTCCTCGTCGGCGAGGTGGGTCGGCGCATCCGGAACCGCTCTGGTTGTTTCGTCGTTCTGCATGTCCGCAACGCGATCCAACCCCAAGACGGTCAGCCTACCCGCCGTCGCCTCACCAATCTCGACTCGAAATTGCCGTCACGATGGAATCGATCTTCCACCCCGAGTCGACCCTTGCCCCGGACGCAATGGCCCGGCGTTCTTCCGATGCCGCCCGCACGCCACCATTAACCACCGCCGACAGATTCCGCATCGCATATTGTAATCGTGTATCATCCATTCCGGGGATCGCACTACAAGCGGAAGGTTCGGCAATGCCGCCCGAATACGATAACACGGCTGAGGCCGATCTGGTTCAACGCATCGGTTCGGGCGACGCGCACGCCCTCGCCGAGTTCGTCGAATTGAAACGACCGCAATTGACGGCCTATGTCGACCGGCAATTGGGCTCGAAGCTACGGCAGAAGGTCGAACCGTCCGACATCGTGCAGGAAGCCGCGATGAGCGCGCTGTCCGGTTTCGCCGATGTCGAGTTCGGCGACCGCGATCCTTTCGGTTGGCTGTGCAGTCTGTGTGACCGCAGGATCGTCGATGCCCATCGGCGGTACGTCGGAGCCCAAAAACGTTCCGCTTCGAAAGAAGTCGGCTTACAGGCGGGAAAGGCTGCCGCCGGGTCAGAGGCGGGCGGGCTGATCGACATCCTCTCCGTGAGTCTCACCAGCGCCAGCTCGGCCGTGGTCCGCGACGAACGGGCTGTACGGATGCGCGACATGCTCCTGAAACTGCCGGAACTCAATCGCGAAGTGCTCAAACTTCGCTATGTCGACGGCCTGCCGAGCAAAGAAATTGCCGACCGCGTCGGCAAATCGGACGGTGCAACGCGGGTCTTGCTGACGCGATCACTCGACAAATTGCAGAAGGAACTCGCGGACGATGACCTGTTCCACACGTTTGTGAATGCCGCGAAGGGCCGGTGAGCGGAGCACAAAATGCCCTCTCTTTCAAACCGCGACCAAAGTGCGGGTTGTTTCGCGATCGCTGTGCTGTTCGGGAGTGCGATGATCTTCGCCGCGACCGGATTGCAGTACGCGATCCTATTCTTCGGCACCGGTCGTCACGGCGTTGTTGCAATGATTTTTCTCATGATCGCCACACCCTTCGCCATCTCGGGCGAAGCCGCGCGCCGTTGGCGCAGACACAGGGTGAAACGCGGCGATGAGGTTCAATCCAACGAGAAACCCTGACAGATTCCGCAGCCGAACATCTGCCGACCACCCTGCTCCCACTGCACGATCTCCGAACCGCAGCTCAGGCACCGCGGCTGCTTATAAACGCGAAAGCGTTCATCATTGGCCAACTGCGACAGCGGCTTGCCCGCTTCAGCGCGGCTGACAGTTATAATGCGGTCGTATTTGAGTCCGACTTTCATCAGTCGAACCGTCGTTTTCCACAGCTTGTCGAATTCCGAACGGGTCAACGAATTGCCGGGGCGAGTCGGATCGAGCCGAAGTTCGAAGAGAATTTCGGCGCGAAAAATATTCCCGGTCCCCGCGATGACCGATTGGTCGAGCAGCAGTGCCCCGAGTTCTTTCTTGCTCTTGGAAATCTTCGCGAACGCAAGGTCGGCATCGGCCTTCGGATCGAGCGGGTCGGGGCCGAGCCGTTTACAAACGCGCTCATGCTCCCGCTCGTCGATCACGCGGCACGCCGTCGGACCCGTCAGATCGAAGCCGACATCGCGACCGACGAACCGCATTCGGACCTGCCCCTTCGGCTGCGGCAGCGGTAACTCGTGTTCCCGAAATTTTCCATAGCGTCCCAGATGAACATGCACGAATCGACCGGGGGCTTCGTCGCCGAAGTCGTAAAACAGGTGCTTGCCGACTGCGTTCACGTCGGCCAACTCGCGACCATCAACCTTTCGCGCATCGGTTCGAAACCGCCCCTGCGGAGAACTAACCTTGATAGCCTGCCCGCTGAATCGCTCGCGGTGCTGCTGCGCAACAAAATGTGTCTTATGACCTTCGGGCATCAGTCGCTGCGTGACGATTGGGGCTTGGGGGATGAGAGTCTAGAGACGAGACGCCGGGCGTCGACCTCTCACTTGGCATTCGTTCGCTTTCGACGGCGAGGAGCGCCTTTATCCATCAACGGCCGTGATCCCGGTCAGCCAGACGAGCGTTCCGATGCCCATCAGCAGTAGACCACCGACCAGAACGAAAGTGAACGGGATCGCCCAACCGAACGGCAGACAGAGGATCGCCCCGCCACAGATCACGTAAACGGCGTACTCGGCCAGCTTAGCCCCCTGCTGACGATTCTCTTTATTGAGCTTCTCCCGGGCCAAATCGTAAATCTCTTCCGCCTCGGCCGGGCTGAGGCCTTCTTTGATCAGACGACCCCGCACCTGCGGCGGCGTCATACGCCCTCGCAGCCCTTTCACGGCCTTGGCGACATGATCGTTGAGCTGCTGCATGATTGCCTCGGAACAGACTTACGACAGACAGGCTCTCAAGAAATCCAGACTTCGCATACGATGCCGTGCCGAATTCCCACTGGCAACGAAGACCGGGCCGATACGGTTCAAGCATCTCTCACCAGCAGCGCCTGAAAGCCGCCATCCGAGGGTCGGCCGGGCAGGAACAACCGCGACGATTCCAGACGCCACTCGTCGCGACCCGACAGTACCGCCTGCACCACCTGTTCGTTCTCCTCCGGCTCAATGCTGCATGTCGAATACAACACACGCCCGCCGGATCGGGTTCGTTCAAGCGCTCGGGCAAGCAATTTCCGTTGAATTTCGGACAGCACCGTCGCATCACTCGGCTTCAAACGCCAGCGGGCCTCCGGGCGTTTGCCGAGTACACCCGAGTTCGTGCAGGGGGCATCGACCAGCACGCCGTCGAATTCGCCCGGCGGAATGCCCTCGCCCGACTCTAAAATCGCGATGGCATTGACGATCGTCAAACTCAGCCGACGGCAACCGCGCTCGATTCGGCGGACACGATTGTCACTCAGGTCGGTCGCGACAAGTTCTCCTTCGTTCCGCATCAATTCGGCCAGATGGGTTGTCTTTGTGCCCGGAGCAGCACACAAATCGAGAATCCGCTGCCCCGGCTGCGGCGCGAGCGTATCGGCAGCCGACATCGCCGTTTCGTCCTGCACGGTGAACCGACCCTCTGCGAACCCGGGTAGCCGATCAATGACCATCGGCCGAGCCAGCCGAATCGACAGTGGATGAGCCCCGGCCCGGCACGCCACCCCCGCCGCCTGAAATTCTTCGAGCAGAGCCTCACGTGACCCCTTGAGCGAATTGACGCGCAAAGAAGGTGGGACCGCGTGGTCGAAGTAGCGGCCGATTTCGTGCAGGTCATCGCGTCCGAACCGTTTCATCCAGCGCTCGGACATCCAGCGGGGAAAGCTGAACGCGTCGCAGAAATACCCGACCGGGTCCTTCGCCGGATCGGGAAAGACCGGCTCGGCACATCGTCGAAATCCACCGCCCGCCAGCGGGAACGTATCGCGTCCGGGCTCGTCCGCAGCCATATCGGTCACCAACACGGTCGCTTTCCGCAACACCGCATTGGCGAAGCCGATCCAGCGATCTTTTTTGCGGCGCTTCACGACTTCAATCGTCTCATGCACCGCCGCGTGCGGCGGGATCGTATCGAGCATTGCCATCTGATAAACGCCAATCCTCAGCAGCGTCCACAGCTCCGCCTCGGTCTTGAATCGCGATCGACTCGAACAAGCTCGAAGAATCGCGTCGAGCGTCGCCTGCCGACGGATAATGCCGTACACGATCTCGGTCGCGAGTCGGCGATCATCGTCCCGAACCTCGCGCCTCTGGAAGTAGCCGTCGAGCCGGTCTTGCGCAAACACGTCGCGTCGACGATCGGTCAGCACCTCGTAGGCGATGTCTCGGGCAGTCGGGGGCGCCTCGGTCACGGGCGGTTGATCTCAGATAGTCGTGACACGGTGGCCCGCTTAAATTTGATACTCAGGCGACGAAGGCTCATCCCGTCGCCGCGTTCCACTGATCAGATCAAAAATCCAGTTCACGACCACACCCCACGCCACGGGCAGTGCCAGACAAAGCAGGACGTAGAGCAGTCGCGTCAGCATCGATCCGATCCGGAACACATTAATAACTGTCCGGCACCATCCGGAATTGTCCCGACTCCGTCAACAAGCAAGGCCGAGAGAGGTTCAAAAAATCGGAACCGGCCGGAATTAAAAAGCCTGCGGCGCAACCGATCGTCGATTACTGAAGCCTGCGAAAGGCGACTGATCGAGTCGCTGCGACTTCGTACTTGTCGTTTCAAAACTTTCATTCGAGCAGAGACTACTGCGCCATCCCGATGATGCGGGCCGTGTCGACTCGAAATTTCGGCTTGCCGAGTTCGTCAACACCCGCAGCTCGATCGACCGTGCCGACCACTTCAACGATGTCGTTAGTTTTAAATTTGCTGAGCCGTCCGCTGTCGGCCAACGTCAATGAGCCGCCGTATTCGTCATCAATTCCCGGCGAGGTGTTATAGATGATATTCCAGCTCCGCTGTCGCTCGTCGTAGCTGATCATGCCTTTGAGCCAGCGGTATTTTCGGCGATCGTACCCGAACAGCTTGCCGTCTTCGGGCGGATCGCTCGGTGCTTCTGCGACCGGATTGCTCCCGAAATCCTCCCGGCCCGTCGGGTACGCTCCGAAGTCGGCCTCGGCGTTCGGAGGAGTACCGAATGCTTCGCGGCCGGTCGGCACGGCACCGAAGTCGGTCTCGAAATCAGCCGCGGCCAGTCCTCCTCCGGTGTTCAGTCGTGCCGGATTATCGTGACCCGCCGGCCGGATCGCGCCGCGGTTCGGGCGACCGGGAAGATCCTCTTGGGGCCGAGCGCCGAAATTGACGTTCGATTCAGCCAATGGTTGCGGCCGCCCCGGAAGTTCGCCGGGGTCATCCCAACTGCGTGACTGGATCTGCGCGAGGGCTCCCGTCCGCTCATTCGGATTCATTGTGCCTTGGAAGAAAGGCGTATCGTTCGACGGACCGCCTCCACCCGCGGGCGGATTGCCGAAGCCGTCATCAAGAGGCGGTTCGCCGAAGCCGCTGCCGCCTCCAAAGTCACCGTTGCCGAAGTCACCGTTTCCGAAGTCGTCATTACCGAGATCATTTCCCGGGTTGCCACCACCGAAGTCGTTGCTGGTCGGATCGCGGTATCCGGGAACGAGATTGGGGTCGGTTCCGAAGTCATTTCCGCCGCCGCCTCCGGTACCTCCATTGAATGGCGGAGGATTACCGCCCCCTTGCGGTGGAGCGAGTGTCGGCCCGCTCCCGCCGGGGAACGTGGTTCCGGGAGAATTGATGATCGGTCCCTGCTGGAACCCGGGCTGCGTATAGCCCGGCTGCACGTATCCGGGCTGGACGTAACCGCCGGGCGCAGCCGGAGCGCCGTAATAGGCGGGAGGCGAATGAATGCAGCCGCTTGCGCCGGTGAGGACGCAAATCAACCAAAGCTTCCGGTCCATCGGAAGAACCTCGGGATCGTGTCTGGGTCGTCGGACGAAGGGCGCGGGGACGCTTTCGCCACTTTGGCATCACGGTTACGGGCCGCAACACCGATGTCTTCGTCACGGATCCGAGCGACGAAGTGGTTCCCGGGAGAGCCCGCCTGCCGATCACGCGGCCACTCGTTCCCAGCTCACCCCACCGCGGGTCGGCGAGGCACGTTCGGACGAATGGACACGGGAGCCAACAAACAAACCGCCCCCGGACGGGGCCGCGAATTTTAAGGATCGCCCGATTTCTGTCTAGAGCAGGTTCGGCGGGGTGAAAAAGGGCACTGAATCGACGCCAACAGCAATCCAGTCAAAGGCCCATCTGGTTGAAATGAATAAGAGTCCGTATCACGCTCAAATGGAATCCCACGCCAGTGATTCGTCCTTCTGTGTCACATTCAAGAGGTCGCAACCAATGCCCCCCCAACACCGCCTCCCCAACCTGCGTCGATCGCTGAACGGTCTTGCTACTGGGGATGCTTTTGGGCAGCAGTTTTTTTACTTCCCGGAGTTCATTCACCAGCGTGAGTTGCCGGTGGGGCCGTGGGAGTTTACCGACGATACGGTGATGGCATTGGCGATCTGTCACGTGCTGGCGCGGCGCGGTGAGATCGACCAGGAGGAACTCGCTCGGGAGTTTGCCGAGCGTTGGCGGGAAGAACCCGGTCGAGGATACGGCAGCGGGGCTTCTCAGCTCTTGCGGGCGATCGCCGATGCGGGGAATTGGCGAACTTTGTCACGCGAGAGCTTCGGCGGGCAGGGTTCGTTCGGTAACGGAGCCGCGATGCGGGTCGCCCCGCTGGGGGCTTATTTTGCCGACGATCTTGATCGAGTTGTCGAGGAAGCCGATCGCTCGGCGGAGGTCACTCACGCCCATCCCGAGGGCCGCGCCGCTGCCATCGCGGTCGCTGTTGCCGCGGCAGTCTTCGCCAATCGCGACGAGACCGATCCTGCCGATTTCCGCGAATCACTCTTTCATGAAGTTCTTATAAGAACGCCTGACGGCGACGTGCGTGCCGGCATCGTCACCGCCCGTGACTTAAGCGCGAAAGTATCGATCGGCCGGGCCGCCACCGTGCTTGGCAACGGCGATCAGATTACCGCGCCCGATACCGTCCCACTGTGCCTGTGGCTCGCCGCTCGACACGCCTACGATTTCGAAGAGGCGCTCTGGCAAACCATCTCCGCCCTCGGTGATCGTGACACGAACTGCGCGATCGTCGGCGGCATCATCGCGTCGCAACCAAATCCGCCACCCATCCCCGACCGCTGGCTGGTCGAGCGGGAATCGCTGCCGGGGGTGGGCTGATGCGCCTGACCTGTGGCATAACGACCGGTCATTCCCCCGCACATTCCGAGCGGGCGGATTTCCGCGCTCACTGCTTTACTGCGGCCCGCATGATCGGGGGCAACGTTGTCAACTTCGATGACGACCCGCCGTACTACCAAAGCTTCATTTACGAGGTAATTTCGACTCCGAGCGGAAGCGTTAAGATCTTATTGAATTTAGCCGGACAATGTCTCGCCTTCGCAAAGTATCCTCACGTTGAATTCACAGTGCTACACGAATTCATCGACCACGACCGACTCGCAGACGCATTCAAAGTGTTAGGCACATATCGCGTTCTCACACCATCCGATTTGCTGACTCCGCTGAGCGCATGCGATTTAAATGAACTTGCCCTAATCGAACTCAAAGATATCAGGTATTGGAAACCGACCTGCCTCGGCGAGCTCTTGTTCAATTATTGGGACTGACGGTTTTGCTCACTCCTTGCCGCTCACTCCTTATTACGACGAGCCCGCAAAAATCGGCGCCGCGAGATCTTTGTCACTGGCAGGTACCTCCTCTTCATCCGGGTCGCCACTGAAGATTCCGCGGTGGTGTTCGACGTCGACCAGTTTTCCGTAGAGAAGATAGATTACAGGCACCAAATAAACGACCAGCACCGTCGCAAGCATTAAGCCGAAGCTCAGGCTGACGGCCATCGGAATTAAGATCTGTGCCTGGAAGCTGCGTTCCGTGAGCATGGGGAGCAAACCGCAGACGGTGGTGAGGCTTGTCAACATGACCGGGCGGAATCGCCGGCGACCAGCTTCAATCAAGGCCTCTTCGAGCTTCATTCCCCCCGAAATTCGATGGTTAATGAAGTCGATCAGCACGATCGAATCGTTGACCACCACACCGGTGAGCGCGACGATGCCGAACAGGCTGAACAGCGTAACCGGCAGCCCCATGAACGCGTGCCCCCAGATCGCACCAACAATGCCGAACGGGACGATCGCCATAATGATCGCGGGCTGCAGATACGACTTAAACTCCAACGTCAGCAGCACGTACATAATTGCCAAGGCGACGAGCAAGCCGAATAGCAGGCTTTCGAACGATTCCTGTTGCTGCTCGGCCTGACCCTTCCACCGCACCGAGATGCCCGGATATTCTTTATAAATACCGGGCATAAATTCGGCCCTCAGATCGGCCACGATATTCGCCGCATTGCCGACGGCTTCATCGACATCCGCACTGATTGTAATGGAGCGTTGTTGATCGAGCCTTTGTATTTCCGAAGGCCCGCGGCCGATCTCAATGTCCGCCAACTCCGTGATCGGTCGCTGCACGCCGTCGTCCTGCGTTCTCACGCGCACGCGTTCGAAATCGGCGAGACTCTTGCGATCCTCCGTCGGCTGTCGGACCATAATCTTGACTTCATGGCGACCGCGCTGCACACGTTGAACCTCTTCTCCGAAATAAGCCGCTCGCAACGACTGCGTTAATTCCGCTTGCGAGACACCCAGCGCCAAGGCGTCCGGCTTGACCGTGACGCTGAACTCGGCCTTGCCGGGCTGATCATCGTCCGCCACGTCGAACACGCCTTCGTAAGTCGCCAGCTTCTCTTTAATTTTCTCGACAACCTCGGCTTGTGATTCGAGTGCCGACCGGTCAGCAAGTATCTTGAACTCGATCGACTTCGCCGCCGGACCGAAACTGGGGCTCTCGAAAGTCAGCGAGTCGATTCCCGGAATTTCCGGACTCGCCTTGCGCCACTCGGTGACAAGCTCTTGGCTCGAGACATCGCGCTCGGCGGTGTCGATCAACTCGACGAACACCTGTCCGAGGTGGGTACCGTCAGATTGCGACTGCTGCCCGGTCGTGTCGTTGGCAATTAAGTATCCGACGAACCGCCGGGCGACCTTCACCGGCTCTTTCCCGTCAACCGCGTAACGTTGACTGACTTCGAACAGGGACTGCTCTAAGAGTTTGGTCGCCTTTCGCGTGGCGTCCGCGGGTGTCCCGTCTGGAAATTTCACCGTAGCTTGGACGATAGGGCTGTCGAGCTTCGGGAAGATGATAAAGGGGGTAAAGCCCGCCGCCACGAAGCCGCATGTTCCCAGCAACAGCGTAATTGCCCCGGCCACCGACGTGAAGGGTCGGAACAACATCCAGCGGAGCATTGGCTCGTAAACGCGACTGATAAATGAGTCGAGCGCCCCGTCGGCCCGCGGCGTCACGACCTTATCCAACTTGAAGGCGAAATCGAGCACGCCCAGCAGCGCGAAGACCACGTAGACGAGTCCTAACAAGACTGCGGTGCCGATGATCTGAACCAGCAGTCCCACATCTTGACCTAAGAAAATACGCCGCGACCCTTCGACGATTAATAGGACCACAAATGCGCCGAGCACGTACCTTAAGACAGGTGGAATTTTGCCCCACCACGGCTTTTTCGCCTCGTGCGAGAGGTGACACGGCAGAATGAACAGACTCTCAAAAAGCGAAATTAACAGGCACGCCATCAGTGCCAGAGGAAGGACCGCGATGAACTTGCCCATCACGCCACTGACGAAAAACATGGGCGCGAGCGCGATCATGGTCGTCGAGATCGCCGCGACGACGCTGGCAAAGACCTCGGCCGTGCCGTCGATGGCCGCCTGCCAGTACGACTTGCCCATTTCGCGATGAGCGTAAATGTTCTCGCCGACCACGATCGCGTCGTCGACAAGAATTCCCAAACCCATTAAGAAGGCGAACAGGCTGAGCATATTGAGCGTCTGATCGCCGTAAAAAAGAATGATGCAAGAACCGAAAATCGAAATGGGGATGCCGAGCGCCACCCAGAAGGCCAGCCGCAATTCTAGAAACACCGCGAGTGCGATAAAGACCAGCAGCAGCCCTTGCAGCCCGTTCCGCACGAGTAATTCGATGCGGTCTTCAACATCGACGGAACGATCGTCCATCGTGATTAACTCGTAGCCGGCCGGCATCGACCGTCCGGCGACAAACTTATTGACTTCGGCGACCATCTTCAGCAGGTCTTCGTCCTTCGTGCGGTCGACCGAAATGATCATTCCGCGGCGGCCATTAATATAGGTCTCGGAGGTCGTGTCGACGAAGCCGTCTTTCACGACCGCCAGATCGCCGACCGTGAGCACCGTTCCGCCCGGATCACTGACGAGCGGCAGCTCTTCGATTTCCTCGCCCACCTTGCGGCGGTTGTCTCCTTTTAACAGAACATCCTGCGACGGATTCTTTAAAGTCCCGCCGGGCAGTTTGACGTTTTCATCGCGGATGATCGTCGCGACTTGCGTGAGGCTTAAGCCGTAGCGACGGAGCATGTCCTCAGAGATTTGGACATCAATTTGGTAAGCCTTCGCCCCCTGCACATTAGCCTGCGAAACCGCATCGAGTTGAACGAGTTCGTCGCGAACCTGTTCCGAAAGCTCTCGCAATACAAGTTCCGCCTCGAGCCGCTCCGTGGCGTCGTCCCCCAATTTCGTATCGGGTGCGAGCACGCCGACGCGGATCGCCGCCTCCCTGAGAGTGAGCTGCTTTACCTCGTGGTCTTCCGCAAGTTCCGGGAAGAACGTCGCAACTTGATCAACTTCACTACGGACTTCGTTAAGAACCTTTTGAACATTCGGGACATCTGCGTCGAGTTCAAGAACGACCGAGCCGAGGCCGACCTGCGCGATCGAAGTCATTTCTTTGACATATTCGATCCCGCTGACCGATTCCTCGATCTTTTCGCAGATGCTCTCGGAGATTTCGTCCGGATCGGCCCCGGGGTACGGGACCGTAATGACAACGACTTCAAGTTCAAATTCCGGAAATACTTCGCGACGCAGCGTGAACATCGACAATGCTCCGACAGCGAGCAGCGCCACCAGAAGCGTGTTCATTGCGGGCGTGTTGCGGAGCGCCCAAGTCACAAGTGATTTCATAATTCGTAGGACGGGTCAAATCCCGCCGTTGAACGTGGCCGGTGCTTAGTGAATCATTGAAGCGAATTGATCGTTGTGATTAACTCTGACGGGCACAGCCCGCCCTACTTTGATTAAGAAACACTTCGTTGCAGCTAGAAGGAGATTTCTACCCGCGGTCGACCTCGTCGAGCGTCGCTTGCGCTTCGATGTCGAGCCGTTCTTCGCGAACTTCCATTCCGGGGGTCGTCACCGGCAGTGGGGAGACGATCAGTCGATCGCCCGGCTCGATTGGCGAACCTTCCGGTGGCACTAAGAACTCATCTCCTGAGATGTGAGCCAACGGCAATCTTAAGATATTCAGACGGCCGTCACGCACGACCCAGACAATGTTTCCGGGACGGACGGCGTTCTCTGGGACCGTGAGGATCGGATCCCTCGGAGACGTATGTAATTCGACGTCAACGAACATGCCGCGAACGAGCGAAGCCGGGGCCGCGATCGGCATGTCGGTCAACGTGCCGCGCGTCGATACGGAACGAGGACTCTTCACACGCACTCGACACGGCACCGTCCGCGTGCGGGTGTCAACCCCCGACCCATCGTACCGCGACAGGGTACCCTCCCATGCATATTTATTGCCGAGGACTTCACTGGTCACCGTGACCGGCGTTTCGGGAATCGCATAGGCACCTTCGGGTCCTTCGGGTGGTTGCCAGCCGGCAGGCGGATGTGTCCGCAGCCACGCGATCGCCCGCATCTCGAGGTAGCAGGTGATCTCGACTTCCGACGTGTCTTCAATCACGGCAACCTGATCGCCCACGCGGAGGTAGCCATCCTCTTCACAATTATTGGTGACGATGAGCCCGTCGATCGGAGCCCGAATCGAGGTGCGACGTAAATTAAGCTGAGCCTTTTCAAGTCGGGTCTGAGCCAGATCGATACTATGCTGCAATCGCGGTCGGCGGGCTTCTAAGAGCTTCGATTGATTCTGCAAGGTCGTCAAACTATTGCGGGCTTGAATTTCGGCCCGCTGAGCTTCTTCCAGCCCGGTCGCCGTGCCCGCGCCGCGACGCTGGAGCTGTAGTTGACGGGCGACTTCACGATTCCGAATTTGAAGCTCTTCGCGAACGACTTCGATTAAGTCACCGGTATTAAGAATCTCGACTTCCAGCTCAGACAATTGGGTACGTTTCTCACCCAATTCCGCCTGAAGCCGTGATATCTCCAGCTCGTAATCTTCCGGATCGACCCTGACGAGCATTTCATCTTTTGTAATGAAACGCCCTTCCCGCAGCTTCGGATTGTGCTCGACGATTCGTCCTTCGACCTGCGATGAAATTGAGATCTCACGCAGCGGCACGACTGTTCCGTCGGCTTCAATATTAAATTGCACTACTTTCTCGGCGACCGGCACCGTCTTGACGAGCGGCACCGGGGCGACGACGTCTTTCGGTTCGGGCGGCTTTCGAATCGACGCCAACGCAAAGAACGCGGCGAATCCGGCCGCGATGATGCCCAAAGGAATCAGGGCTCGAAAACATGCGGAAACGACATTCATCAGGACAAATCCAATTGGTATTGCGTCAAGACAATTCAGCGTGAGATCGCCGCCGAAATCTCTTTCTCGCTTTGCAATTCGCAGGGCACGTCGGCCGACAAGTTGCGACAAATCTTCTGTAGGACCCCGCGGGCGGTCGCAAGTTCGCTTTCGCTGACCCCACTCATCGCGTGAGCCTTGATCGGGGCCATCACTTCGCGGACCGAATTCCAGACCGGCTCGGCCCGCTCCTTCGCCCGGATGATCCGCTTCCGGCGGTCATTCGGATCGACGACCCGTTCGATCCAATCATCCCGCTCCATCCGATCGAGCATCCGCACCACCGAGGACGGCTCGACCCGCAGCTTCTCAGCCAGCTCGTTCTGCGTGATCTCGCCGTGCACCGCCAGGCAGCCCAGAATCTGCACCTGACGCGACGTAATCCCAAGCGGCGCAAGCGCTTCGTTCATCGACGCCTCCATCGCGTGCGCCGCGGTGAAGACCCAAAAGCCGATACTCGTGTCGAAATCATGTTCCAGCATATTTTGCGCTCCCTACGCAACATGTTAGTTGCACAGACAATTGTTGACCATGCATCTTTTGCGAAGAATCGGAGAATTTTGGGTGCGCATCAACTCACATAACACGAGTACTTTCGCCCGAGCGTCACCTGTGGCTTGTCCGCGGGCTGAGTTTCCAACTCCACTCGAAACGGCCTGATAGTCAGCTCAGCTATTCTCCGGGCTCGATATGAGAGGAAACGCCGCAGAAGATCTTTCTCTTGAATCGTGAAGTATGAGGCGTCCCGAACATTAGGTCCCCGGATGATGGGCCTATATCGAATGAAGGTGCTCAGCCTTCGGTTGAAGTCCGACAGACCATGTGATGCTTTTCGCGATTAGAGGGGCTCTCATTTGAACTTGCTGGCCGTCCTGCGGACGATGGTTTTCAGCCAAACTGCTGCAAGCAGTTCGGAACCACCTCACATCGCCTTTTCCGGGATAATGCGCCATGCGACTACAACTTTGTTTCGTGCCACTCCTCGCTGCGGTCTGGCTCACTTTGAACGCGTCGCCGTCGGTCGGCGGTGATTCAAATGCGGATCGGCTGCCGCGTAGCAGCCCGGAGTCGCAGGGGATCTCGTCCGAGGCAATTCTTGAATTCGTCAACGCAGCCGACCAGCAAGTCGACCAGATGCACAGCTTTATGCTGGTGCGGCATGGCCGGGTTGTTGCGGAGGGTTGGTGGGCGCCCGAAGCAGCCGACAAACCGCATATTTTGTGGTCATTAAGTAAGAGTTTTACGTCCATGGCGGTCGGCCTGGCGGTCGAGGAAGGTAAGCTCTCGATCGATGACAAGGTGCTTTCATTTTTCCCCGACGAAGCTCCGGACGATCCATCGGCCAACCTGAAAGCGATGACAGTCCGCGACCTCCTGACGATGGCGACCGGACACGACCCGATTCCACACATGGAGCCGGATGATCAATGGGTCGAGAAGTTCCTCGCCACGCCCGTAGTTAAGCAACCAGGATCGGATTTTCTTTACAGCACGCCGGGCACGTTTATGCTTTCGGCGATCGTGCAGAAAGTGACGGGCGAGACAGTGAATGATTATCTGAAGCCGCGGCTATTCACCCCGCTTGGAATTAAAGACCCGCGGTGGGACAAGAATCCGCAGGGGATTACGATCGGTGGTTATGGCCTCTATATCTGCACCGAAGACATTGCGGCGTTCGGACAATTCCTGCTGCAAGGCGGCAAGTGGAACGGGAAGCAGCTTGTGCCTGAAGAGTGGGTGGCGAAAGCGACGAGCCTTCAAATCGACAACCCGGACGGCCCGCACTCCGGCAATGCCGATTGGCGACAGGGCTACGGTTTTCAATTCTGGCAATGTCGCCACAACGCATTTCGCGGCGACGGCCGAGACGGGCAAATCTGCCTCGTCCTGCCTGAGCACGATGCCGTGATCGCTATTACGGCGAAGACCAGCCAGATGCAGTTGCAACTCGATCTGATTTGGAAGCACCTGCTTCCGGCCTTTAAAGACAGTCCGTTGCCCGAAGACAAAACGAGTCACGCTCGATTGAAATCGAAATTAAAGATGCTCCGCGTGAAATCTGCGGAATGAGTGCTGCACGTTTTGAACGACGCGGTTCATCGTAATGGCACTTTGCCGAGCCGCAGGGCTGAGGGCGGGAAATATTCCGGCATTGTTCAACTTTGTGTTCGCAATCCCATCAGGCCCGCCACTATGATCGTGGCTCCGTTACCCCTTAGGAGCTGAAGATGACCCTTGCTGCCCGCCTGGTTGGCCTATCGTGCCTTTCGCTTGCGATGCTCGCCGTGTTCGTGGCGATGCCCCGAGAAGCGTTCTCCGAAGACAAAGTCGCGATGTACAAGATCGATTTTGACGATCTCGACGGCGAAACCAAACTGGACGACGGAGACATCATCAAAGTAACGGTGTCCGAACGGCCTGAGGCGTTGGGACGGGCTGAGAATATTTGCTATGTCGAGCTTCGCACCCAAAAGAAAATGTGGTGGAAGGGGATCGTCATGCATCCCAAAGGCAAAGACTACGTGAAAGTCGTCGAAGTCACCGATTCGACGCAACTGTCACAAAATGAAGTATTCGACACCGACTTCGATAAGCGGTTCACGCTCAGTAAGGCCAAGGGACTCGGTGTCCACACCAACGTCTATGAGATCACAGATTTCAAAGACCACCTCGAGCCGAACAAGATTTACCGCTTCACTTGGATTTCTGACTAAGGCTGCTCAACTCGCCAAGCGGCTCGCCGGGGACTATGAATTTCCTCCCGGTCGAGCCGCAGTGGATGCCCCCGCGCAACCATCCCCATGAGGGTAGAGGATTGGTGCACCCCCTCTTTTCACCCCGCCGGTGGGTGAGGCCGCAAGGTCTCTATTGATCCCATGCGGCGGATGTTGCCGCGGCAAAACTGCCGGGCGCGCGTCCGTTTTTTTTAAGAGCTGTCAGCTATCGGCTGTCAGCTACCAGCAAGACTTGGGTAGCCCGGCCTTTCATGGCCGGGTGCCGACAGGCACAAGATGCCGTTCGAAATTATTAAGAAAGAATTGGAGGCCGACACCGAAAGGAAATTAATAAATCCCGAGTGGCACGGACAACGTCCGTGCGGCACAGCCGCCGGAGCATTCAGCTACCGACCACAGATTACATTCGATGCCTCAGCAGCAGGGACACCTCTGCCCGAATGCTCTTGTCGCTACGCGACCCGGACGGTGTCCGGGCCACACTCAAATAGGCCACGCGTGGACTTAATCCCGAGTGGCACGGACAACGTCCGTGCGGCGCAGCCGCAAGAGCATTCAGCTATCGGCCACATATCACATTCGATGCCTCAGCAGCAGGGCAACCTCTGCCTGAATGCTCTTGTCGCTGCGCGACCCGGACGGTGTCCGGGCCACACTCAAATAGGCCACGCGTGGACTTAATCCCGAGTGGCACGGACAACGTCCGTGCGGCAAAGCCGCCAGAGCATTCAGCTACCGGCCACATATCACATTCGATGCCTCAGCAGCAGGGACAACCCTGCCCGAATGCTCTACGCAACGCGGCGTTCGTCTTGATTCTGTTCGAACCACTCGCACGTCTCGCGCAGGCCGGTTTCGAAGTCGATCGCGGCTTTGAAGCCGAAGCGTTCTTCGGCGCGGGTTATGTCGAGGCAGCGGCGGGGTTGGCCGTTGGGCTTGGTTTCGTCCCAGACGATGTCGCCCCGAAAGCCGGTCACACGCTGCAGCGTCTCGGCGAGGTCGCGGATGGAAATCTCCATCCCGCTGCCCAGGTTAACGGGATCAGATTCGTCATAGCGTTCGCNGGCGAGCCGGATGCCGCGGGCGGCGTCGCGAACATGCAGGAACTCACGCGTCGGCGAACCGTCGCCCCAGAAGACGACCTCTTTGGCGCCGCTGTCCCGCGCGGTGATGAATTTGCGGATCATCGCCGGGATGACGTGTGAGGTTTCGAGATCGAAATTATCCCGCGGGCCGTACAGATTCACCGGCATCAGGTAGATGCCGTTAAAGCCGTACTGGTCGCGATACGCCTGACACTGCACCAGCAGCATTTTCTTGGCGAGGCCGTAGGGGGCGTTGGTTTCTTCCGGCATGCCCGACCAGAGCTCGTCTTCTTTAAAGGGAACCGGTGTCATCTTCGGATAAGCGCAAATCGTCCCGGCCACGACCGTCTTTTCGACGCCGGCCCGGCGGCAGTGTTCGATCAGATGCACGCCCATCACGGCGTTTTCATAGAAGAACAGTCCGGGTTGGTCGCGATTCGCCCCGATGCCCCCCACGACGGCGGCCAAATGCACGACCACGTCGGGTCGGTACATCACCAGCATCCGGCTGATGTCGTGTTCGCTGCGGAGATCGAAGTCGACCGACCGCGGCGCGAACAACTGTTCGCAGCCCTGAGCACGGAACTCTTCGCAGACAAATGATCCGAGGAATCCGCCGCCCCCGGTGACCAACACGCGTGCCGATTTTAAGTCCATCCCTGACCGCCTTTGATCGCGTCGCCAGAGGCGTATCGTACGCCCCGATTTGATTTCACTCGCGGCTTTTATATCGGTCGGCCTTTTCCGTCAATTTCGATCCGGACTTGAATTCGATCTGGCGGCAATCCGTATCAGCGAAACGTTCTCGGCTAACAGTTATCGCCTTTCGGCCGGCGGGCACAGCCCGCCCTACGGGTGATCGACAATAATTGCCTGAGTACGCTCGATCGAGTTGAAAAGAAAATTCGATTCGCACCCCAAGTACTCTTGACGGGATTCGGCTCGTGATGATAAACCCCCGCCACCTCTCTCCAATAGTCTCGATTTCCACCGTCACAATTCGGCCTTACCCGGGATGAACGTCCGGCTCTCTATGAGCCAGATGCCCGAGTCGGTCCGCACGTTTCAACGTGTCGGCGGCGATCAACCTCCCCTATCCAATTCCAATCGAATCTTCGTGACGGCGTCCTCGCCATCGGTTCGTGCATTCGCACTCCGAGACGAGTTCGTCCGCCGCATGACTTCACGTCTGCCCTCCGCTTTAGAAGGTCCACCGGCATGTCTCAGCACGCTCGTCTCTCTGCCGCACGCTTCGGCCGGGCGGTCGTCCTCGTGGTCGCGGCGTTCGCCTCGCGGCCCGGTATCGCTCAACTTCAAGAGTCGGGCGGGGCGTATGCGGTCCCCCTGACGGACGCCCCGATCGCCGTCGCTCAAAGCGACTACAGCGATTTGAACGCGTTCGACACACCGCCGGACGTCTACCTGACTCCGCCGAGTGGTCAATCCATCGAGCCGATGCACATGGCTCAGGCGACACCGCCGGCCTTCCTGCCACAAGGCATGCCGCCAGCCGCGCCGATGCCTCAAGCGGCTCCGCCCGCGTACGCACCGCCGATGCAGGCGATGGCGCCGACACAGCAAATGCCGTTCGGCCAGCCGATGCGATATGGCCAGCCCATGCAGCAAATGCCGAACATGACACCGATGCAGCAGATGCCTTACGGGCAGCCCATCCAGCGAACAGCTTATATGCAGCAAATGCCGCCGGCAGCCCCCGCTTCGCAAATGCAGCCAGCTCCCCAAATGCAGGCCATGCCGCCGATGCAACAGATGCAGCCGACCGCACCGGTTGCTCAAGCGGCTCCTTTTCAACAAACCAGTCAGAATCCGGTTTACATGGCGCCTGAAACCGTCGTGGGCGGCGGGCAATATCCCGGTATCGCTCCAGCAGGCGGCCCGGTCTACTCCTCGCCTTATGGCGAACAGGTCTTTGATGGCAGCCCGGCTTTCAATGGCGGCGGCTGCGGTTGTGACACCGGTTGCGGCGTCCCCGAAGTCGGTTGCGGCTCCTGCGGCGACGCTTGTGGCTGCGGCGGAATGTCGTCCTCACTCTATCACGGCTACGGGGGCGGTAACGGCTGCCGCAAAGGCCTCGCCTTCGGTTTTGACTTCGTGTTCTTAAAGCCGCGATTCGGATCGAACGATGCCTTCTTTATTGAGCGACCGAACTCCATCATTAATCAGGAGCTCGGACATGATTTCGAAACCGGATATCGCGTCTGGCTCGAACACATCGGTCCGGACGACTTCGGCGGACGCTTCCGCTACTTCTCCTTCGACGAACGGGCACAGACGGAATTCGCCTCCCCGGCGGTCGGCGAAACCATCATCGTTGATCTCGACGGCATGCAGTTCGCTCCGATCCGCGGTACCAACGGGGCCACGGCGATCGGCGACTTCCAAGCTGATTCCATCGTTGCCACCGGCAATCTCGACGTCAGTGCTTTCGACGCCGAAATGTCGCAACGTATTAAGTTCAATAATTGGCTCTTTAATGTCGGCGGTGGTCTTCGCTACGGTCGCTTTGAGCAAAGCTATCAGTCGATCTACTACAATGGCGACGACATCGTCGGCGGGGCCGCGTCGAGCCGACGGTTCGACGGTATCGGTCCGACGATCTTCGCAGAAATGCGACGCCCGATCGGGTGCAGCGGGTTCTCGATCCTCGCCAACGTCCGAGGCTCGATGTTGTATGGTCGACACCGCGACGATCTGAACAGCTTCGCCAACGGGGTCATCACCGCGGGCGGCACGACGAACAACACGACCTTCGCCTCGTTCCGCAACGACGACTTGATTCCGATCGCCGAAAGCCAACTCGGCGGCGAATGGAGTATCTGGATTTCCCCCAAGACCGTCTTCTCGGTGCAAGTCGCCTGGGAAACGCAGGTCTGGTTCGGAGCCGGCAACACCGTCAGCCGTAATGACGACCTCGGCCTCGACGGCTTCACCGTCCGACTTGGCTTCGAATTCTAAAGCACAGTCGACACAAAACTAAGAAGGGGCTGACATTGGTCAGCCCCTTTTTATTAATGGCTTCACAGGATGACGGCCGGCTGAGCATCGCTACGCCGCGGCGTACTGGCCGACGACCTGATCTTTCGGCGGCAGTTTTTCGCACCGTGTCGTTTCGGTTTCGGCGTCGCTGCCCTCTCTTGCGACTTCGTCGTAGACCTGCTCGACCAACACGAGCGGATCGATCGTCGGGAAGTCCTGCTCCAGCGTGACCGACAATGCGGCGAAGCGGTCGACGCCGGGGTCGACGATCGCCTGTGCGACCGAACCGGCCGTTCGCAGAACAGTTTCAAGCTCGTTCATCTCCACCGAGTCTGAAGAGCCCGCATGATGGCGGGCCACCGCATCGACGACCGGCGACGGTAAGTCCCAGGCGGATAGGAACGTCGCGCCCAGCGCCGGGTGGTCGATCTTAAACAGCTCACGTTCCGCGGAAATTAATTCCGGCCCGTGGACACAGCTCTCGTAAGCGGGCACGTACGACTTGGGGGCATATTGAGCGAGCACGAGGACTCCGATATCGGCCAATACTCCGGCCGTATAGGCATCGTCGGTCGAAATGTCGTAACCGTCTGCATTCGCGTCGACCAAGTGAGCGGCCGCGGTGGCCGTCGTGGCCGCGCGGCGCCAATAGTCGCCGTAGAAGTCATGCAGCGGACCTTTCATCAATCCGCCGATCACGCTGAACGAGAGTGCGAACAACCGTAGCGAGTTCTGACCCAGCAAAGCCGCAGCCTGCTTGACCGAGCCGACTTTGTGCCGCAGTCCGTATCGTGATGAGTTGACGACCCGCAAAATCCGCAGCGAGAGTGCCGGATCTCGCTCCAGACACGCGACAACCTGGTCCATGCGGTAATCGGGCGTGGCGGTCAGGCTGATCAGCTTCCGCGTGACGTCATCGGAAGCTTGAAGCTCACCGAGCGCGAGTGCAAATCGCTCCGCGCCGGTCGGTTTGGAGGTCGTGGCGACCATGAAATATCCGAAAGATGAGATGCGGCGAACGCGGACGTACCGATCGGACGTCTCTATCTCTTAGAACAGCGGCGCGGCGGTGCCTCGAACATCGGTCGATGATCCTGCAGCGACTGACATTTAAGGTTCGGTTGTGCGGCTTCGTACGATTGCGCGGCGGATGTCGTCACGCGGCGGTCATATTGTGCTCTCAGCTCAACACTTCTCCGGCGGCCATATGCGGTGAATTCTCAACAGCCCAGCCGCCCGGCCTTATTTGTGAGCTACTCTTTCTGAAGTCCGCTGTGGATTTCCCACACGGGCCGATCCGCGATCGTCCGGTGGCGCGTTGACTTCCGCATGTTCTCGGCCTCATTCACACGGGCCCGGCGGTCGAGAACGCTCCGGACCACAACGTGCGGCGGCAGCCGGCGGATCATCGACCTTCAGACACATCCAAGCTGGAATTGGGCATGGCCACGCTGCCGACCGGCGAGCAGCTCCGAACTCTGCCACTCCGCGCCGTAATTGCGTACTCGGCTCGCGCGGCTCGGCGGGTCTTTCGCGACTACACCGGCGGTGTCGATGAAACTCAAAAGGCACACGTCGAAGCTGTTACGGCGTCAATCAAATTCGCGTTGGAGTTTGCGTCCGGCCAGACGCCCGACATGGACGCGCTCACCGCCGCGGAAGAAGCGGTCGTCCAAGCCGTCATTGCCGCCGGTTCGATGGAGCGACCCAATCGCACGGTCGCGTTCGCTTCAAACGCCGCCTATGCCGCTATTAATGCGACCGGTGCCGCGGTTGCTTCCAAAGAGGCCGCCGACCGGGCCGGACTGGCCGAGAAGGCCATCATGGCGGCGGTCACCTGTGTCGATGCCGCCGTGGCGGCGCGTCCGAATGTGCGTCACGCCGCGATCCGCGACTTTGCTCAACTGAGCAAATTAAATCTCGGAACGTTTCCCGACTTCGGGCGAAAGATCGATGCCTCCGACCACGGACCGCTCGGCCCGGTTGGGGAACAATCCTCGGCCAACCCATCGGACGAACTTCGCAAGCTCGCCGCGCAAAAGAGTCTCATCCAAAAAGAATTTTTAAAGCTGAAAGAAGCGCAGCAGAAATTTGAAGCAGAGAAGCAGAAATTCGAGCAGCAGCAAAATGATGCTCTTAATGAAGCTGCTGACGCTTCCGCCGCCGACCAAGCGGAACCAGTTAATAGTGAAGAACTAGCCGAGCTTCGCACCAGGGTCGAGGAACTGGCGACACAACTGGACGAAGCCACCGCCCAAAGGCAAGAGGCCGAATCTCAGCGGCAGCAGGCCGAAGAAGAATCAACTTCGCAGATCGAACGGAAGCAGCGGGAACTCGACCAGCTTTCGTCGCAGTTCGATGAAGAACGGAGCCGCCACGAGCAGGCGGTGAACGCCGCACGTGAGGAGATGGAGACCACGCTCTCCGACTTGCGAGAACAATTAGATCGCACGCACGCCGACCGCACCGCGTTGACCGAGCAGCTCGACGGACTGAAATCGTCCTTCGAACAGAAGCAAAAAGAGGCCGAGGAACTCTCGGACCGGTTCGAGCAAAAACGCGAAGAGTTTGAACAGCTCGAGCAAAAGCAGCGTGAGTTCGAAGATCGCGAACGCGAATTCGCCGACCGCGACGAAGCCTTTCGGCAGGAAGTCGAACACCTTTCGCAGGAGCGAAAGAAGCTCTCCGACGAAAAGAATGCGGCCGTCTCCGCCGCCGCGTCGAAACACAAAGCGCTTCTGCAAGTCGAGGAGAAAGAGCGGGAGCTTACTGCCGAGCGGTCGAAAATTAACGCCGCCCGCAAAGTCGTTGATCAGCAACGCCAGCAAAATGAAGTCGACACCGAACGGCTCCGTCGCGAACAGCAGAACTTCGAGAAGCAGGTGCGAAAGCTCGAAGAAGAACAGGAGCGGACCGCCAACGAAACCGATGAACTTAAGCGCCGGGCCGCCCAACTCAAGGCTGATCGACTTACGCTAAAGGGCGAGAAGGTCGACTTTAAACAATCCGTCGAAGAGTTCGAATCGCAGCGCGAACAATCGCAACGCATTGATGCCGAACGGCAGGCCGAACTCGGTCACCGCGAAGAGCAACTTCACCAACGTCAACAGGAACTAGACTCTCGCGAGGAAGACCTTGCGGAGCAGCGGCAACGCCTTGAAATCAATTGGCAGGAGTTGGAGCAGGCCCGCCAAGCAGTCGAAGCCGACCGAAAAGAAGTCGACTCGACCGCCGAGACCGTGCAGCAGGCCCAAGCTGATTTCGACGACGAGCGGGCCGCCTACGCCGAAGAGTTGCAGAGTTATCACGCCGAGCGTCAGCGCTTTCAGGAAGCCGTCGACTCGCTGCGAAACGCGATGCGGCAATATCCCGAATTTGCGGGTGAGACGGTTTAAACGCCCCGATCGATCGATTGAGACCGGTGATAGGGTTGGCGACTGCCTCCCGCTATTGAGCGAATCGGCAACCCTTAAAGGATTTCCCCCAGTTCGGTTTGACTGATGAAGGCCGTGACATAGGTTTTGTCGCGAAATGTCAACACGCGCGAACCGGCCGAGATTCATTAAGGCGGTTTGCCAGGAGCGATTGATGTCATCTGAGCCCAGCTTCGAACTACCGTCACTAAATGAGCCGGTCGCTACGGAAGTGCCTCCGGCGCCGAAAGCCGGCGCGACGCATCCCACCGACTCCGCCGGGACGCTCTTGTCGTTAATGACGCTCGCGAAAACGGCACGGCTCGACGTCAATGACCCCTCCACAGACGAGGCACTGGCTGGCGTCATTGCGCCGGCAACGCTGCGGGCACTCCTCTCGGCATTGAACCATCGGGATCCGAAAACGATCCGACACGTCCGCCGGACGGCACGACTCGCTACGGGTGTCGCGTCTGCGTTCGGCTGGGACGAACGGCCGCTGAAAGCACTTGAGGTCGCGTGCCTGCTTCACGATATCGGCAAAATCGGCGTTCCGGACAGCATTCTCTTTAAGCCAGGCGCTCTCACGGGAGACGAAGCCGAGTTGATGGCACTGCACCACAATATCGGCTGTGACATCCTGCAGGCCTGCCGCGTCGATTCCGAAGTATATGACATCGTCGTGCAAAGCAGCCAGCACTATAACGGCGCGACCGACGGTTATCGCCTGATCGGCAGCGACGTCCATCAGGGTGCGAGAATCCTGGCCGTGGCCGATGCGTACGACTCGCTGCGGACTCAGCAGGTCTACCGCGAAGCGATCCCGCACGATGAGATAATGAAGAAATTAAAGGCTGCGTCCGGAACGCAGTTCGACGGCACGATCGTCGTTGCGCTCGGTCGGTGGATCGAACAGGAAGGCCCCGGCGTGTTCGACCCGGAACTCGACGGCGGAAGCTCCGGCCGCGAGCATCCCAATGCCCCCGGAATGCTCGACCCCAACGCGCTGTGCCAGATCTTTTCTCACCTCTATATCCTCGAAAGTCTCTACGACGGCTTTTATCTGCTCGATGCCGATCTGAAGGTCGTGCTGTGGAACCTCGGTGCCGAACGCCTCTTTAAGAAAGGGCATCAGGAGGTTCTGGGCACGAACTGGAATGCCCGCGCCTGGGAGTTTGCCGACTTGATGGGGAACCCCCTGGGTGAAGGCGAATACCCGCTTCAGCGTGTGCTCAAAGAACCCCGCGCGATTTCTTCCGGCTTAAAATATAAGCGGTTCGACGGCAAGTGGACCGAAATTGAAATCCAAAGCATTCCGCTGATCGACGGCAACGGCCAATTGCAGGGCGTCGCCGAGATCTACCGGGACCTGTGCCGGACGACGTTTCGTCCGAACGAGTATCGCGAGCTGAAAATGGCCGCGAGCCGTGACCCGTTGACGAAAATCGCCAATCGCGGCGAGCTCGAAACCCAACTCGCCCTGCACCTCAGCGAGATCGGTAAGCAGCAGGATCACCAGCCGTTCGGCGTCATTTTCTGCGATATCGACTTCTTTAAAGCGGTCAACGACAATTACGGTCACCAGGTGGGTGACGATGTGCTCGTCAACACCGCCCGGCTGCTTCAAGAAGAATGCTACAGCGGGGAACTCGTCGCCCGATACGGCGGCGAAGAATTCGTCATACTCTGCCCCGACACCGACCTCGAAGGTGCGGTTCGAAGAGCCGAGCGGCTTCGTGGTTTGCTCGCGAAGACTGTGCTCAACGACGAAACCGAATTGAAAGTCACCGGCAGCTTCGGCGTGAGTGTCTATGAGAAAGGCGACAGCGTCGAAAGTTTGTGCCGGCGGGCCGATAAGGCGCTTTATCAGGCCAAAGAAACCGGTCGCAATCGCACATGCTCGATTACGAGCACGCAACTGCATGAAGACCGTCGAAAGACGCCGGATGAACCGATCGAGACCGATCCGTTTCTGGCCGAAGGCCACTTCGAGGCCCAGCTCGCCTCCGACATGATCGTCTACAAACTCGGCGGATTCGTCGACGAGATTTCGGCGAAAGTCAAAGACGTCACCCAACGGCAGGCGACGTTCGCGATCGGCACGACCGGGATGTTTGGCGGGTGGGGTAAGTCGTCTCAGAAACAGGCCGTGCAACTGGTCCTCGAATTCGGGGAGGATCGCCGTGCCTCTCGGCCTTCCAACAGCGGCACGGAAGTTCGCTACCGCTTCACTCCGATCGGACGTCCGCCCAGCCCGGAGGCATTCCACCGGCGGGTGAAAGAGCTGCTCAAGGCCCTCCGCGGTTATTTCGGCGTTCAATAAGTAGCCGTTCAGTAGGATTGTGGCCTTCTGCAAACGAATGCATGCCAAAGCGATTGCGGCTCGAACAAGCAACGCTGACAGCCAATAGCTGACAGCCGACAGCTTCATCCTGTCAAATTCGTCGACCGTCTCCCGGTCGTTGCACGTCGCGCCTCGAAGTCGATTCCGAGCGTAGCCGACAAATGGGGTTTGCGCACGTTCGCGGTCCGGCTAAAACGACCCGCTTGTCGATCCGGAAGGAACCGGACCGCAATCCTATATCGTCGGATGACGAATCGTGATGCACTTGGACGCAGTCATTTTTGGCGGCGGAGCCGCCGGTTTGTGGACACTCGATCGCCTCTGTGCCGGTGGGCATCGCGCGATCCTGCTTGAATCGAACGCCCTGGGAGCGGGCCAGACGGTCGCCTCTCAGGGCATCATTCACGGGGGTCTCAAATACACCCTCACGGGGCTGCTGACCCGCAGCGCCGAGAACATTCGCGACATGCCCGACCTGTGGCGGGAGTGCCTCGCCGGGGAACGTGTCCCCAATCTGTCGGGCACGGTCGTTCGATCCGATTCCTGCTACCTGTGGCGGACCGAGAGTTTGACCGGCCGCGTCGGTATGATCGGCGCCCGCATGGGGCTGCGCGTCACACCAAAAATGTTGGCCCCCGGCGAGCTGCCTTCGGTACTGCAGAGCTGCCAGGGACCGGTCGCCCGGCTCAGTGAGCAGGTGATCTCTCCGGTCAGCTTTTTGGAAAAACTCCGCGAGCGGAACCTCCCCCGCCTGTTTAAAATCGACCCCGAATCGGGTCTGTCCCTTTCGGTCGATGACGGCGGACGGGTCACGCAGATCGGACTGACCGACTCCGAAACCGGGCGGACGTTCGAGTGCGTGCCCAAATCTGTCATCCTCGCTGCCGGCAACGGCAACGCCCGGCTACTGTCGCAAGTCGGAAAATCGGCGACCGTGATGCAGCGACGCCCGCTCCACATGGTGATGGCAAAAGGCGATCTCCCCGAATTCAACGGCCACTGCGTCGACGGAACGGTTACCCGCGTTACGATCACCTCGGAGCGAATCGACGAGCAGACCGTCGTCTGGCAAATCGGGGGGCAGATTGCCGAAGACGGCGTCGGCCTGTCGGAGCCCGACCTCATCGCACGGGCGCGTCGCGAACTGGCCGCCGCCCTACCTGATCTGTCGCAGGATGGCATCGAATGGGCCACCTACCGCGTTGACCGGGCCGAAGGCGAAACGCCGCAAAATCGACGGCCGGACGACATCCAGGTCATGGCCGACGGCAACACCCTGACGTGCTGGCCGACGAAACTGGCACTCGTGCCCGCTATGGCCCGCCGAATCGCCCAACTGCTGCCCCATCCCGAGAATTCGGGTTCGGGTGAATCGCAGCAATTGCCTGAATGGACGCGGCCCGAGGTCGCAGCTCCTCCCTGGGAAACATGTCATTGGTATTCCGACCGCATCACCCGCGCCGCGTGATCGGCTTTCGAATCAATTCGACTGTGTAAAGAAAATTCTTATGGAACGCCGCCCCCTCGGCCGCACCGGTACGGATGTCAGCCCGATCGGTTTCGGCGCCTTTAAAATCGGTCGCAATCAAAAGATCAAATACCCTCAGCCGTATGCCCTGCCCGATGAATCGCAGGTCGACCGGCTTTTGGGCGGCGTGCTCGATCTCGGCATCAATCTGATCGACACCGCCCCGGCTTACGGAGTCAGCGAGGAGCGGATCGGCCGACATCTGTCTCACCGCCGCGACGAGTTCGTTCTTTCGACAAAGGTCGGCGAAAACTTCTGGACCGATCGCACCGGGCAGTCGAACTCGAATTACGAATTCAGCGCCAAGGCGATCATCGCGAGTGTGGAACGCAGCCTGAAGCGACTTCGGTCCGATCGGCTCGACCTCGTTCTGCTGCATTCGGACGGTCGCGACCTGTTCATTCTTCGCGATACTCCCGCGGTTGAAACGCTGGTGTGGCTGAGGGACGCAGGAAAGATCGGACACATCGGGCTCTCCGGCAAGACCGCCGCGGGCCATCACGCCGCCCTCGACTGGGCCGACGTAATCATGGTCGAATACAACGCCCTCGATACCGGGCAGAGCGTCGTGATGGACGAAGCCGCCAAGCGCGGCGTCGGCGTGCTTGTCAAGAAAGGGCTCGCCGCCGGGCATCTTGATCCGGAGACAGCCATTCCGTTCGCGCTCGCGCATGACGCCGTAGCCAGCCTGACGCTTGGCGGGCTGAATCTTGACCACTTCGCCGCGAATGTGTCGCTGGCGGCCGATCGCGTGGCTGCGGCAGCCTGAGCCTGCTCGGCGTGTCGCGTACCTCGGCAAGGACGCACGGTCGACATTCGCTGGCGGGCGTTTGATAATTGGCGAATGCCCGGCCCGTCGGTCTCTGTCATCATTCCGTGCTTCAACGCCGCGCCGTTCCTCGGCGAAGCGATTCGCTCCGCATTGGATCAGTCATTGCCGCCGGTCGAAGTGATCGTGGTCGATGACGGGTCGACCGATGATTCAGCCGAGATCGCCCAGAGTTTCGGACCGCCGGTACGGGTGCTTCGCCAAGAAAATCATGGCGAAAGCGTGGCCCGCAATCGCGGGATAGACGAGGCCGCGGGTGACTGGGTGGCCCTGCTGGATGCCGATGACGTGTGGCTTCCCTCCAAGCTGCGGCAGCAATGGGAGTTGGTCGAGGCCGACCCTTCCGGCGACGAGGTCGTTTGCATTGGGACCCGCTGTTTCGCGTTCGCTGAGGACGGGCGGCAGTCAGAATTCCCGCAGCCCGATACCTTCGATCTACCGGAGCCGTCGCTCGAACTGCTTGTTGAGTGCGCCATCTCGCCCTCGGCTGCGATGTTCCGAAGACGCGACGGCTTGGCCTGCGGGTTTCCCGAGGAGACGCGGTCGAGCGAAGACATGATCTTCTTTGCTCATCTGAGAACACGGGGCCGGTTCCTGCGGGTCGACGACCCGCTAACCGGCTATCGACGTTCGGATGCCCAGCAGACGAAAACACCCGGCCATCTCGCGCGATCGATCCGCTGCCGCTACGAGTGGGCCGAAAGGCACCCGGATGTCATCCCTCCGGCCCGACTGCCGCACCTCCGCTCCCGATTGCTCGACGAAGTCGCGACGTTCATCCGCCGATCCGAAGCGCTCGACGATCTCGTCTCCGCCTCCGAACTTCGAACGATCGCCCTCGAACTTGATCCCGAGCATGACAGCGGGTCACGCCCGACCGGCTGGCGGAAATGGGCCATCCGGGCTGATGCGCACGACGCGGTGCGACGCGGCAGTCGGCGGAATGGCCCTGCCTCGCTCTTTTATCGCATCATGCGTCGCCTCGCCGAAATCGGACAACCGAGGTGAGGCCCGCTGGGGAACCTCCCGACTCCGGTTTTCGGCTCCGACCGTTCATACCTTTCGTCGAGGGCGTATATTGGAGATTGTGAATGGGAGGTTCCTGAAATCCTTTTGCAACGACCGACGCGCCCGGTGAAAGACCAATGCCGTTTCAACCTGAAAAACTGACCGTCAAAGCCTCCGAGGCCGTTCAAAACTCGCAGCACCTCGCCGAAAGCCGGGGCAATCCGCAATTGCTGCCACTGCATCTGCTTAAGGCCCTTCTCGAAGAACAGGGAGGCGTTGTCGCCCCGCTGCTGGGGCGGATCGGCGTCAACATGGGACAGCTTAATTCGCTCGTCGATTCCGAACTCGATCGGCTGCCGAAGATGTCCGGCTCCGGGCAACAGCCGGGACCGGGGCCCTACTTCATGCAGGTGCTCGAAGGCGCGCAATCCCGCG
Source organism: Stratiformator vulcanicus (assembly GCF_007744515.1). Lineage (NCBI taxonomy): Bacteria > Pseudomonadati > Planctomycetota > Planctomycetia > Planctomycetales > Planctomycetaceae > Stratiformator > Stratiformator vulcanicus. Next base: position 5,176,777 of record NZ_CP036268.1, read on the forward strand.
CCGATGAGATGAAGGATGAATACGTCAGCACCGAGCACCTGCTACTCGCACTGGCCACAACGGAAGACGACACGGCAGGCCGGCTGCTTAATATGAACGGTGTTCGCGAACAGGACATTCTCGCAGCGCTCAAAGACATCCGCGGAGGACAATCAGTGCAATCACAGAATCCGGAAGCGACCTATCAATCGCTCGAGAAATACGGAAAAGATCTCGTTGAACTCGCCCGCACGGGCAAGATCGACCCTGTGATCGGGCGAGACACCGAAATCCGTCGCGTCATTCAAGTCCTCAGCCGCCGGCGAAAAAATAACCCGGTCCTGATCGGCGATCCCGGCGTCGGAAAGACGGCCATCGCCGAAGGACTCGCCATGCGGATCGTCGACGGCGACGTCCCCCAGAACTTAAAAGAGAAAACGGTTGTCGCCCTCGACATGGGCGCCCTCGTCGCCGGGGCCAAGTACCGTGGCGAATTTGAAGAACGACTTAAAGCCGTGCTGCAGGAAGTGACCGACTCCGAAGGCCAGATCGTCCTCTTTATTGACGAGCTGCACACCGTCATCGGCGCGGGCAAAACCGACGGCGCGATGGACGCGTCGAACCTATTAAAGCCCGCACTCGCCCGCGGCGAACTGCACTGCATCGGTGCGACAACGCTCGACGAGTACCGTAAATACATCGAGAAAGACCCGGCCCTCGAACGCCGCTTTCAACCGGTGCTGGTCAAGGAACCGAGCGTCGAGGATACCCTCAGTATCCTGAGAGGAATTAAAGAGAAGTATGAAAAGCATCACGGCGTTCGCATTAACGACGAAGCTCTAAGGTCGGCCGCCTCGCTCTCGGACCGCTATATCAACGATCGCTTCCTGCCCGATAAAGCGATTGACTTAATCGACGAAGCCGCGAGTCGACTTAGGATGGAGATCGACTCAATGCCGGTCGAGCTCGATGAGCTCAATCGCGCCCTCGCCCGGATGAAGATCGAGGCGAAGGTGCTCGAAGACGAATCGAGCGAAGAGTCGCAACAGCGACTGGACGCCTTAAAGAAAGACATCGCCGACCGCGAAGAAACCGTCACAGGTCTTCGCGCTCGCTGGGAATCGGAAAAGGAAGTCCTTGCGAATCTCAAGCCGTTGCAAGAAGAGATCGACCAATTAAGAGGCGAACGGGATCGAGCTCTCGGTCAGGCGCAGCGGTCTTCTTCCAATGAGGATTATCAAAAAGCCTACGAAGCCGAAGTAAAGCTGAAAGAAGCCGAGCAAAAGCTCAGCCAACTCGAGGAGCGATTTGAACAGATGCAGCAGTCGGGTGAAGAACGCCTGCTGCGCGAAGCGGTCACGGGCGAAGACATTGCCAAGGTCGTTTCGACTTGGACCGGAGTGCCGGTTGCCCGGATGCTGCAAACGGAGAAGGATAAGCTCTTAAAGATGGAGCAACGAATCCACGAGCGGATGATTAATCAGGAGGAAGCCGTCGAAGCCGTGGCCAATGCCGTTCGTCGCTCGCGCTCGGGTCTGACCGATCAGAAACGACCCATCGGATCGTTCCTGTTTCTTGGCCCGACGGGTGTCGGCAAGACCGAACTTTGTAAGGCGCTCGCCGAATTCTTGTTCGATGACGAGCGCGCGATGGTCCGCATCGATATGTCGGAATTTATGGAGAAGCACTCGGTCGCCCGCATGATCGGTGCCCCTCCCGGATACGTCGGCTATGAAGAAGGAGGCAAACTCACCGAAGCCGTCCGCCGCAATCCTTACAGCGTGATTCTCCTCGACGAAGTCGAAAAGGCGCACCCCGACGTCTTTAACGTGCTGTTGCAGGTGCTCGACGACGGCCGACTCACCGACGGCCAAGGCCGCACCGTCGACTTCACGAACTGCATCATCGCCATGACCTCGAACATCGGCAGTCAGAAAATTCTCGACCTTGCCGACGATGAGCTCTATACCGAAATTAAGAGCCGCGTGATGGAGGACCTCCGACTTCACTTCCGGCCCGAATTCTTAAATCGCGTCGACGAGGTCATCGTCTTTCACCCGCTCGGCCGCAAAGAAATCAGGCAGATCGTCGACCTGCAACTCGAATTCCTGCGGCAGAATCTCGAAGATGAAGGCTACGGTCTTGAGGTCACCGACCAAGCCAAAGACCTGTTGGCTCAAGAAGGTTATGACCCCCAGTATGGAGCACGACCGCTCAAACGAGTCATTCAAAACCGACTGGAAAACTCTCTCGCCAACGAAATCCTCACCGGTCGCTTCGAAGAAGGCACGATAATTAAAGTCGACGCAACACCGGACGGTTTCGTGTTTACGGCGGATTAATTTCCGCCGTGATTCCAACGTCATCTCTTGGTTTCGCGACGACGTGAATCGGACTCATCAATCTCTAAAGTATTGGCCAACATGAAGACACCAACCGGACTTTCACGCCGACACATGCTCAAGACCACGGCCGCGGCGACGGCGGCAGCGTGGTGGAACCCGCTGGCTTCCACCGGCCGAGCGGAGAGTCCGAACGAGAAGCTAAACATTGCCTGTATCGGAATTGGCGGGCAGGGCGCAGCAAACATCCGTAGGGTCGACGGACAGAACCTCATCGCATTTGCGGATGTCGACAAGGAAAGAGCCGCGAAAACTCTTAAGAAGTACCCGGAGGTACCGCTCTACAGCGACTACCGCAAGATGTTCGATCAGCTCGAACAACAGATCGACGCGGTCGTTGTCAGCACACCGGATCACGCTCACTTTCATCCCTCAATGATGGCGATTGAGCGGGGGATGCACCTTTATTGCGAGAAGCCGCTGGCTCATTCGGTGAATGAGGTCCGCTTGCTCACCGAAGCCGCCAAAGCGAAGGGTGTGGCGACGCAACTTGGCACGCAGCGTCACAATCTGTCCTCGATGCGGCGCTCGGTTGAATTGGTTAAGTCGGGGGCGATCGGCGAAGTGAGTGATGTTCACGCGTGGGTTTCGTCGAGCCGGGGGATGCCCAATTACCCCGCGAAGACTGCGGACGTCCCCAAACATCTCGACTGGGATCTATGGCTTAATCGCGCCGCCGAGCGGCCTTATAGTCCGAAGATCTGCCCTTACAATTGGCGGTTCTGGTGGAACTTCGGAACCGGTGAGACCGGCAACTGGGGCTGCCATATTCTCGATACTTCGTTCTGGGCACTCGATCTTAAATACCCCAAGCGGGTCGACGTCACCGACCCCGATCCGCATCCGTACGTCACGCCGAAGTCGATGGCGACAACGCTGACCTTCCCCACTGATAGCGGCAGTGACGTTCGGCTGCACTGGTCGCAGGTGCCATCGGTGCCGGACGCGGTCGTCCGTCAGTCGGGCCTCAGCGAGAACGACCTCAAGCCGCACAACACGCTCTTCGTCGGCGAGAAAGGGATGCTCGCATGTGGCTTCAAAGGCTATCAACTCCTGCCCGCCGGTGACTTCACCGACTTCCAAGAACCCGAGTCGTTTATTCCCAAGCCGAGGGGCTTCCATCAACAGTGGATCGATGCCGCCCGCGGGGGCGACCCGGCTTCGTGCGGCTTCGACTATGGCGGCCCGCTCACCGAGGCCGTACTGCTGGCGAATGTCGCCTTCCGAGCTGGCGGCGGCTTCGACTGGGATGCGGAACTGATGACCGCCTCCGGCACGCCTGCCGCGACGGACTTTCTGACGTCTCACTGCCGGGATGCCTGGCGCATTTAAGGCATCGCGACGGCTCAAATTCTCGTTCCGTTACCGCTGGCATTCGGCGGTGCAAGGCGTCAGACTGCTGTGACATCAGCGGTTGCCGATCTGTCGCGCCGTTGTCCCTTTTGGATTCGACCTCGCGCCGTGCCGGAGTTGCCGACGGCGGCGAGGGGGATGTCCGTCTCACCTGAAGTCAGCGATTAAAAAACGTTCAGGAGAAGTCATGGAGCGAGAGGTCAATCCGAACCGAGCAAAAGTGCTCTTTTTTGCTGTACTGCTCGCGGCGCTAGGCGGCGCTGTCGCTTTCACGTTCTATCGGAACCGCCCCAGCCCTGACCCAACTAATCAATATATTGGCGAACTTGGGCGTGAAATCGGTTTTGACCCTGACGAAGCTAAGGCGAAGGGGGCCGAATTTGCAGCGACACCGGAAGGGCGCGAAGCGATCGAGAATTTCCAACGACGCGCGGCCGAGACCCTTGCAAAGTCTGACGAGGCGGCTGCACAGGTCGAAGACCTATTCGCAAAAGCCAACGAAAATTACGAATCCGGCAACTTTCAAGAAGCACTTGATCTTTGCAATGAAGCACTTGCGATAGAAAAGAGCTCAAAGACGAAGTCGAGCACTACGCCACGCCTGCTCAATCTCGCCGGACTCTCGCTCTGGATGCTTGGAGAACATGACGAGGCAATAAATCATCTCGAAGAGGCTCTGGCGGCAAAGTATCTTCTTTCGAGAGACAAAAAGGTAATTGAAGAAAGCCTTGAGTTCTTTAAAGAGGTCCAAGCTGACCAATAGGGATGGTGAAATTGCTCCGTGGCCAAACACCATTTCCTTTCGGCGTTGCAAACCTGTTAAGAGTCAGCATGCTTTTTCGTTGCCACCCACTGAAATTAGTATCGAACTTTTCGTCCTTCGTAGGAATTATCATGAGATCACTCGTCGCTGCACTTTGCCTGACATTGTCCGTCGCCGTCCACGCCGCCGAGAAGCCTCCTGAAGAATGGGTGGCCAAGGGGGAGGCCCGGCGGCAGGAGATTCCGCTCGGGGGCGACTTTAATCCCGATCCTCAGCAGCCCGTAATTATCGCGGTCGGGCACGGGGCGCGGGTGCTGATGTCGAACGATGACGGTGCAAATTGGAAGCAGGTCTTCTTCGGCTATCCCGGCTCCGATCATGGTGGTTGGGCGACGAATTCAATCGCCTACACCGACGGCGTGTTCGCCTTCCCCGTGGGCTGGACCAAGCCAACCTCTTATTTCGCTTCGGACGACGGCGTGACCTGGCGGCACCTGAGCGACGGCAACACGATTCTTGATCGCCGCAGCAAAGATCCGCGGATCATGCCGACCGCGATGTCGATCGCCGGCGGGGATGGCACATTTGTCATGACCGGCTATATGGACGCGACCTCCACCCCCGACTTCGGCAAGACTTGGAATCAGACATCGTTTCGCAGCGTGAAAGACGACCAGCCGGGCCGCAAACTCGTCACGCACCACATCAAATCGATTTACTGCAAAGACGCGGAACGCTTCCTCGCGATCGGCGATGATCGCAGCAAAGAGGACACCGAGTTCGGCAACCTCTTCGCCAGCGACGACATGGGCAAGACTTGGAAGTGGATCGACCCCAAAGGCCTCGATGGACTCGACAGCAAGAGCGCGATGATTTCCAAGGAAGGCATCGTGCTTTTGGCCGACAAGAAAGGCGAACATGTTTACCGCTCGACCGATGCCGGTGAGACCTGGGAGGGCCCGATCATGACCGGCTCGCGCAACGGCACGCTCTCTGTGGTCGACGGCGAATTCTGGCTCGCCGGCTATCCGTCACGGGCCTCCGAAGACGGTAAAACATGGCGTGACCTACCCAGAGCCGTGCCACAGGGGCAGGTGCTGAAGACCGATAAGGGCACGCTCCTGAGTGTCTCCCGCAAACGGTCCAATATCCTCCGCAGCACCGATGGCGGCGAGTCGTGGGAAGAGGTCTTCAGCTACGAGCCCGAGACAAAATACGTCCACGGCTCACAGGGGCTTAAAGACATTGCCTTCGGTTATGTCAAAGCGGCGAATTAATTCGCGCCGTACCCAATAGGCGCCGATTTGCAGCCGCGACTGGCAAGGAGCGGATCAGGGCGAAGGTTTCAAGAGTTAATGAAACCTTTCACTTGATCCGCTTCCTACCGGGCGCGGCTGCATTGGCGTCTATTGAGCAGGACGACAAGCAATTAAAACCAAGGCTTCTCAGCATTCACATAGGTGTCGACGAATTCTTGGTCGGACATCGTCAAATATTTAATGCCTTCGATAATGCCGATGACCTGCATCACCAACGCTCCGATTCCGCACGTGAGCAGCGACACGAGCAGCATGATGATCCCGGGCGTTGTATATCCCAAGATAAACTTATGAACGCCAAAACTGCCCAGCAGGATCGCGCAGATGCCAGCGGCCAGTTTCTTGTCGGCACCTTCCGGCTTGGCAGCCGGCACTGTTTCTTCAGACATTAGCGGTCCTTTTTTCAAAAGTGAGTCGAGGGGATCAAAACCATTCGCGTTTGCCGACGACATACGTCTCGACAAATTCTTCATCGGTTTTCGTCAGGTAGATAATGCCCTCGGCGATGCTGATGACCTGCATGGCGATCGCGCCAAGGATCGGAATAATCAGGCAGAAGCCGAAGAAACCACAGGAGACCGTGATTGCCAACATAATGGCTCCGGCGACCGGCATGTCGAGAATGAATTTGTGGATGCCCAGACCCGGCAGCAAGATCGCGATCAGCCCTGCCGCGAGCTTCTTCTCTGCACCGGGTGGCGCAGCGCGATAGACCGGCTGCGGAGGTGGCTGTTGGGTGTCGGACGGGTCGCCGCTCATCAGGCTCGCTCAGTGCTGAACATCATCGGTCTGTGGACATCAACATAGACGACGCTGTCGGCTCTTCAAGCAGAATCGCCACTACCGATCCGGCAACGGCGAAATTGGCGACCCGGATCACGAAAATCTTCGCGAAAGTCCCGCTTTTCGGGTGATCGCCTATACTGGTCGGCATCATGTCCGACAGCCCGCTCGACAGCCCCGCCCAATATCTCAAAGGAGCCGGCCCCCGCCGCGCGGCCGCCCTTGAGAAATTGAACCTCTCGACCGTCCGCGACGTCCTGTTCAACCTGCCGCGCGACGTACTCGATCTGACCGATGTGAAGTCGGCCTCTGAGCTGACAGGCAAGTCGATCGAGACGGTCCGCGGCGTCGTGGTTGATCGCGACGCCCGGCTAATCTCCCGCGGCCGGTCCATGACCACCATCCTGCTCGACTCTGGCGGCGAGTACGTTCGCGGCGTGTGGTTCAACCAGCAGTGGATTCTCAAAAAATACTCCGATGGCGAGCCGCTGCTCTTCAGCGCGAAAGCTAAGAAACGCGACGGCCGCTGGGAGATGTCGCATCCCAGAGTGCAACAGTTGGGGGAGGACGAGGCGGCGGAGAGTTTAGAGTTGAGGGGTGAGAGGTCAGAGAAAGAATTACTCGATCCGCAACCCTCACCTCTCACCTCTCACCCCTCACCTCTCACCACTCCGCATGGCGAGGTCCTCCCGCGGTATTCGCTGGTTGAGGGCCTCACGATGGAGGCGTTGCGGACGATCTCGCGGGATGCTGTTGATCGGTATGCCGGTGAAGTCAGCGACCCCCTGCCCGCGACGTTTCGGGACGAAGCCGCTCTACCCGAACTCTCGGACGCGATGCGGGCGCTGCATCGACCGGCGACTGTCGCCGCGTTCGAAGAGGCGAAGCGACGAATTCTGTTTGACGATCTGTTCGAGTTTCAGATCGGCATGGCGCTGCGCCGCCGGGCGTGGACGGCGACCGACGGCTCGCCGCGCATCGAAACGCCTGCCAAGGTCGACGCCCGCATCCGGCGGCTGTTCCCCTTTGAATTCACGCCGGGGCAGAATCAGGCGATCCGGGAAATCACGAGCGACCTTGCCACGCCGCGGGCGATGCACCGGCTCCTTCAGGCAGACGTTGGTGCCGGCAAGACGGTCGTTGCGGTTTACGCGATGCTCTCAGCTATTGCGGCGGGGTATCAGGCGGTCGTGATGGCTCCGACAGAAGTGCTCGCCAATCAGCATTGGAAGACGATCGACGCCGCCTTGTCGCGCAGTCGGGTCAAGCGCCGCCTGCTGACCGGCTCGCTGACCCCTGCCGAGCGCAAGCGCACGCTTGCCGACATCGCCGAAGGGAAAGTCGACCTCGTGGTTGGCACTCAGGCACTGATTCAAGAAGACGTGACGCTTCCGCGGCTGGGCCTCGCGGTGGTCGACGAACAACACAAATTCGGCGTCGCCCAACGCTCGCGATTCGCTCGCGCGAATGAGGTTGAGAGTTTAGAGACGATAGGAGAGCAAGCAGTTAAAGACGCTGACCTCTCGTCTCTGAACTCTCAACCGGAAGCGTCAGCTCCGCATCTGCTCGTGATGACCGCGACTCCGATTCCGCGATCGTTGTGCCTGACGCAGTTCGGGGATTTGGACGTGACGCGGATCACCGATCTCCCCCCCGGTCGGCAGCGCGTCGTGACGAGCCGTGTGGATGGCAAACTGGGACGGAAAAAGGCATGGGAATTCATCCGCCAACGGCTCGCCGAAGGACGGCAGGCCTACGTCGTCTGCCCACGCATCGAACCGAACGGCGAGGACCTTGATGCCGCGGTGCCGGGGAGCGTGGAGACGGTGTTCGAGCGGCTTCGCATGAACGAACTGAGCGAGGGGTGGGGCGAGGCGGGAGATCGGACGAACAAAGACTCGCCCGCTCCCGAAGTCGCTCTGCTTCACGGGCGGATGTCGTCCGATGAGAAAGACGCCGTGATGACGGCGTTTCGTCGCGGCGACATCCGGGTGCTCGTGACCACCACCGTGATCGAGGTCGGGGTCGACGTGCCCAACGCGACGTTGATGGTCATCTATCAGGCCAACCGCTTCGGGCTCTCGCAGTTGCATCAGCTCCGCGGACGCATCGGACGCGGTCGGCACCAGGGGTATTGCTTCCTGCTGCCCGATGGCGAAACCGACGACGCGACGAAGCGACTGGCGGTGATGGAACAGACGAGCGACGGCTTCAAGATTGCCGAAGCCGACTTCGAAATCCGTGGTCCCGGCGACGTGCTAGGCACCCGGCAATCGGGGGGCATGCCGCTGCGCGTGGCTCACCCCGGTCGTGATTTGGAGCTGCTGATCGAGGCACGCCAGCACGCTTTCAACACCGTCGACTCTGGTGCAATTGACGCGGGGGCGTGGGACGAGGTCCGGCAAGTGGTACTCTCACGCTTTGCCGAAACACTGGACCTGCCGCAGGGCGGGTGAGCCGGAGAGATAGGAAATAGGGGATTGGGGATTGGAAATACGCTGGCAGGCCTGTCCCTTACTCATCCCCCATCCCCTATTTCCTATCGCCGAGTCGTTTTGTGGCACAACTGACCATTGGAGCTTGGATTTTCTAGCGGAGCGGGACATGGCTGAAGCACTCAGGGAACTGTCGCTGAGCTCGTATCCGGAGATCGCGGCTGAGATCGAGCGGTTGGAGCGCGCGGGTTACCGACCGCTCGGGAAGTGGAATCTCGGGCAAATCTGCAAGCACCTAAATTACTACTTTCGCGGCTCGCTCGACGGCTTCGGCTTCATGATGCCCTGGCTGGCCCGCAAGTTCTGGGGCCGACCGCTGGTGATGAAATTTCTGGTCGAAGGCAGCATGCGCCGCGGCCAGATGACCGCCCCGCAATCGGTTCCCAAGGGCGAAGTCGACGATGCGGCGGAAATCGCAGCCGCGAAAGAATTGCTCTCGCGGCTGGAAACGGCAGACTCGGTGCACCCCTCACCGCTCGCGGGCGAACTTTCTGTCGAAGAATGGAAGCGGCTGCACTGCATCCACGCCGCGCACCACCTCAGTTTTCTGGTGCCTGAAGAACAAGAATGAGTGGCACGGACAACGTCCGTATCTCGCGCTGCTTCATAGCTCGACAAGCCGCGCACGAAGTAAGCGGATCAACCCGTGCGATATCCGCTCACTTCGTGCGCGGCTTGTATTCGTTGACCTTTCTGACTTCGCTCAATGCTCTTGCGGCTGCGCCGCCCGGACGGTGTCCGGGCCACACGAGGAGTTGCTAATTATGCCGGTTTCTAGACGCATTATTGATGACCGGCTCTACGTTCACTTCGTGACGTTTTCTTGCTACCGGCGTCGGATGCTGCTCGATGCCGACCGATCGAAGCGCATCGTTCTAGGGTGTCTGCATTCCGAAATGCAGCGACAGGCGGCGAAGTGCGTGGGATTCGTGTTGATGTCGAACCATGTTCACTTTCTGCTCTGGTTCGATGTGACGGACCAGCTCTCACATTTCTTGAAGGATTGGAAGCGGAACAGTTCATCGGAGCTCGCGACGTTCCTGCGGCGGACTGAATATGGAAAGTCGATTCCTCCCAGTGACCCGATTTGGACGCCGCGGTACTACGCCTTCGAAATTGAGACCACGGGAGTGCTTGAGCAGAAGCTGAATTACATCCACGACAATCCTGTTCGGGCAGGGATGGTCTCCCGACAGGCCGATTATCGGTGGAGTTCGGCGCGCTGGTACGAACGGCGAGAGGATGTCGGTATCCCAATCTCGTGGACTGACTGAATAAATCAGAGTGGCACGGACAACGTCCGTGTCGCGCAGCGACCAGAGCACTCAGCTCACCATTTCGAGCTTGTCGGGGCGCTGACCACAATCGAAAGAGTCAGCTGAATGCTCTTGCGGCTGCGCCGCCCGGACGATGTCCGGGCCACACGAGGAATTGATTGACTGAATAGACCAGAGTGGCACGGACACCGTCCGTGTCGCGCAGCGACCAGAGCACTCAGCTCACTGTTTCGAGCTTGTCGGGGCGCTGACCATTATCGAAAAAGTCAGCTGAATGCTCCCGCGGCTGCGCCGCCGGGACGATGTCCGGGCCACACCGGCAAAAAATTATTCGAAAAGCGCCAACGTTCCAAGACGACCGGTCGTACTAGAGGCAGGAGACAAAATCATGGCACGACCCAGACTCAGTGACGACAAGCGGCGGGAATTAATCGACCGGGGAGCACAGTTGCTTCTCAGCGGCGGATTCCACGGCACGGGGCTCAAGACGCTGCTCGACGACGTCGGCGTGCCCAAGGGCTCGTTCTACAACTATTTCGAAAGCAAAGAGCACTTCGGGGCCGAGGTCATCCGTGAAGTTGGTCGACGATCGGTCGAGAAGCTGCGGGCCCAAGTCGAACGCTTTCGCGACGGCATTTCGGGCTTGCGGGCGTTCTTTCGCGAACAAATTCGGGGCTATGAAGCCAATCCCTGCCACGGCGGATGCCTTCTGGGCGCAATGGGGAACGAAATTGCGGGCGAAAGTAAGCTGTGCCGGGAAGCCCTCGCCGCTCGCTTCTGTGACTTCGAGGAGACGTTGGCCAAGGGCATCGCGAAGGCACAGGCGGCCGGCAAGGTCCGAGAAGACCTCTCCGCTGAGGTACTCGGTCGGGCGATTTTTGCCGCGTGGGAGGGCGCGTTGATCCGGATGAAAGTCGCCGGTTCGACGGCTCCGCTGACCGAGTTCGAAACCGTTTTTCTGAAAGGCTTCTTGGCAAAATAGACGAGGCATTCTTTTTTAGGTCGCATTTGTAGACGACCGGTCACTTTTTTACCTGAACGAAAGAGAGAAACCATGGCTGCCACAACTTCCAAAGCAACCAGGACATTGACCGACGAGAACTTCCAACGGGAAGTCGAGGACGCTCAGCAACCGGTGCTGGTCGACGTGTGGGCCGAGTGGTGCGGCCCCTGTCGCCTCGTCGGGCCAGTGATCGACGAGGTCGCCGAACAGTTCGCGGGCCGCGCCGTCGTCGGAAAACTCGACGCCGATGCTAATCCGCAAACGGCGGCATCGCTGAAGGTCAGCGCCCTGCCGACGGTCCTGGTCTATCGGGACGGCGAGGTCATCGATCGCATCATCGGCGTGCAGAGCAAGGACCGTTACGCGGGGGCCTTGCAAAAGGCGCTCGGCTGATCGGTACCGCCGCAGTCCGGTTTGTTTCTTCGAAGCCGGCGGCCAGTCGCCGCCGGCCTCATCCGGCTGAATTTTCACTGCAATTTCCGCCTTAAGGACTCTGACAATGGCTGATTTCATCCGACACACTCATGACACCGTTTCTGACGCCGGCCAGGCGGCCTTCCAGAAGGCCGAGCAGACGTGGGGCATGATCCCCAATCTGATTCGATTCCAAGCCGAGGCCCCGGCGGTGGCTGATGCCTACATGACGATGCACGGCATCTTTTCGAAGCAGACGTCGTTCAGCCCGACGGAGCAGCAGGTCGTCCTGATGACGTCAAACTTTGAAAACGACTGCCACTACTGCATGGCCGCTCATTCCATGATTGCTGAGAAAAACGGAATGCCGGAGGACGTGCTCCGAGCGCTTCGCGAAGCAACGCCGATTGCCGATCCGAAATTGGAGGCGCTGCGCGAGTTCAGCCGGAAAGTCGTCGTGAACCGCGGCTGGGTTGAGGAGGCAGACATCAGCGATTTCCTCGACGCCGGCTGGACCAAGCAGCAGGTGCTGGAGGTGATCCTTGGGGTCAGTTTCAAGGTCCTGAGTAACTACACCAACCACGTCGTTGAAACTCCGGTGGATAAACCCTTCGAAGGGCACGCGTGGACGAAACCGGTCGACGCGGCGGTCTAACCGTCGACTCGCCGTGGTTACGACAAACGGCAGAGGAGCCGGATCGCGACGCGCGATTCGGCTCTTGCCGTCTGAAGCGTTCCCCATTGGGAAAAAATCGGGATTGGTCGCAGATCGACCCATCAGCGATTGTGAATATGGGCTAATTTTTCAAGTGACGACCCTCGCAGAGGATTCAGCCTTCCCCCGATGCAAAGATTTCATTAACGTCCGCTGCCTTCCTGATTCTCCCCGGCGAATATCTCTTTAAACGGTTATTCCATAACGCTTTGCAACGCGACACACTCCGTTGTAACGCCGACCGGCCGTTTCCCGCCACGTTGTAAATTCAGCAATAACCCTAAGAGGTTTCCTCGACATATCATCAATTGTTGATCTATAATTGGATGTTATGAACGCCGCACTCCTCCTCACAGTTGCCCTCACCGCATCGCCGGCGACCGACTACGGGTCGCTATTCGAGCGGATGACGCACGCCAACGGCCTCGTTCAAGATCGGCTGACCGATCGTGAAACGGTGAGCTGTGCCGCAACCGGTTTCGTTGCCTACGGGTCCGCCATGCTCGTGGAGCAGGGTGCGGCCGATCGCGACGAAGTGCTGGATCGGCTCCGCCGAGGGTTTCGTACGACCGTTCATGCCAACCCGGCCCGCAATCGCGGCTGGTTGGCACACTTTACGGATAGCGCGGGACGACCGAAGCCGTATTCCGAAATCTCCACGATCGACACCGCGATCTTCTATTCCGGCTATCTGCGAGCCGCTGAAATTCTCGGCGATCGGGAATTCGTCACCGAAGTACAGACCTATTTGGGTCAGATCGACGTCGACTGGATGATGCGCGACGGTTATTTCGTCCACGGTTTCTTCTGGCCGGAACAGGCCGACCATCCGCGCTGGATCAATCACAACTGGAACGACTCGTCCGAAGGGGCGATTCTGTACCACCTGTTCAATCGACCGTTCGAACCTCAGGTCGTGCGGTATGACTTCCCACTATTCGTGTATTGCTATCCGCTTTGCTTCTTCGACGATGCTCGCTACGAGGGATACCTCACGAAGGCGATCGACTACCAAACGCGGACGTTCGGCTATTGCGGCGTGACCGCAACAGACGGGCCCGACGGCTACGTCGTCGACAGCACCGACGTCGTCTCGCCCCTGCTGCTCGGTTCGCTGGCCGGGAAATATCCCGCGGCGCAAAAAACCCTCAGCGACCTCCGCCTCGATCCGAAAGCTCCGGCCGTTCACCTGTCGACCGGTTGGTCGTCGAAGGACCCGATCGCGATCGACATTGCCAGTGCTCTGATTCTACGGCACCGCCTCGAAGCGCAACGCCGCAAAGAGGCGGCTTCGCGAGTCGACACGACGGGCTGAGCACCTTCGGTTTCGATTTAGGAATTTGAATCGGTCCGGCGCTCCCCACTTTCCCTGTCTCGCGCTATCCTTTCGCATCACGCGAGAGAGAGCATAGATGGGACGCAAAGTTCTGGTCGTATTGGGCCACCCGCGAATCGACAGCTACTGCGGCGCATTAGCGACCGCGTACGCCACCGGGGCCGCCGGTGCGGGTCACGATGTCCGTCGGCTCGACCTCGCCGAGTCGGAGTTCGACCCGGTCGTGCGGCTGACCTCCGCCAAAGACCAACCCACCGAGCCGGAGATCATCCGCTCGCGCGAACTGATCGAGTGGTGCGAGCATCTCGTGCTCGTCTATCCCACCTGGTGGGGCACGACGCCCGCACTGCTCAAAGGCTGGTTCGATCGCGTTTTCGTCTCCGATTGGGCGTTCCGCACCCGCGAAGATTCGCCCCTGTGGGATGGCCTGCTGGGCGGCCGCTCCGCCCGCATCATCACCACCATGGACGCCCCGCCCTGGGCCCATCGCCTGCTGTTCGGCGCCCCCGGCGTTAAGGCCATCAAGTACGCCACGCTCCGCTTCTGCGGCATCAAACCGGTGAAGACAAAGCTCATTGGTTCGGTAAAAGGATCGACTCCATCGCGCCGCGAAAAATGGTTGAGCAGCGTCGAGCGTCTTGGCGCTGTCGACTGAACCCCGTCCGCTCGACGATGAAAATTCTTGTTGGCGGCGATTGCATCGAACTGGCCTCAAGCTTTCCGGTGCATGTGGTTGTGGGTGCGGGCGACTCACTCCGCGGCATTTCCGATCGCTACTTCGTAAACCATGGCTATACCGGTTTCACGGTCGAAGCCGGTCAGCATGACAGCCTCGAATCGCTCGAAAGTCAGGAAGCCACGATCTGGGCCGCCCTACACCGCATCGGCTGTATCGACTCTCAATTTCGCCACAGCGAAGAACGCCTCGCACGCACGCAACTCGACGGGGGAACCATCTTCGAAATTCGGCACGCGCACCCACTTGAGCAAGGCACCAAATTTCGAATGCAGCCCGGCTACTATAATTTTCGCCGCGTCCTGGAAGACGAACTGCTGGCATACGAAGACGGCCGCGAAGTCCGCGCCCCCATCCCCGGCCGCATCTTCATGCCACTCTAACAACCCCTCGGCGACGAAGGCTTTTCAATCGTGCAAGAGCTGACTGGCTACAGCCACTTCGACCGCCCAACGAAACATTGAAAAAGTAGGGTCCGCTGTGCGGACCAGCGTTTAATCCGAGTGGCACGGACACCGTCCGTGCGGCGCAGCCGCCAGAACGGGTAGCCCGGCCCAACTCGGGCCGGGTCGCGAAGCGACAAGAGGCGATTCATTAAGAAGGCAATTGATGGGTTCATCCACTGCAAAAAGGCGTGGCATTGCCCACGGAACATGGGCATGAGTATTAAACGTGACAGGCATTAGAAAACCAAAACCGCAGGGTGGCCCGGACGCTATACGTCCGGGTCGCGCAGCGACAAGAGGTCTCAGTGCGCTGCCGATCATAAAGCGTCTGCAGCGAGTTGATGCCCAGCCCTGAGACCTCTTGCGGCTGCGCCGCCCGGTTCTATAGGAACCGGGCCACCCGCTAAGAAGCTGATCGGCGGGTTCAGCGCCTTAAATTGGGAGCGTGGTATGTCCACGGAAAATGAGAAATTAGTATCGACCCAGCACGACTAAATAAGAGACATTGCGAAGCATGGCGAGGAATGCATTCTTGCATTTAAACCTGCAGTTCAATCGCGGCCCTGATGACACGAAGCGGCGGCAAGTATGCCGGGTGAAACCGCATGCGTGATCTTACTAAGTGAGCCAACGCTGAATTAGTTGAAATGATGCCGTCGCTGGGTCACGCAAGGGTGTGATTGTTGCGGTCATCGGGATCCGCTCCCACGAATGTGCATTCGTAACAAAGTCTCCGTAGTAACGTACATCGTCTACGGCTCTGAAATGCCGAAACCAAACGCCTATTTCAGGTGCGGCCTCCCTGATGTAGTTGTAGTCACCCGAGACTCGCGCAAGTGCCAAAGGGAAATGATGTGCGAATAGTAGCACCCTATCTCCGGTTTGCATTTCGTGGGCGAAAGCCCAGTAGTTGCGCTGGCCGTCCGGCAAATCTTCTTGCTGCACGACCATCAAGTCTGACACCGGCGAAGAAAAATCAAGACCAATATAGCCCGCCGAAAGGCTTTCAACTGTGTGTTTGATTGCGCCTGCCGCCTCGTCCGGGTGCATTTGCATACGCCAGAAAGTCATCTCTTTCTCCTATTCGGCCCCACACTACGAGCGGCCGGTGCTAAAGCCCTGGGATAAGCAACGGGCAAAAACGACATTTGATTCTATCGGTCAACGGCCCACCACAATAAGAAGAAGCCGCCACAACGAATACACGTTAATTGCAGAGTCGTTTAAGGGCTGACGCCCCGGCTACCCGTCGGGCCGCCGCGAACGTGTTGGAACCGTAGAATCTGCATAGCCCTCGGCGCCGGTGCGACAAATCGTTATGCGGCACTTTCGACCGCTTCCTGCAACTCCGGGAATCGCCGCTTAATCAAATTAAGCCAGTGAGCAATCTGAACCGCGCGAACATGTCGTTTGTTAGGAAACCAAGCACTTTGGATACCAATAAGAAACGCTGAGTCAGGCGACCACATTTCGTCAGTATCAAAGCCTTGATCCCAGAGCCCGCCACCGCTCATACCTTTAGGATCCGGCAATTTAACGGGTTCCCCTGTATCCATTCGAGTAGTATCTGCGGTGCCGCTGGGATATTCCATCAGTATATCAATGGACCGGTCAAGTGTCGGGGCCGCATTGAATGTCGGCCAATCGCTCTGATTTAATGGCAAGCTTGTGTAGCCCATGACCACGGCCTTGAGTCCTCTTGATGGGGCTCTAATTTCGTGTTCGACGTTTTGACTTGGCGAGCCGATCAACTGAGCCGTGCGTTTATCTCGCCCTGTTCCAACGGGTTTGATTCGCGAAAGTGGTACTCCAGTTTTCGGCGAAATTTTACGAAAAGAGTCGGGATCCAACTCGATGAGACCAACATCCGGACGATCGTTTGCTGTTCCATGTGTAGCGATAACCTGTGGAACTTCCGGAGCTTTGAAGGCAGGAATATCACCAAGCAGCCAATACCGAGAGGGCCGTATCAGGTTTTCGATGCAATGCGAAGCGGTTGCGACGAACAAGCGGTCTTCGATTTCGACTAGAGTGCCACTGAAGATGCTCCACTCCTCCGGATTTTCTGAATCGGCGGTGTCAATGATGCTGACCGAAAACCCAAAAAGATGTTGATGGAGAACATTCGTTGACTGTGATGCGATCTTGAGTTTCTCTTCAAGAGTCATATCTGCTCCTTCATTCGTCAGCACTCCGATGACGCACAACTAGTGATTATCACGAAAAATTCCGAATAACGTACGCACGTTATTCGGAACGGAAATCGCCGAATTACCCAGCGCTGCGCCTGCCGCGACCACCGCGATTAAGTATATACGTGACAACCATCGTCGTCTTGCCCATCCATTCTGCCGCGATGCGGAATACAAGCGGACGACGGGTGCGGTAATTAGACGTCACACATGTGCATCTAAACATCTAAGCGTGAGGCGATCGGAAAATCAAGGAGTTGGTTTGAGCTTATTTTGAGGCCACCACCGTACAGCGGATCATTCGTCTGGCTCTCCAATGCGGGCTAACGTCAGAAATCACTTCTGACAGTGAACTGCATGCTCTGGTCGCTGCGCGACCCGGACGTTGTCCGGGCCACTCGGAAGAGTGGGTAATGAGCAAGAGCCATTGGTTTGGTCTCCGCCGAGCATCAGATCCGAACAGCGACTTGAAGCCCAACCCTGAGACCTCTTGCGGCTGCGCCGCCCGGTTCTATTAAGAGGGAAACTTGGCACTCGATCGCCTCCTGTGCCTGCGGCACTCAGCCCGGGTGGGCTGAGCCACCCGGCACTTTATCCCTTCCCCGAGGCGGCCACGGCGGCGGCGACGGCGAGTTCGTCGCAGCGGTCGTTTTCCGGGTGGCCGGAGTGGCCTTTGACTTTGGTGAAGCTGACCTCGTGCTTTTGGAGCAGGTCGTCGAGGCGGCGCCACAGGTCTTCATTCTTGACCGGTTTAAGCTGTTTGCCCTCGCGGCGTTTCCAGCCGTTGCGTTTCCAGCCCGCCAACCATTGGCTGCAGCCGTTGGCGACGTAGGTGCTGTCGGTCAGGACTTCAACGGCGGTGGGGCGGGAAAGCGCTTCGAGGCCGTTGATGACGCCGAGCAGCTCCATGCGGTTGTTGGTCGTCTCGGCTTCGCCGCCGCTGGCTTCTTTTTCGGTCTGGGTGGCAACGTGCCGGAGGATATACGACCAACCGCCCGGACCGGGGTTTCCTTTACAGGCACCGTCGGTGAACAGACAGACTTCGGGCATTTGGAAAGGCTAGTGGCTAGGGGCGAGTGGCCAGAGCGGAGGGCTCGCTGCGCTCGCGGTTTGGGGTTGAGGGGTGCGAGTTTAGGGTCAAAGTGAGGGACGTCGGCCGGAGGCGCATCCCTCAACTCTCGTCTCAACTCTCAACCATTCGCGAGGCGAATCCCGGCTTAGCGCTCGCGGAAGGTGATGCGGCCGCGTTTGGGGTCGTAGGGGGAGACTTCGACTTTGACGCGGTCTCCCGGGACGATGCGGATGAAGTGCTTGCGCATCTTGCCGGCGACGTGCGCAAGGACCTGGTGTCCGACGTCGAGATCGACGCGGAACTGGGTGTTGGCGAGGGCTTCGGTGACGACGCCCTCCATCTCGATGGCCTCTTCTTTGGCCATAAATACCTGCCTGTGTAGAAATTAAGCGCGAAACGATAGTGTGACTTCGTGGATTATAGCATCCTCGACCCACTCTATTCTACCCGGACGGCACGTTGCCGGTGATGCCGGTTTTGTCGGCGGTGCGGTTTTCTTGGAAGAAACCTCGTGCGAGTCCGACTCGGTTGCTCCATTTGGGCCGACATGGCCCGTGGGGCGATTCTAAAGTTGAGGGACTGCGGAATCCGTCCCCCCGGCGTTCCGCTCCAAGGAATCGTCCGCGACGACGTCGCAGACCGGGGACATCCCATGCGAACCGAGATGCCAATCGAGATGACATTTTCGGCGATTCGAGCATTTCTCCGCGATGAGAGTGGACCGACCACGGTCGAGTATGCGGTGATGCTGGCGATGATTCTGATGGCCATCATTGCCGGAATCGGAACCCTCGGCAGCAGCACCGGCAGTCTCTACGGCGACATCCAAGGCGACATGGACGCCCACGGCATCAACTGACGCCGCGGAGCGTTTCGTCCCCGCCAGACAGTTCGTGCTATTGAGCCGAAATCGTTAGATTCGGCGGCATGGAAACCGTCCTCATCGCATTCGGCGGCAACCTTGGCGATTCGCTGAGCATCATCCGCGAAGCTCTCAAGCGACTCGGCGACGATCGCTGCACGGTCGAGCGGGTCAGTTCGCTGTTCCAGACCGCCCCCATCGGGACCTCAGCCGGCCAGCCCTATCTGAACGGGGCCGCGGTGCTGCGTACCGCGATCGAACCGGAAGCCCTGCTGGCACGCTTGCAACAACTCGAGGCCGAAGCCGGGCGTGTCCGAGATGTGCCGTGGGGACCGCGGTCGCTGGACCTCGATATCATCGCATTCGGGGACCGGGTAATCGATACGCCGGCACTTCGGATTCCGCATCCCGCGTGTCTCTACCGGCGGTTTGTGCTCGACCCGGTCGCGGAGATCGCCGCCGACTTGGTGCACCCGGCGGAAGGGGTGACATTCGGGCAACTGCTGGCGAATCTTCAGCCGCGCCCGCTGCCACTGAGTGCCGATGACGCGGCTCTTCCCTTCTTGAAGTCCGCTCTGGCATCGCGAGACGATCTCTGCCTCGTCGAGCCGGGTGATCCACGGGCCGCTTTGCACCTGACGACTGATGCAGCAGCGAAGTCAGGCCGGCCCACCGGTTTCGTTGATTTGTCCCTCGCGATCGGCAGCACCGCCGAGGCGATCGCCTCAATCTTGGACGCGGCCACCGATATTCCGCGCATTCGTTACGACGCGTCTACGATTCGCCCGGGTTAACAGGCCTTGATGTTGACCGAATGCCACAGCGACCTACGTTCGTATGAATCACCTCTTCGACAGTCCGTTGACGCAGCTCCCATCCCACGACCGTTTCACGAGTCGACCCCATGTCGGTCACATCAGTCACTGAATTCAACGACAAGCAATTGCGGGCGTCTCAGCGTGTCCTCGACACGCTCGATCGTCTCGATGCGCGGACCGACGACCATTACGCCACGAAGCGGCAATACGAGCGGCGGACGTTCCGCGGACAGGCGACCCTGCTGATGTCGACCTTCGGCGACGATGACGTCCGTCGACAAGTGAAAGTCTGGACGCGGTCGATCTCGGCCAGCGGGCTCTCGTTCATCTGCCCCGGTATCATCAACGGCGACAAGGTCGTTATCGGACTCGACATCCCGGACAAAGAAACCGCCTGGTTCGACGCCGAGATCAAACGGCGTCGCAAAGTGCCTGATGAGACCTTCTGGGAATACGGCGTCGCCTTCCACGGCCGCACCGAGATTTGAGTGGTTCCGGCGTGCGGCTATAACATCAGCGGACCTCGAATTTCTTGAATCCGCAATCAGCCGTGCCTGCTTCGCCCAAAACCGTTGCCGAACGACTTGCCGACATCCGGTCGCGGATTGAGAGCGCCTGCGAGCGTTCCGATCGCCACCCGAGTGACGTTCGTTTGGTCGCCGTCACGAAATACGCCCCGCTCGAACTGGTCCATGCCGTCGTCGATCTGGGGGTCTGCGATCTCGGGGAGAGTCGGCCTCAGCAGTTACTCGAACGGGCTGACTTGCTTCACGAGCAGCGACCGGAGGCCTTGAGCTGGCATCAGATCGGGCACCTGCAGCGAAACAAAGTTCGCAAGGTGCTTCCCGCCGTCACGCTGACTCACTCGGTCGACACGCTGAAATTGGCCGAAGCGATCGACCGCATCGCCGGTGAGGACGGCCTCACGCCGCGGATTCTACTTGAGGTGAATATTGCCGGTGACGAGGCCAAAGACGGCTTTGCGCCCCAGACACTTCGTGAGCAATGGTCCCGACTGACGGCCCTTCCGCGACTCGAGATCGCCGGGTTGATGACCATGGCGCCGCACTCGGCCGATCCCGAGGCCGCACGCCCGGTCTTCGCGGGGCTTCGCGAATTGCGCGACGAACTGCGCGGCTTGAGCGAGGACGGTCCGACTTTGAAGACGCTGTCGATGGGCATGAGCGGCGACTTCGAAATCGCCATTGAAGAAGGCGCGACGATCATCCGCCCCGGCAGCGGGTTGTTCGGCTGACATTAAGACACCGCCAAAAAGCGCTGGGCATATTTCATCCGTCGCCAGAAGCGCTTCCGGCAACCGGCTCCGACGACACCTCGCCCCGGCAACCCGCACGACCCGGTAATGTGCATCGGGGGTCGCCAAATTGAAGCGGTGCGGAGTTGGCGGTATTGTCGAGGCTGCAATTTCGCATCGCCTTCCGCCCTGCCCCGCCGTCCGGCTCTACAGGTTCGAACATGACACGCCCGGTGAATTGTCTTCTGGTTGTCGCACTCCTGCTTTCGGCGACGTCGGTCGTGGCCGGGGATTGGTCCCAATGGCGTGGACCGAACCGTGACGGCAAAGCCGTGGGAGAATCGATCCGCACCGATTGGGACGCCAATCCCCCCAAGTTGCTTTGGAAAACCGAGGGCATCGGCACCGGCTACGGCAGCGTCGCCATTGTCGGCGATCGACTTTACACGATGGGCTACAGCAATCAGGGGCAGACGGTCTTCGCGATCAACCTGAATTCGCACGAGATCGTCTGGTCGGCGGTCATCGCGCCGAAGGGAGATATCGGCTACCCGGGCTCGCGCTCGACGCCGACAGTGGTTGATGATCGTCTCTACGTCGTCGGATCAACGGGCGTGCTGTCCTGCTTGAATACGAGCGATGGCGAGGTTCTGTGGAAAAAGGATTTCGCGCTGGAATTCGACAGCCAGCCGCAGCGTTGGGGTTACGCCGAATCGCCTCTGGTTGACGGCGACCTCGTTATCGCAACGCCCGGCGCCGCGGACGCCATGCTGGCTGCCTTCGATCGAACGACCGGTCGGATCGTCTGGACGACTCCCTACCCCGATTTGGACGGCAACGGCAAAGCACAAGCGGGATACTCCAGCGCGGTGATTTCCGAAGGCGGGGGCGTGCGGCAGTACGTCCAGAATACCGGCAAAGGCGTCGTTGGGGTGCGAGCCGAGGACGGCAAGTTCCTGTGGGCCAACACGGCCGCTGCCAACAGAGTAGCCGTGATTCCCACGCCGCTGATCAAAGACGACCTCGTGTTCGCCTCAAGCAGCTACAAGCAGGGCTCGGTCGGACTGCGTCTGATTTCCGACGGGGACGGGGGCGTCGAAGCGGAGCAGCTCTACTTCCTGGACGGCCGCCGCATCTTCGAAAATCATCACGGTCAAATGATCCTGCACGAAGGCTACGTGTACGGCGGCCACGGACAGAACTCCGGCTTCCCCATGTGTATCGAACTCGAGACGGGTGAGGTCATGTGGGGTGGTCGCCAGTCGAAATTGCGCGGCCCCAAAGGTGCGTCGAAGTCGGCGGCCGTCCTCTTCGTCGATGGCCATATCATCTGGCGCTATCAGAACGGGGTCGTCGCCGTCACCGAAGCATCACCCGAGGAGTATCGGCTCAAGGGAACGTTCACCCCTGAGTTCGTCGAGTCGCCCAGTTGGGCGCACCCCGTGGTGGTCGACGGCAAGCTGTACCTGCGCGAGAATGACATGCTGATGGTCTACGACATCTCGTCGTAGAAGTGCGGAACCCGCTTCGCTCTCAACGAGCGTAAGAGCCGATTAAAGCCCCGACCGGGAGGGAGGGGATCAAGGCGGGGCCTTTGCGATACTCGTTGCCTCCCCATTGATCCGCTTACTTCGTGCGCGGCTTGTGTGGATGACCCGCTTACTGCCGTGCGCGGGTTGTTTGCTTCGTGAGCGGGTCGTTTCGAAGACGTTTCCTCGCCTCCGCATCTTCCGCACAAGCGGAATAGGTCCGCCTACCCGCCAGCGTGTCCGGTCGGGTTGGTGGGGATATTACCGATTCGGCCCGCCCTGACCGGTGTGTTGAGCTAGATCAACAGAGAGCCTCCGTACGTCACCATCGCGATGACGCCTTTCGCGAGTTATCCACGGAGCGGCTCGGTCGACGTCTCCTTTCGACGGACCGCACATCGGTATCCCTTCTATGTCTTCACCCGCGCCTCAATCGTCCGCCGCTCGGTCTACGCCTATGGCCCGGCTGCGCCTGAAGGATCTGCGACCGGGCGCGCGGCTTCCCGTTCCGCTGTACGACGACCAGGAACGATTGCTGCTCAACGCCGGCATCGTGCTGTCGCGTCGAAATCTCGATCGCCTGCTCGCCCGGGGCGTCTCGCACGTCCGAGTCGATCAACGTCACGCGGAGCAACTGACCAACGACGGCAAAGCTGCCCGGGCTCGCCGACAGCAACTTTCGAACGACGCGGCACGCTCGGAGCCGCAAGAGTCGTTCGGAGGCCGAACGTTTCCGATCGATGCGTTCATCCATCAGGTGAAACGATCCCGCGGTCGTGTGCCGTCAGTCGATGTCGAACAGCAATTCGACCAGACGATCCGTGCAGCCGAAGCCAACGTCAAATTGCTGTTTGCCGAGATCGGCGCGTCAGCAAAGATTCCCGGCGCGAAGGTCAAAGACATCACTGTCGAAACCGCCGAACAGCTTGCCGCCGACCTCGACCTCTTTATGCGACTGGGCATCAATGTCGACCACTCCGACAGCTCCGCCTATATGCACGGCGTACGCGTCGCCCGCTTGGCGATGTCGGCCGGAACCATTGCGGGACTGACCCGCGATCGACTGCTCGGTCTCGGTATGGGCTGCCTGATCGCCGACGCGGGCATGGCCGCAATCGACCGCTCGATCTACAACCTGCCCCGCCGACTGACCCGCTCGGAATTCCTCGAAATCACCAAACACCCGGGTCGCACGTTCGACATGCTGACAAAGGTCCCGGAGATTCCGCCCGATGCGCGAACCGTGGCCTATCAGATTCATGAGCGCTGGGACGGCAGCGGGTATCCCAGACAGCGACGCGGCGTGCAGATTCATCCCCTTGCGCGACTCGCCATGGTCGCCGACGTGTTCGTCGCCCTCGTCTCGCCGCGACCGCATCGCGCAGCCTATTCGGCGTACGATGCGATCCGGATCGTGTTGACGGAAACCAGCCAGGGGCGGTTCGATCCGGCTTCCGTGCGGACCGTTCTGGAGACCATTTCCCTCTTCCCGATCGGTTCGATCGTCAGCCTCAATACCGGGCAGGTGGGTCGCGTCGTCAGCACGAATTTGCAGGACTATACGCGGCCGATCATTGAACCCTTCCTACGTGGCTCGCGAGACTGGTCGGGACAACCGATCGATCTGTTGAAAGATCAGGATCTGAGAATTCTCTCCGCGCACGCATCACTCGACGACGCGCTCGAAGCGATTTCGAATAGCCCGGGTTTTGAAGAAGCACTGGCAAGCGAGTTCGATTAGAGAGCCGTTCGAGTGCTGATCGGGTGGCCGGGGACGGCGCTTTCGCCGCCCCCGAAATGCGAGTTTTCGAAACTGCGATTGCTTGAAGTGGGCGCCGCGTGAGCTTCTGGTTCGTCGAGCCAATTCTCAATCGCTTTCAAGCCGTTTATTTACCGCCTCGCTGGCGCGTCGGGCTATCGTTGGGTGCGGCTGATAGCAACGGGCTTCGTCGAGACACCGTCGACTACTGCCATCTGCTTAAGCTTCAGATTCTTCGAGCCGGCTTACGATCGTTTTCGGGCCGTAGTCACACTGCCTCGCTGGCGCGTCGGGCTATCGTTGGGTGGGGCTAACGGTCGACCTGCTCGGTTCAGTCGTCCGGCTTCGCTCGTGAACGGTCGGCGTCGGAGTGATATCCGAACGCGATCCCGGCGATCGACATCACAATGCCAACCGCCGCGACGATCATCGCCACGCGTGACGATTGCCCGGCGCTGGCGAGCGCCCCGAGCACCACGCCCACCCCCATCGTCACCAGCGGCGATGCGCGATAGATCGACCAATGCCCGTGTTCATCCACGGATGGCGATTCTTCCGGATCGGTTGACTCCATTCGTTGCTCCCTCCTTAGACGTCGGACGACCGTCTTATTTCTCGACCCATTCGACCGGTTGCGGCTCCAATTCATCGGCGGGTCGACTTCCGCAGTCGACGCGACCGCTCCCCTCAAGCCGGCTGGTGCAGCGGACGGTCATGTCTTGGTCGCAGAGGATTTGGCAGGAAAGCCGTGCGTCGGTGACGCCTTTCTTTTCGAGAACCTTCTTCTCGGCCGCCGTCATCTTCTGAGGCTCTCCCCCGACATATTCGACGCGGCACGTCGTGCAGGCCGCGTTCCCGCCGCAGGCGTGCAACTGATCGACGCCGGCCTCATCGACCAGTGCATTGACGAGCCGCTTCCCAGCGGGCACCTCGAACTCACCCACTCCTTCAACACTCAACTTCGGCATCAGTATTTCCTGTTCGCGATGAGAAACTTCGTCAGATAGCAATCGTACTATTCAATGCTGCCGTGGACCGGGTTTGAACGAAGGCAAGGCGGTCTTGCTCATTGTGATGCTCAGCCGCGGCGTCTACGATCTTAGAGCAATGCGTTCCATTTTGCGCTCGTTGACTTCGAATCAAATTTCGACCCCCGCCCCCTGAATTGATCCATGCCCGACCTCCAGTCGACCCTCGCCAAAGTCACCGTTCCCAAGTTCGGGCGGACGCTCGGCGACTTGAAGATGCTCAAATCGGTCAGCGATGAGTCGGTCACCGTCGCCCTGCCGGTACCGATGTACTCGGCGACGGACGAACTCATCTCCGCGATGAATGCCGCGGCGGGCAAAGACTTGAACGTCGAGTTCACGACCGACATTCGCGGCAAACACGCCGGTGGCAAGGTCGGGCTGAACGTCGCCAATGTGATCGCGGTCGGCAGCGGCAAGGGAGGCGTCGGGAAGAGTACGATCGCGGCGTCACTCGCCTGCGGACTTGATCACGCCGGGGCTAAGGTCGGGTTGATGGACGCCGATGTTTACGGGCCGAGCATTCCTCACCTGATGGGCGTGACCGCGACGCCCGCCGTCCGCGAAGTCACCGGTCCCGACGGACAGCAGTATCAGCGGATGGTACCGATCGACGTCGACGGGATGCCCGTTCTCTCGATGGGTTTCCTGATCGAGAAGGATCAGGCCGTCGTCTGGCGCGGGCCAATGCTGCACAAAGCCCTGCAGCAGTTTTTGCAGCAAACCGAGTGGGGAGAACTCGACTACCTCGTGATCGACCTCCCCCCCGGAACCGGCGACGTGGCGTTGACGCTCTCACAAATGATGGGACTCTCCGGCGCGGTCGTCGTTTGCTCGCCGCAGGAGGTCGCACTGCTCGACGCCGTCAAAGCCTGCAGCATGTACAATCAGGTCGAGATTCCGATTTTGGGCATCGTTGAGAATATGAGCGGCGACCTGTTCGGCCGCGGCGGTGCCAAGCAGCAGGCGACCAAACTTGGCCTGCCGTTTTTGGGAGAGATCCCCGCGATCGCGTCGATCCGCGAAGCCGGCGATGCGGGAAAAATGGCCGGACTCTTCGACGAAGGCAACCCGGCACGCGAACCTTTACTCGCGATGTGCGAGGCGGTCTCGATTGAGGTCGCCAAAGAAGTCATCGAAAGCGGCCCCGCCCCGAGCCTGCAAATTTTGTAAGGCACACAAGCCCGACGCACGACCCCGTCGAGTCCCCCCAAGCTCATTTCGAGTGGCACGGACAACGTCCGTGCGGCGTAGCCGCCAGAGCATCCAGCTGCCGGTCACAAAAGGCATTCGATGCCGGTCTTGCAGGGAAGCCTTTGCATGAATGCTCTATGCGACCGGCGATGAGCGGAATCCCTCGCTCGCGCGTCGGGCTTGTTTTAACGCTTTCCGAATATCGCGCTGACCGCGATCTCGAATCCGTCGAGCAATGCCGATCTCGCCGTTGTTCCGACTCCGCCGCGGAAATTCTCGCAATAAGCCGCCGTCGATGCGTCGAGCGCGAAGACCGTCACCGTGCGATCACGCGGATCTATGATCCAATACTCGGTAACGCCCGAAGCCGCATACTCCGCGAACTTTTCCTCCCAATCGCGGTTGGAATCGTCCTCACTGACGATCTCCATCACGAGGTCGGCGCCGTCCCAGTAGCGATTGTTCCGACGGGCTTGATGCTCGGCCTTCATGAATACGATGTCGGGCAGCCGCACATTCCCGTCAACCATCCGCACTCGAATTCCCGCCGTACTCGGCTTACCCGCACCGGTCCGATCACAGTAGGCAAGAAGTTCGACATAAAGGTAGTTCTGGGCGTCCTGATGCTCTTCGGTCGTCATTGGCATCATCTCCACGCGACCATTGACCAATTCGACCGGGCAATCATCATCGTCAAGCATCAGAAACCGCTCGACCGACCACATTCCCTGTCGCGGAAGCATTTCGGCCACGCGATAGACGGGCTCGCCGTCCCGCGGGTGTTCGTAGACTTCGGTAAATGAGCGTTCGGCGGGCATGTCCCCTCTCTTCAAGACCAAGTCCAATATAACAACTCACCCCGCCTGACGATGCACCCGGCACGGCGATCGGGTTACCATGGAATGAGCGTCGACTGATTCTTTCCCCTATTAGGAACCCGCACCATGGCCAAGAATGACTTTCGCGACCTCGTCGCCTGGCAACAGGGCAGCGAACTGGTCATGGAAATCTACGATCTGACCGGCAAGCTCCCCAAAGAGGAAATCGAAGGTCTGACCGGTCAGATGCGTCGAGCGGCGATCAACATCCCGGCGAAGCTCGCCCGCGGCTACGGCGTGAACCGCCGCAAATCGATCATCAACGGGCTGCTCGCCGCGCACGGCTATCTGAAAGAGTTGGAGAGCCACCTGCTTGTGGCAGTCAAACTGGGCTTGGTCTACGGCGACGACATCGCCCCGGCCCTCGACCAGTGCCGCACGCTCGGTCAGGAAATCGAGCAGCTCGAAGAGTCACTGTTCGACGAAGATTAACCGATCGAGAACCGCGAAGGGAGAAGCGGCCTCCACTCGCGCATCTTGTTATTTTTTGCTTCTCGCTCATCGATTCTCGCCCAAAGGGCTATTAATGTTTGACCCGAATAACTCCGATCTTGACCGATCGGTCCGCGATTCGATCGACCTGTTTCAAAAGGCCCGGGTCGGCGATGCCGCCCCGGTCAAGCCGCGCGTGCCGAAGTCTGTGCTTGTGGTCATTGACGGCTCAACTCAGGACGGGACTTCGATCGGTTTCGCCCGCACGCTCAAAGAGCAATTCGACTGCAAACTCGGCGTCGTCGATGCTCGAGAAAGCTATGCCGAAAATGACGTTGCCGATGGCGTCGCAGCCGGCTTGGAAGCACAGACGCTCAGCCGAACCGAGGGCGACAGCTACGAACAAATTCTGGCGGCTGTTGAGAAATCGGGTTGTGATTTCTTAATCGTTCCCTGCCCCTACGGCCGTGACTTAAATCACGTCGGGGCCGACAGCGCCGGAACCGTGATCGACGTGCTGCTCTCCCGCTCCCCGGTCCCGCTGCTGGTCGTGCGCGAGCCCTATGAAGTTGGGCAGAACCCCTTTCGCAGCGTGATCTTAGTGTTGATCGGAGAGAACGCCGCGGCGCCCGATGCCGCCGCGTTAGCCACCGGCCTGACCCGCGCGACCGGCGACGTCGAACTGGTGCTACTGCTCGAAGAAGAGTTCTACGAAAACTTCCGCGATATTTTTAAGGCTTTAAACCCCGAAAGTCAGATCACGCGCGAGCAGCTCGTCGAAGCGCTTCAAAAAGAACATTTAAGGCTGCATCAAAGCCTGCTCAAATCCTCCGCGGAGGTCGGCTTCACCTATCGGATGGAAGCGCACGGCGAGGGTGATCCGGAACTTAACGAGCTCGACGCCGATCAGGGCCACCCCCTCGTCGTCCTCGCCCTCGAACACGGCGACCACGCCAGCGAAGGCCACGTCGCCGACCGCGTGAGGCGGTCAAAGAACCCGCTGTTGATCGTGCCTACGGCTCGAGCACCCAAGCCCAACGAGTAAATGGTTCGCCTCCGTATCCCGTCTCGTTTCTTAGCCAGAGTTTTAAGATGTCATCTGAAATCAATCCGAGTGGCGAAGAGCCAGTCGATTTGCCCGACGATTCTTTCGAAAAAACCGCCAGTCCCGCGAAGCGACAGAAGATGTCGAACCGGCAGGTTTATAATACCGTGACCGACATCGGCACCGGACCCAACGTCCGCTTAAGCGATAACTTGCTCCAACTCGCCTGCATTTTGGTCACGATGAGTATCGGAGCTGCCATCGGCATTGTCGTCGCTCCGGACGTTTTCATTGGGATATTGGTCGGCGGATTCTGCGGCATGGTCCTCGGACTCCTTGGTAGCGGCGCCGTGATCGGACTCTATCGCGCTTGGCAGCACGGCCGGGGAAAACACGACTGACCACTTCACATCAGACCGATGGCTGCGAGAATAGAGAAACAGACCTATTCGAGTTTCCGTCAAATGTCCGTTGAGAATCGCCTGATGTCTTGCACTTCGAAATTCCGACCGCAGCTTCAAGGAGTGTTCGGGCTGCTGCTCACTGCCCTTTTCGCCATCGGCTGTGCCCAAGCGACGACTTTGGCCGTCGAGGATGATCGATCTGCTTCAGGTGACGCCACGGCCGGCTCTGCTACGATGTTGGTGGAGAACACCGAGGCCGAAGCCAATGAGGGAATCATTCCAATGAGTGCTGCCGAATCTTCCGAATCGACCACTGAACCGGCTTTCGATGACAAAGTCGAGAAAACCGAAGCCGAGTGGAAGGAGCAATTGACCCCGCTGCAGTACAAGGTCACCCGCAAGCACGGGACCGAGCGGGCGTTTGACAACGAGTATTGGGATGAAAAAACCGCCGGCATCTACCGCTGCATTTGCTGCGGCAATCCGCTGTTCGACTCCAAAGACAAATATAAATCGGGCACCGGTTGGCCCAGTTACACGCAGCCGATCGACAAGAAGCGTATCGGCGAGTCCGAGGACAACACCCTCTTCATGCGACGTACCGAAGTGCACTGCGCTCGCTGCGAAGCGCACCTGGGCCACGTGTTTCCCGATGGCCCTGCACCGACCGGCTTGCGCTATTGCATGAACTCGGCGGCACTGAAGCTCGACCCGAAGGACGAAGTGGCGGAGTAGCCATCATTTGACGGGCGTATCGATGCCATTGAGCGGGAATAACTCCGACGGCGTGTGTTCGCGAGCCATAATCGCTTCCAGTTCGGCGACGACCGCGGGATGCGATGCGGCAACGTCGCTCGTCTCCCCCGGATCATCTTCGAGGTCATAAAGCTCCGTCCGCAGGCTCTTCGCGGTATTCGGCCGGATGGCTTTCCATTTCCCGCGGCGTACCGCCTGCTTGTGGCCCCCTTCGGTGAACTCCCAGTAGAGGAATTCGTGGGGCACCTGATCCTCCGGCCGACCGAGCAATGTCGGGGCGAAGTCGATCCCGTCGATGTCGGCAGGCATCGCCCCATCGCCAATTCCGGTGAGGCCGACCAGCGTCGGCATCCAATCGGGGAAATAGGTCGGCAGGTCACTGACGGTGCCCGCCGGAACCTTGCCGGACCACTGCACGATCAGCGGCTCGCGAATACCGCCTTCGTAGAGCGATCGCTTTCGCCCTCGCAGGCCGCCGGATGAATTAAAGAACGTGGAATCGGTTCCCGCCAGGCGTTCGACGGCGGGTCCGTTATCGCTCGTAAAGATAAAGATCGTGTCGCCGGTCAGGCCCAGTTTGTCAACCAGCGAAACCAGTTCGCCGATCCCGCGATCCATGTGCGTAATCATTGCGGCGTAGGCGGCGCGGGCCTGCGGATGATTGGCGTAGTGGCGGCTTTTCTTATACGGCTCTTCCTTAAACTCACCGGCATACTCGGCGAGCGTTTCCTCCGGTACTTGAATCCCGACGTGCGGAATCGTGAAAGGCAGATACAGAAAAAACGGCCGGTTGCTGTTTCCCGTAATAAATCCCTTCGCCACGCGGATGAACTCATCCTGCGAATGGACTTCATCGCTTAAGCCGCGGCGGTTTCCTTGATAGCGGATCGTCTCATCGTTTTGTCTTAAGAACGTCGGGTAGTGATTGTGGGCGTGGGTCTGCGAAACGAAGCCGAAGTAAAGATCGAAACCCTGCGCTAGAGGATCGCCTTCGGAGTCCACATAACCGAGGCCCCACTTCCCGATCGCCGCGGTGGCATAGTCGGCATCTTGAAACAGCTCGGCCAGTGTGACCGTCTCGTCCGGAATCGGTCGTTCGCCGGCATAGATTTCTTCGCGATAATTGCTCGGGCGTCCCGGCGCTTTCGAATTACCGCGGATGTAACAATGCCCCGCATGGTAGCCCGTCATTAATGAACACCGCGACGGCGCACAGACCGGGAAACCCGTGTAATGATCGGTAAATCGCATCCCGCGCCCGGCCATGCGATCGAGATGCGGCGTGCGAATCTTCTCGTTACCGTAACAGCCAAGGTCCCCGTAGCCGAGGTCATCAGCCATCATAAAGATGACATTCGGCGGACGATCGGCCGCCGATGCCGGCAGGGCGAAGGCAGCAACGGCGAGGCACAATGTGATCCGCCTGACGCAAACACCAAAGCTTGGCATCAGCCCAATTCCGTCAAAGTTCCGGTGCTGCTCGCAAACTCATCGGTCTCAAGCCCCAGATTTTGAAGCATCGACACGAACGCGTTGCAAACCGGCGGAGCTTTTGCCTGGTCATATCCGACGTGACCTTGGTGCTTAAACCCGCCCCCGGCGACGATGATCGGCAGATTGCGATTGTGGTGGCTGTTGGCATCGCCGAGGTTCGAGCCGAACAGAATCGACGTGCGATCAAGAATCGACTCGTCGCCTTCATTCGAGTCCCGAAGTCGGCCCATCAGATTCGCGATCTCTTTAAATTCTTCGACCTCGATCTTCTTTAGCTGCTCCAACTTGTCCGGGTCGCGACCGTGGTGCGACAGCGGGTGCCAGCCTTCGTCGACGCCATCGATCGGCGGAACCGACGCATCGCCCGCCATTTGCACGGTCACGAGCCGCGTCGAGTCGGTCTGCAACGCGAGATAGATCATGTCATACATCAGCCGCGTACGACCGACGAAGTCGGCTTTGTCCGAAATATCGTTCGGCTTTTTCACATCGACCTTCGGCTTCGGCCTCTTAGCCCAGTCCTCGCCTTTAACGAGTCGGCCTTCGAGATCACGGACCGCCGTGAAGTATTGGTCGAGCGTTTCTTTATCACGTTTGCCGAGTTTGCCCTCGACCCGCTTCGCCTGATCACGCACGAGATCCATGATGCTCTGGCCGTCACGCAGCCGGGCGACCTGCTGCGCCTGCTCCTGCTTGGAGCCTTCCATAAACAATCGCTGAAAGACCTTCGACGGACTGTCGTCGGCAGGAATCATGACGCCGTCGCGGGACCACGAAAGTCCGCCGTTGCCCTTAATGCTCAGCGTCAGCGACCCGTAGCGGGTCAGGTGCCCGATCTGCTCGGCGGCATACTGATCGACCGAGATCGTGTTCTTAAAGCTGCTGCCGCCGGGATGCGGGGCCGCGGTCAAAAAACTTGCCGTGGCCGAGTGACCGCCGTCGACGTCGGGGTGCTGCATCCCGCCGAAGATCGAAAACTGTCCGCGAAACTCGTCCAGCGGCTCCAGGTATGGGGTCGATTCAAAATCGGTACCGGTCTTCTTCGGATAAAGAAAGTTGCGGTGAATCCCGAGCGGAAAGTTCATGCACAGCATTCGCTTGGGCACGTCGGCCGCATCGGCGGCACGGGCGGTGCCACCGACTCGCATACTTTCCAACATCGGCAGCGCCAGGGCGATACCGGTGCCACGCAGAAACGTCCGCCGATCCAGATGAAACCGTGACATGAAATTCGCTCCGATCTTAATTTTCGCGTGATTATTAATTGTGCGTATTGCGTTTGGACCCAGCTCAGCCGTCGAGGAATGTCGGACTGGCCACAATCTCGTGGATCAATGTTCTTAAACCGTAGTTCTTGCCCTTCACCTTCTCGATGATGTGCTCGATCTCCGGCTCGTCGCCGTGGCTGGGGCCGCGGGCGATCGCGTAGGTCATCAGCTTTTCCGTCATGTTCCGCGCGATCTGATCGGGATCGGAGAGGATCAACTCTTTGTACTCACGCACATCCCTAAATTTCCGACCGTCCTGCAATTGATATTGGGCGTTGACCGCCGGTCCGAGTTTGAACGGCATTCGATCCTTTGACTTCGGGTCGACCACGTTATCCCCCTGCCCCAACGACCGGTATCGATCGCGGTAGCGACCCATGACGTCGAAGTTCTCCAGAGCGAAGCCCGGCGGGTCAATCTTCGCATGACAGCCGGCGCACGCCGGGTCGGCCCGGTGCTTGGCAAGCTGTTCGCGAATGGTCGTCGCCCCGCGGATATCGGGCTCGACCGCGGGCACAACCGGTGGCGGAGGCGGCGGTGGCGACCCAAGGACGTTCTCCAGCAGCCAAGTGCCACGCAGCACCGGCGACGTATTTGTGCCGTTGGCGGTCACCTTTAATACGCTGGCCTGCGTCATCACGCCGCCGCGAACACTGTTCTTCGGCAGCGACACGCGTTGGAGTGTTTCATAACCGCGGACGCCGTTGATGTCGTAGAGCATTGCCAATCGCTCATTCAGCATCACGAAGTCGGAATCGACCACGTTCAGCAAGCTCATGTTGCCCGCAAGCAGTTCTCGGAAGAAGGCCTCGCTTTCACGAACCATCGAGTCCTGCAGAAGCGAGTCGAACTCCGGATAGAGCTTCGAGTCGGGCATCGTGGCCTCGATCTCACGTAAGTCGAGCCACTGGCCAACGAAGTTTTGAATGAAACGTTCCGACCGCGGATCGCCGAGCATCCGCTCGACCTGATCGTGGAGCACGCTCTTGTCCGCGAGCCGGCCTTGATCGGCGAGCGTGATTAATTCTTCGTCCGGCATCGACGACCACAGAAAATACGACAAACGCGACGCGAGGTCGTGCTGCGTCGACTCCCCCGGGTTGAGATTCAAGAACAGGAATTGCGGGCTGGCGAGCACCGCCTTAAAGCCGGCTTTCATCGCGGTCTCGAAGTCATAACCCTGGTCGAGGCGACTGTTGACGAACTGGATATAAGGCTGAATCGTTTGTGAGTCGACCGGTCGGCGAAACGCCTTAGGTACGAAGTCGGCCAGCAACCGGCCCGCATCGGCTTTCGCGTTTCTGGGCTGCAGACCAAACACCGGCACCTGAACGCGTTTGCCGCCCTGCCGCACTTGCTGCTCACCAACCTTTGCAAAAGGAACACCTTGATAGAGCTTCTGATACCCATCGGGCGGCCATTGGACGTCGAGCGGGCCTTCAAGAGTAATTTCGCCGACGGCCAGTCCGGGGCCGGGGAAGGTGTTCGGCTTTTTCTTTCGCTTGCGGACATGATTCTGAAACTGCCGACCGGTCCACGTTCCGTAGACGTCAATCTGAAAGCGGTCCCCCTGCTTAAGATCAGTTTCGACGACGATCTGCCCGGGATTCTGCTGCGTCCCCGTCACGTCGAAGAAGCCGATGGTTCGAGACGTCTGATTATTAAAGAAACCGCCGGCGTACAGGTCCATCGCCAGCGAGAGTCCGTCCGGCTGATGTGCATAGACGTTAAATGTCAGCCGGTACTTTCCGTCCGACGGGACGTTCAGATCGTAGATTTCTTTCGGCGGGTAGCCCCCGCGATTAAAGAAGATGCCGTAATCGCCGCGCTGAGCGAAGGCCTTACCGAGATGCTGCTTAAAGCGCTTGCTGTCGACCCAGCGTGTGGTTTGCACCGAGGATGACGGAGGCTGCACCTTCGGCAGAGCGGCATCGAGAGCGACATCGGCCGCTTCGAGATATCGTTCCATTAAGACCGTGGAAATCGAAAGGCCGTCGGCGACGCTATCAAACCCGTGAGATTCTCCGTCCTCAGGCAGCAGGCTTTGCAACTCTGATTGAACGCCGAGTAAATCGCGCATCGTGTTTTCGTATTCAACGCGGTTGAGCCGCCGGGTGGCTACACGACCCTCGCGATCGAGCTCGGCGGTCTCTCCGGCAATTAAACCTTCACGCAGCCAGCGAACGAACTCGGTGCGGTCCTTGTCCGACGGACGACTCCCTTCGGGCGGAGGCATTTCGCCATCGGCAACGCGGCGGAGGATTTTCGACCAGCGGTGACGATCCGGACCACCTAAGAGATCGCCATCGATATCATCCACGCGGAACTTGGCTTCCTGAATAAAGTCGCCATGGCAATCGGTGCAGTACGTTTCAATAAAGGGTCGCATCTCGCTATTAAACTTCGCGCTGTGAACCGCGCCGTCGAAGTGCTCCAGCGTCGATGTCTCCAACGATGCCAGTTTCACCGGTGGCGAAGGCTGATACGCAGCGGGTTCCGGAGAAGCAGTGGGCAAACCGGTCGGTGCTCCGCTGTCGCCGAAGTTGTCGACGGGTTCAATCGTGGCGACTTGAGTCGGCGCAATGCCTGCACCAGTGCCATCAGGATTAAGAAAGGAATTAAATCCGGTGGCGATTGGCGGTGAGGTTGTTACCGGCGTCTCGGCGGCTTGGGTCGCACTATCGCCGGAATCGAGACTGATCGGGGATGTCGGCTCAGACGCCTGACCGCTGTCGACTTGATTCTCGACGGCCGGGTTGCCCACCGCAGGCGTGTCGGTCGAGACGATCGGCGCGGGGCCGGCCGGATCTCCGGGTAGAAACATCATCGCCGCCACTCCACCACCGACGAGCAGAAACAGGGCCGCGGCCGAGCCGGCGATAATCGCGATCGGTGGTCCGCCGGCAGACTTCGCCTTGCGGCTCTTGGCCGAGCTCTTTCGCTTTGCGCCACGACGGGACCTCACACTCGCCGGTGCGGGAGCATCGACATAGTCCTGCTCGAGGCTCAGGTCGCCGAGGGCCAGATCATCCAGTGCCGATTCTACCGGAGCCGGACGACTCTTTTTTCGAGTCGGGCGCGTTTGTTTCGCGGTCGGCTTTGCTGGAGCCTCTGACTTCGACTGTGGAGGGCGTGTTGACTTCGCCGCTGCCGACGGCTTCGGCTCTTTCGGCGGACCGGTGATTACGACCGCTGCCTGACACTTGGGGCAGCGAGCCTTCTTGCCGATGAGTTCCGGCTTGCTGATGCGGAGTTTGGTACCGCATGCTTTGCAGGGAACTTTCCAGGATGTCGTTGAAACGCTGCTCATAGGAGGTCGGAGCCGTGGGGCTGGGCTGGCAGGCGACCGCGACGCCCCGCGGCGGCGCAGTCGTGTGGATGCAGTATGATACGGCTCGCTCGGCCGCGCACATAACGTGCAACAGGGGCGGTTAGCTCGGCCTGCTGCGTTTTATCGCGTCTCAGGCCATAATCGATGCGGTCGCGAGCGAAGGTCCATCAATATATCTGCATGATATGACGAATCCTGCGCCAAATTCTTCTCCTAATCCCAATTTCGACGAAGAATGGCTCGCCAACGCGGTTGCCTACATATCAACGCAACCCGATGCAGTGAATGCACTTACGGAGAAAATCGCTGAAAATCCGGCCGCAGAGCAGGATCTGAGAGAGTTGGCCGCACTCGCCGAGATGGCCAACGACCTCGGTTCCGGATGGTTTGACGAGACCGCCCCCGCCATCGCCCCGAGCGATTCGGCGCCTTCTCCGACCCTCGATGACTACGAAATTCTGGGCGAACTGGGCCGCGGGGGAATGGGAGTCGTCTACCGGGCCCGGCAGAAGAGCCTCAATCGCATCGTCGCTTTGAAGATGCTCCGGCTGAGCGAACTCACCACGCCCGAGGAACGGGCGCGGTTTGAAGCCGAAGCCGAGGCGGCAGCGGCGCTGGCCTACCCGCACATCGTCCCGATCCACGACATCGGCATGGTCGACCGCGACGGACAGGCCGTCCCGTTCTTCAGCATGAAATTGATCGAGGGGGAAACGCTGGCCGACCGCATCGCGACCGGCCCTCTGCCCCCGCATCAAATCGCCCGTTTGCTCGTGCCCATCTGCCGCGCGATCGACTATGCCCACTCTCAAGGCGTCCTGCACCGCGATCTGAAGCCGTCGAATATCTTGATCGACCCGGAGGGCCGGCCGTACGTGAGCGACTTCGGCTTGGCGAAGCGGGTCGCGGGTCGATGGGGTGAGGCGCGGGAGACGAGCGATCGAGAGACCGAGGCCGCAGTTCTTGCTTCCTCTCCCCCGATTCTCTCGTCTCCCTCGCTCACTCAAACCGGCGCCGTCCTCGGCACTCCGGCTTACATGTCCCCCGAACAAGCGGCCGGCAATCGGGGGGACATCGGCCCGCGGTCCGATGTTTATTCGTTGGGGGCGATCCTTTATGCCTGCCTGGCGGGACGGCCGCCATTTCAGGGGGCCACGCCGGTTGATATTCTCTTAAGAGTCTTAGAACAGGACGCCCCGCCGCCGCGAACGATTCATCCGAATTGCGACCGCGATCTGGAATTAATCGCTGTGAAGTGCCTGCAGAAGCCGGCCGATTTACGGTATGAATCGGCCGGCACTCTAGCCGATGATTTAGAGCGCTATCTCGCCAGTGAACCTCTCGCCGCGCGCAGCGGTCGGTTCAGCGGCATCTTTACTCGGGCCTTTCGCGAGACGCACCATGCTACGGTATTGGAGAACTGGGGCCTGCTATGGATGTGGCACGCCCTCGCGCTCTTAATACTTTGCGTCGTGACGAATGCCTTACAGCTCGGTGCGGCCGACGGCGTCATCAGCGGATTAAGTACGTCGCGCTGGCCCTATTTATTTCTCTGGACCGTCGGCCTCGGTCTGTGGGCAGTGATCTTCTGGAACCTCCGCAAACGCAGCGGACCGATCACGTTCGTCGAACGCCAGATCGCCCACACCTGGGCCGGAGCCATGGCGGGCTCGACCTTGCTTTACGCCATTGAGTGGACCCTCAACCTGCCGGTTTTAAGTCTCTCGCCAGTTCTCGCCCTGCTCGCCGGGATTACCTTCTTAGTCAAAGCCGGCATCCTCACGGGAAGGTTTTATCTCCAAGCCGCCGTCCTCTTCGCCACCTCGGTCGTCATGGCCGCCTGGGAAAGCTGGTCCGAACGAACCGGCGTACCGAACCTGAGCATCACGCTCTTCGGGGTTGTGAGCGGGCTGTGCTTTTTAGTGCCGGGATGGCGATATTGGCGTCGTTAATTTGAAAACAGTACCGTAAAATGGTACTATCATACCTGCATTGCTTTCTGGCTTGCGAACCAGAATTCCTCGTTGAGGAGAGCAGTTGCCCCTTCGGAGACGAAAGCCCGATGACAATTACTCATCTTGTCGAGAAGCTGTCGCAATGCAAAAGCACAGGAAGATGCTGCATTCGATATTTGAGGAGCCTGTCAAATCAAATCTCGCGTGGCGAGATATTGAAAGCATGCTCAAGTGGCTCGGTTCTGATGTGAGAGAGGGCCGTGGATCTCGTGTGCGGGTCGCTCTCAATGGGGTGCGAGCTGTATTTCACCGACCACATCCTGCGCCGGAAGCGAGTCGAGCTCAGATTAGGTCCGTACGAAGGTTCTTAATTGAGGCAGGTGTTGATCAGTACCGTTGACGTGATCATCAACTTTTGGACAAGCATGTGATTGAATACCAAGGCTATTTCGGCCGCATCGAGTTCGACGACTCGGCCGATATTTTTCACGGCGAGGTACTCGGCATTCGGGACGTGATTACGTTCGAAGGTCGGTCAGTGGAAGAACTTAAGCAGGCGTTTCGCGACTCTGTCGACGACTACATCGAATTTTGCACTGAGCGGGGCGAGGAGCCGGAGAAGCCGTTTTCGGGGAAATTTCTACTTAGGCTCGGTCCCGATCTTCACCGGCGCGTTTCGGCTCAGGCCGAGGCATCCGGCAAGAGCCTCAATGCGTGGATCAGCGAGCGATTGGAAGAGTCGAGCGCTTCTTGAACCAGAGGTGTTTCGACGGCATCATGCCGCTTTCGCGAACTGATCCGGCTGTTCCCACGCCACCACCCCCACCGTCACGGCCGGCCCGGTTAATCGAATCTGACTACCGGCATTAATCCAGCTCACCTGCAGGTCGCCGCCGGGGAGGTGGCAGGTGGCGTCGCGGTTTAAGAGGCCCGCGTGAATGCCTGCGGCAATGGCCGCGCAGGCGCCGGTGCCGCAGGCAGCGGTTTCGCCCACGCCGCGTTCCCAGACGCGGAGGGCTACGTCGGTTCGGGAATTAATTCTCGCAAATTCAACGTTGGTGCGATCGGGGAAGGCGGGATGAGTCTCAATGGCCGGACCGAGTTCGTGAATTAATTCATCGCTTAACTCGTCGACGAAGAACACGCAGTGGGGATTGCCGACTTGGACGACGGTTGAGGGTTGCGGGACGACGGAGAGATCGGCTTGGCGGAGCTCTTGGAGCGGCCAGATTTTATAGCGATCGGGAGGCGGTCCCTGGAGTCCCTTGCTTGCGCTGCGGGCTTGTGTGTTTTTGTCCTCTCGCCTCTCGCCTCTGGCCTCTAGCCTCACATTCCCCATCCACACGCTGACGCTGACAACTTCGCCCGCGACAACTTCAAGTGTGAGTTCTCGCTTGCCCGAAGCGGTGGCGATCGTGGCGTCTTTGCGGCGGATGTATTTGTGGTCGTAAAGATATTTCCCGACGCAACGCAGGCCATTGCCGCAGGCGCCGGCTTCGCTGCCGTCGGCGTTAAAGATCCGCATGCGGGCGTCAAGGCCGCTGGCGTGCTCCAACACGATGAGCCCATCGGCCCCGGGACCGGTCGAGCGATCACAGGCTCGCGCCGCGATCGAAGCGAAGTCGAGATGCGGGGGAAGGGGGAGATCGAGGCCATCAATGAGCAGGAATTCGTTTCCCGCTCCGTGCATTTTAGTGAAGAGCATCTTGAGTCGAGAGTTTAGAGCAACGAGAAGGTTGAAGCGGTGAGCGAGAAGCGAAGTAACGTCGCTTCGCGTTTCTAGCTCATCGCTTCTTGCGATGAACCCGGCAGGTGTGCCACGAACCCGCTCGCGCGGTCAAGACGAATTTTCGTCGTCGCCCAAGTTCAAACGCTCTCGCACGATTTCGGTATATCGATCCATCCATTCGAGGTCGTCGTCAACATCCATGACTTCGAGCGATTCAAGAATCAGTTCTGACGTGACGCCGGGGAAGCAAACGCTTTGCTCGATACGGACATATCCTCCGTCGCGAAGCTGTAGAATGTCCAAGTTGCGATTGTCGTAACGCCAGACCTCGCCAATTCCGAAATCTGCGTAAAGAGGAAGCCGCTCGAGGCTCTTGCTGAAGACGTCGACTTCAATCCCGAGATCAGGAGGGACGTCTTTCGTGGGCTCGTAAGTACCAAGCCGACCCAGACTGGGAATCGACATGATGTGATAAGCCTGATCGGGTTCGAAACCCTTGTCGGACGACTTGCGTTTGTGAGTCGTCGAGCCACACGCCCTGATTTTTATTTTCAACTGCCGCGCCAGTACCAGCACGGCGTTGTGGAAATACATCTTTGCCCAGTCATGCTTGTAGCTCGGGGACATAATTTCCAATTCACCATCGATGTAGGTGATCCGAATATTCCGCTCGCCGATTGCTTCTGAGATGGCGTCGTATTCGTCATAGCTGACTCCGGAGAGACGGAGGCAACGCCCCGGCTCCGGCATCGGCCGGGGATCAACTTCAGCATCGGCCTGCACGGCCTGTTCAAGTTGCGTGGCGGGCATGGTCGTCACTCCGGTGATTCGGATTCGCGGTGGAGTCCACGAAAGATCATACGACGCAGCCCGTTGTCCCGCCCGGTAAATTCGTCCTGCGCATCGGTCGGCGACAACGCGGAGGCCATCATCTGGAACTTGGCGTCGATGTCGTCGGCGTAGTGGACGAGCAGGGCCTCGGGGGTGTGCGGGCTGATGGGGCTGCCCCATTCGGGGAGGTTCTGGTGGCTGATCACGATGTGCTCGAGCCGGAGGAGCGTCTCGGCATCGAAGTCTTCGATCTGGTTCGCCTTGTCGCGGACGATGTCTCGGCCGAGGAGAATGTGCCCGACGAGCCGGCCTTCGGCGGTGTACTCGGCCCCGGCGGGGGTCGCGCGGAGTTCGATCAGCTTGCCGATGTCGTGTAAGATCGCCCCGGCGACGACAAGGCCTTTCGACAGCGGCGGCGACATCTCCGGGTAAAGGTCAACGTACTTGTCGGCGAGATAGGCCGCGGTGCGGGTGACGGAGACGACGTGCTCGAGAAAGCCGCCGACGAAAGCGTGGTGATTGCGGGCGGCCGCGGGATGGGTCAGCAGCATTGCTTCGTTGTCATCAAGAATCTCGGTGACGAGGCGGAGCACCTGCGGGTCGTCGATATGCTCTTGGGCGAGCGAATTCAACTCGGCGAAGAGGCCGGGGCGGTCGAACTTTGTCGATTCGCTGAAGTCGGCGGGGTCGAAGCCGTCGGTACGGTCGTCGTCGGTCACCGCGCGAATCTCGCGGAGGTCGATCTGCGGGCCGTACTTTGTTTGGCCGAACTTGGCGGTCATCCGAAAGAAGTGCCCCGGCTGCCACGAGCCATGGCAATCGGCGAACTGCGGCGAGTCATTCCACACCATCGCCGTCACGGTCCGCCCGGGATCGCGGAACTGGACGCGGTAGTACGGCTTGCCGTCGCGAGTCGTGCTCTTGTCTTTCTGCACCAAGAGGGCAAAGAACTCGGCCTCCTCACCGTCTTCAAGGTCGGCAAGGCGGGTGCGGGGAGTGTCGGGGAACAGGGGCATGGTTTCAGCTCAGCATCATTTCGATTGTCGATAAACAAGCCCGCCGCGCGAGCAAGGGACATTAGTGTCGAGTGAACAATATCGGTGAAGCGGCGTACATCCAAATTGGCCAGATACCGAACAGGAGAATCGCGGTGAATAATGGCCAATTCCCACAATCGCGATGAGTTGACCACTCTGAATACATCGCTGTCGCCACCAACGCTAATATTGCGAACGGAATAAACATTCCCGACATAATCAGCGACAACCAGACCATTCGAAGAGCGTCCGTCAGGATTGGAATGGCGGCCGGACCGGTCGATATCGACCGAAAGAATTGATCGTCGAATTCCTTTGCCATCAGAGCCGAACCGATTGATCCGACTTCGAGGCTGGTGAATAGGTAGATCAACTGATGCAACAGCGATGACCCTTTCAGATCGACCATTTCATTCCCCTGCATGTTCTCGCCCATCGACCCTGTTGACACCCGATGCTATACTACTTACTCATTACCTGCCTAAAACTGTGTTCCCATTTTGCATAGCGGAGATTCCAAGCGATGTCCGAAACGACCACCGCTCCTGAAAACACCGAAACCGTCGCAACACCCGTTCAGTCCGGGCCTTCGATCATCAACGTGACCGAGGGAGCGGTCGGCGAGATCAAGCGGGTCATGGAAGAACAGGGCATGTCGGACGACTCGGTCCTCCGCGTCGGCGTCGCCGGTGGTGGATGCAGCGGCTTCTCCTACAGCCTCGGCTTCGACGAAAAGACCGATGCCGGCAAGGATCACGTCTCCCTGCAGCATGGCCTCAAGGTCGCTGTCGACAAGAAGAGCGCTCTCTACCTCGACGGCACCACGATCGA
Source organism: Stratiformator vulcanicus (assembly GCF_007744515.1). Taxonomy (NCBI): domain Bacteria; kingdom Pseudomonadati; phylum Planctomycetota; class Planctomycetia; order Planctomycetales; family Planctomycetaceae; genus Stratiformator; species Stratiformator vulcanicus. The sequence continues at coordinate 5,219,498 of NZ_CP036268.1, forward strand.
CTTCTACAACGGCCTCGACAAGCGCGGCTTCACGTTCGACAACCCAAATGCGAAGAACAGCTGCGGCTGCGGCAGCAGCTTCTCGTCCTGAATGGCGAGGATGAGAAAAGAGCAAAATCCAAAGCCCACGGGTCCCACCCCGTGGGTCTTTTTGTGGGATCGCCGCTCGCCCGCCAAGGGATCATGCGACTCTATCGAGGGAGCCGCCGCACTGGTGGGCGACTTTCTTGTTTTGTCGGCCATCTGTCTTGTCGTCTCCGGCTTCGGCCTCGCTCTCAATAGTCGGTGGATGGTTGCCGCGGCCTGCGCCCCACCGGTCGTCGTGCCCATCGCGTTCGGCATCTCAGGCTACGGCCTGATCCGTTATCGCGATCGCCGATTCGTCTGGCCGTTCATTGCGTCGACGATCATGCTGGCCGTGGTTTCGGCGATATGCGTTTCGCTTTTCTTCGACTCAGTCTAACTGAGTGCGATGTCCCCTATGATCATTCGCCCTGCCTGAGTGCGATCGAGCCCGCATCAACAATTGCAGTTGCTCGCGCGTCACCGTAAAACCGAATGCATCAACGGTTCCTGAATTGTCTAACGGTGACTCTGTCACTGCATCGAAAGAGGCCAACTATGCTGCGTTCTGTCTTCTGCGGATTGACTCTGATTCTCGCCGGCCAAGTTGTGGCCGGGGAGACGACTTCGGATGCGGAACCGATCAAAATCCTCACGATCGGCAACAGCTTCGCCAATAACGCGACATCATTTCTCGATGAGATCGGTGACGACGCCGGGACTCCATTTGTGATCGGCAAGGCGAACATTGGCGGGGGGCGGATGGAGCAGCACGCATCGGCTCTCAAGAAAGCGTTAACCGATCCGGAGGACCGGGAAGGACGACGTTACCGTCGCTTTAAGGAGGACAAGCAACGGTTCAATCTCATCGAGCGATTGCAAGCGGACGATTGGGACTATGTCACCATTCAACAATTCAGCGCCCACAGCTTTCGGCCCGAAACATTTGAACCGCACGGTCGGGAGTTGATCGAAGCCGTGCGGAAGTATGCTCCCGACGCCGAGATTCTCGTTTTGGAATCGTGGGCGTATCGCGCCGATCACGAGATGTTCCAAGACGGCTCACTGAATCAACAATCGATGTACGAGGGCCTGCACGCGGCGTACAACGAATTTGCCGATCGCTATGATCTGCGAGTCATCCCCATCGGCACCGCCTTCCAGAAGGCCCGGGCGATGCCTAATTGGCGAGTCGTCGTTCCCGATCCCGACTTCGACTATTCCGACACGACGCAGAAGAGCCTGCCGAACGAACGCGGCAGCTTGGTCGTCGGTTCCTGGTGGCGACGAAATTCGGACACCGGCGAGAAAAAGCTCGGTCTCGATGCCAAGCACGCCAACGATGCGGGCTGCTATCTCGGGGGCTGCACCATCTATGAGTTGACCACCGGCAATAGCGCCGTCGAGATCGATTGGAAACCCGATGGGCTCTCGCAAGAGCAAGCGGAGTCATTGCGAGAAGCCGCCCATCAGGCGATCGAAGAGTCGGCCTCGGTCGTCGTGAATTAGAAAGAAAACAAGCCGCGCACGAAGTAAGCGGATGAACGGGCGGCGCAACATCGATCCGCTTACTTCGTGCGCGGCTTGTGTCGTTGGCGATCACTCACTGTGCGATGCTTTGTGGTGATCGCCTAAGAGATCGCGGCCGAAGTCGCCGTTGAAATCACGCCAGACGGCGTGGATGTGATTGGCTCCGTTCTGCGTGTTGTCGAGTTCGAACAGGAACTCGGGCGTCTGGATGCGGTAGTAGTGCTTTTCGCCCCGCGTCGTGCTGCCGGCCCAGGCGAAGTGGATGTCGGTTTGCTCTTTCGTTTTGCGACGCGCTCGGAACTGGCTGATGACGCCATCGGCGTATTTGTCGGTCGTGTAGGTTCCGATCAGTTTGTGGAGCATGGCCTGCTGATCCTTGCTCAGCTCGCTGTAGCGGATGCCTTTCGCCGGAAGAAAGTCGTCCTTGCTGACGCGGCTTTTCGCCTTGGTGATGACATCAGCCGGGGCCCGCTTCTGGAAGACCGCCTTCTCCAACTGCTCGGGGCTCATTGAGTCAATGAGCTGATAGGCGAAGTCTTCTTCATCCGCAATCACCCGCAGCCCGGCCCGTGGACCCGACAGGACTTCCGCCGGATTGGTGCCGAAGAAGCTGGGTGTGACCGAGAACGTTTTGCCGTCGATCAGCATCACGTTGAGTGAAAGGTGATGGCCTTCGAACCGCCAGCCCCATGACTTGCTCTCCGACGGCGTTCCGAAGATCGATACGTAGTAGAGTTCGGGCTTGCGATGAGGCGCCCCGTTTTCGAGCTCGAACAGGACCGCCTCAAGCGATTGGATCGCCAGAACCTGCAAGTGACCTTTGTTGGTCAGCGCCGACTGCACCAGCCCACGAGCCCAAAGGCGCTGTTCGGGCTTCATGTCTTCGATGGCGAGGCCGAAGCGTTTGCCTTCCGGCTTGATGAATTTATCGGGCAGGTAGGCCCATTTCTCACGTCGATCGGAGTTCCACTCGAACGTCGCTTTTTCCTTCTGCTCTTTGTCGAGCGTCGCCAGGAATTGCCGGGCGGCCTTGAGCATCGCCGCCTTCGTCTCGGCGGAGGCTTCCTGATGCGCGTGGCTGTGTCCCTCGTGCGCAGTGACGACAGAGGGGGCAAGGAGCAGGGCTGCCAGAGGGAGGGCGAAGACGTTTCGAGCGTTAGTCATGGCGGGTCCGCGGTGAGAAAATTCTATCCTGTCGCTCTCGGTATCAACCGGGGCGACCAGCGAACATAGGGCACGGCTGATGCGTTCGCAACAACCGCCGGGTCAGCAGACGCTTTGCCCGCCCGGCGAACCCCGGTATCTTTCGGGGTTGCCTGCCCACACGGGCTGGTTTTTGTTTCCGATATGTCACGGTAGATCCCGCAGGAGTCGCCGATGTCCGGCTTGCGTTTGGAAGGTAAGAAGTTGCTCGTCACCGGTTCCAGTAAGGGAATCGGAGCGGGCTGTATTTTGGCAGCGGCGAAAGATGGAGCCGATTGCGCGATCAATTACCGCGGTGACAAAGAGTCGGCCGAGAAGGTCGCCGACGAAGTCCGCTCACTCGGCCGCAAAGCCGTGGTGCTTCAGGCCGATGCCTCCGACCAGGCACAGGTCGAAGAACTGGTCGCCAAAGCGGCCGAGGGTCTGGGCGGCTTGAACGCCTTCGTCTCGAACGCTGCCTTTTCTGACCGCGAGCCATTTCTCGATGCTGACATGGCAGGCGTCAAGAAAACGATCGACATCAGCATGTGGGGCGCGTTCTACGCGCTCCGCGCCGCCGGACGGCACATGCGGGACAACGGCGGCGGGACGTGCGTCGTGATCAGCAGCCCGCACGCGGAAATCGCCTTCCCGACCGCGATCGCCTACAACATGGCCAAAGCGGCGATCGATCACATGGCCCGCACCGCCGCGGTCGAATGCTACAAGTACGGCATCCGCATCAACATCTGCCACCCCGGCTGGATCGACACCCCCGGCGAGCGCAAGTTCTTCACCGAGGAGCAGCTCAAAGAGGGGGGCGAGTCACTGCTCGTCGGCCGTCTCGGCCAACCCTCCGAAGTCGGCGACGCCGTCGTCTATCTGCTCAGCGAGGAAAGCCGCTACATGATCGGCTCCACCCTCACCATCGACGGCGGCGTGAAACTTCCGTTCTGGAGCAAACGCGAAGAAGGCGGGCAGTAGAAACGCGAAAAGCCCACGGATTGCAATCCGTGGGCTTTGGAAGCGTGACCCATTTCACGAGTTCTTAGAACCGGATTCCGATTCCGACTCGCGGACCGAAGTACGAGAAGCCGCGACCGTAGCCGCCATAGCCGTAGTAGCCACCGTAGGGTCGGCCGTAAAAGCCGCCGTAATAAGGTCGGTAGACGCGCGGCCGAACGACGGCTCCATAGTAGCCACCGTAGTAGGGTCGGCCGTAAAAGCCTCGGTAGCCGCTGTAATAAGGTCGACTGTAGTAGCCGCCTCCGTAATAGCCGCCGCCCGCGTAAAACACTTGGGCGTCCGCCTGGCTGGCACCGACGACCGTGTTGCCGGCGGTGTCACTGATTTCCGCAAAGCCCAGCGCCAGCGCAACGGCTCCCGCCATCAACATACTCTTGAACATCCTGCTTCTCCCCTGATTTTGATTCGACCTGTCGACGTGCGAATCCGTCCGTCGTGCGGCCACTCCGTGGATGCCCCTCCACGGGGAATCATACCCGGAATCGGCAAAAGGTGTACCGATTCGTCGATTCGCGATAATCGATTCTACCCGCAAGCCGCCCTATAAAGTTGACCCGGCTTTGGGATGGCACTGATTTTGAGCCGAATTGCCTCGGCTCTTCGCTTGGTTTCCGCGTCCTTCGGCCAACATGGCCCATGCCGATTTACGGCGCGATAAGCGACCACTCCGATCGGCGAGCGAGCGAATGCAACCCTCGCGACACGCCATCAGAATCTGGCCAACTCACTTCGGTTCTCGCGAGAAAGCCCCGGACAAGAGCCGCCCGGGGCTTCGCGTGCGACAATTGTCGACTCGCGCGGATCAATAACGAAAGCCGAAGCTGAAGTTGTTGCCGCGGTAGTAAAACGCGTTACCGCGATTGAAACGGCGTCCACCGTTGAAGTGACGGCCACCGTAGTAGCCTCGATTACCGTAAAAGTTGTTGAAGCGGCCGCGGTGGAACGACTGATGTCGATTGAAATTGTGATAGCCGCCGTAATAGCGACGATCTTGGAATCGACGGTCGAATTGCCGACCGCGATTATAGTTGCGGCCGATGTAGATCCGCTGCGCCTGAGCTTCGTTCGCTCCGACGATCGGACGTCCGTTGGTGCCGATCAAATCGACAGCTCCGACTCCGAGTGTGACGGCGCCGGCCATTAGTAGTTTCTGGAACATCTTATTCTCCAGTTGGATTCGAGCGTTCGGCTTGCCGGCAAACGCTGCCTGCGTGCCGAAGCTTCGTAAGTGTCCCTCAACAGGGCCCTTTGCGTCCGATGTCGGGCTAAGTGTCGGGAGCATTCCCGACATGGCATCGTGCGGGTTCGAGGAAACGGATAAATCGAACGGGCGGCGGCGTGACGGGTGAGAAGACGGGAGGGACGGAACACAGTGTCCACCCACACCGCCACGCCGACCTTGCCCGGATGAAAGGTGAGGGTTGAGAGGCCAGAGGTGAGAGGCATTCCTGCGAACACCTCACCCCCCGGTCTCATCCCCTGCTGCCGCAGGCCCAAAGACACGAAGTGTCCCGGAGACACGAACGGCCTGTGGCCCTAGCGGCGGATGCCGAGTGCAAAGTTGGGAGTTTGCACGAAGAAACCTCTGCGACCGCCGCGGTTCCCGTAAGGGAGGTACGGGTTGATTCCCGGTCGTCCCCGGTAGAGGCCTTGGCCGTACCCGAAGTTGCCAATACCGCGGTTGAAACCAACGTTGTTAAGACCGCCGTTATTAAATCCACGATTAAAGCCACGGTTGTAGACCGGGCCGTAAGGTTGGACCGGCCCGCCGTAGTAACCGCAACCGGGGTTGATCGGCGGATAATAGCCGTGTCCGGCCTGAGCTTCCTGAGTGGTGCCGATCGCACCAACGCCGAGGGCCATTGCTCCGCACAGCATGATCTTGGTCAACATTATCTCATCTCCATAGGGTCGCTTGGGGAAAGCGTGGGTGTGTTGTTTTCTGCTGACTGATCCCCGTCGTCGGCGATATCAGAAAATGCGATGGGCGTGCCACAGTACGGTCTACGGCGATACTTTGCGCGCAAAGTATTCCTGGAAAAAGACTTACCTTCGATTACAAAATTTGATTTGAAATCGTCATTCGGCGAGAACCGTGATCAATTTCACCTCGGGTGAACCCGAATCGACGACAGTCCAGCACTCGTGCTGCCAGTTTTCGGCGAACGTTGGTACGCTCCGCGTGGGTAAAACTTGGCCGAGGTGCTGCCATTGGTCCGTAGCGACGAGATGTCAAAAGATGAATCGATCACTCGAAATCGCCCTGTTCAGCCTCACGGCGATCCTGATTTGTGGATGCTCCGAGAAGCCCTCGGGTGATTCGGTTTCGGAAGTCGATGCCGCGACCGACTCGCAGCGGGCCGCGGCGACCGCGGAATCAACGAACGGGACTTCCGATTCGCCAGATATCTCGGACCGAACCTTCCGCCCCGTCGTGTTGGACTTGGCGCCGTCGAACGAAGTTGCCGGCGGAAACGCCGGCGCGGCCGATCGCGCGTCGGCGAAGTCCGTTCGCGAGGCACTCAAGCCGTTACAAATCGTCGTCGGCGGGTGGGACGGCAACACCTATCGCGGCCACACCGTCCACATGACCGATTGGCTGTGGGACCATCGCACCAACCCGAAGCAACCCGCGTTGGTGATGCAGTCCGAGGAAAACCCGTACCTCAGCGAAGCCCGGCTGACATGGCTGCCCGACGAAGAGAAGTTCCGGTTCGTGATCCTGGACGCCGATAGACGCGAACGCGTTCTTGAAGGGGGCTTCATCGCCCAACCGGAGAGCGAATACGATGACGATGGTCGTCCGCAGCGATCCTTCAAGATCGAAATGGCCGAAGTCGACCCGGTCGATCCGAGTGAGCGGTGGAAAGTCGTGTTTAATCAGCAGGAGAACAACCGCTTTCTGTTGGAAATGTTCAAAGCCCGCGGGGCCGGCCGGTTCAACAAATTCGACACGGTCTCGAATCAACGGTCCGGCACGTCGTTCGCGCTCATTGACGAAGGCTACGGCGAACGGACCTGCGTCGTCTCACAGGGTCTGGGCACGATGCAGGTCACGTACAAAGGCCGGACCTACTGGGTCTGCTGTTCCGGCTGCAAATCGGAATTCGAAGCCGATCCCGAACCGTGGATCGCGGAGTTTGAGAAGAAACAGGCGGCACGCTGAGCGTCAGACCGCCGCTTCGACAGCCCGCAGGCTGGCGACCACCCCCGCAATTCGACTGACCGCCTCATCGATCTCCGCCTCGGACGTGTCGGCTCCGAGTGAGAAGCGGACGCTGGCGTTGTAGATGTCCGCCGTTAGGCCCATCGCGACCAGAACCGGCGATGGCTCGACCGAGCCGCTTTTGCACGCGCTACCAAGCGAGCAGGCGATGCCTTCGAGGTCGAGCGTGACGAGCAGCGCTTCGCCGTCGAGACCCGGAAACGCGATATTCGACGTGTTGGGCAGACGGTTCGCTTCGGACCCGTTGATCACGATCGGGCCGCATTTCTCGGCAAGACTCGACTCGAAGCGGTCCCGCAGCGACGTCATGCGAGCCGTGCGGTCGTCACGCTCGTTTGACCACAGTTCCAAGGCTTTCGCCATTCCGGCGACCAACGCGACCGGTTCGGTCCCCGGTCGTAGTTCGTGCTCCTGGAACCCGCCGAATTGCAACGGCGTCGGCTTCCAGCCGCGACAAATCACAAGGCCGCCCACACCGCGTGGCCCATGAAACTTGTGGGCCCCGAACGACAGCGCAGCGCAGCCAAGTTCGCGGAACGAGACCGGCATTTTGCCGACCGCTTGCAGGGCGTCGATATGCAGAGGGACCCGTTGTTCCCGACAGCGAGCAGCGAGTGGCGCGAGATCCTGAATCACACCGGTCTCATTGTGTGCCAGGAGCGAAGTCGCTAAGCCGACCTGTGTCCAATCGATCGCATCGAGCGAAGCCGGGGCGAACCGCCCTGCCCCGTCGAGCGCGATTTCGGCGATGCCCCAGCCACGCTGGCGAAGCGATTCGGTCGCTTCAACTGTCGCGGGATGCTCGCCGGCGGGGCGCACGAGCTTGCGGCGCGGACCCGTGGCGAAACCGAACAGTGCCAGATTGATCGACTCGGTGCCGCCACTGGTGAAGATCAATTCGGACGGGTCGCAATCGATGATCTTCGCAATCGATTCGCGGGAATCCTCCAGGATCTGCCGGGCCTGGCGGCCCAAACCGTGACGGCTGCCCGGGTTGGCGAAGGCGATACGCGACGCCTCGGCGACCGTCTCGATGACCTCCGGCAGAGGCCGGGTCGTTGCGTTGTTGTCGAGATAGATGGGATCGGGCATGGGTTGAGCGAGACTCGTCGACCCTGCGGCTGACGGAATTCGATACTGGCGGAACCTGCACCGAGATACTAATAATGGAGACGGACGACAATTGTAGAGGACGGCCCCGGCCTGTCCGCGATCCGTTGGGACCGAGTTTACCGATTCGAGGTTTTTTCATGCGACGCTCACTACTCGTGTTCGCCATTGCGGCGACCGCTAGCTTCTGCCTGACAGATATTGAAGCCCATGCCGAAGGCTGGGGGAATCTGACCGGGCAATTCGTGATTAAAGGCGACATCCCGGAGCCGACGTTCCTTCCAAAGAACAAGATCAACAAGGATCCCGCGATCTGCGCGGTCAATCCGATCCCGGAAAATGAGGTCGTCATCGATCAGGAAACCGGCGGCGTCGCGAACGTCTTCGTGTACTGGTACGGCCGCCGCGGGGCAAAGCCGGACGTCCACCCGGACCTGCAGGATCCGCCCGAAGAACCGTTCGTATTCGACAATCAGGGCTGTGTGTTCGTTCCGCACGCCGCCATCGTCCGCGTGGGCCAGCCACTCAAATTCATCAATAGCGATGGTTGCTCACACAACATCCACACCTATCCTCTCCGGCAGCAGGCCGATGCAATCAACGACCTCGTCTCGGCCAACGCCACAGCGGAAAAAGAACCGTTGAGCGGACCAGACATTCTGCCCTATCCAGTCAAATGTGATATCCATCCTTGGATGAACGCCTTCTGGTACGTCAGCGATCACCCGTACGCCGCCGTTAGCGCCAAAGATGGCACCTTCACGATCGAAAAGCTCCCGGCCGGCGAACACACCTTCCGACTCTGGCAGGAAAAAGTCGGCTACGTCGAGCGGGCCTACAAAGTGACGATCAAAGACGGTGAGACGACCGACATCGGGAAATTCGAGGTCGAGGGGCTGCAGTAAGCCGATCACGTGATCCCGTCAGCAAATCGACAGGCCGGGGACAGCTTTCTGCCCGGCCTGTTCGCTTGCGCGGACATTGCGTTTCGCCAAGTCGAGCAAAGAGATAACAATTTTAACGCCGACAATTTCAGCAATTTCTGAGAAGTCTTCTTCGGAAGGTGTTTGGAGAGTCTACCGCCCGATCGCGATTTGGTAGACTTTCCGTC